>JBARJU010000100.1:0-21876 GCA_049800435.1 Solirubrobacteraceae bacterium
CCGCCCCGTTCCAATGGAAGTTCACCCGCCAAGACCTCGACCGCGTCGCCCAGCGACTCGCCCAGCCCACCGCCCAAGCCGCCTGACCACGAATACGTCGGCGAACTTCCGAGCCAGAGCACTAAGCGCTGGCGACTTCGCTGATGGCAAGTATCCATTCCGCACCAATTGGGACACCTCTCTGGGTCAGGTGGCCCCAATGGTGGCCCCAAAGGCTATTACGGGACCTAGCCAATAAACCAAGAAAGACAGAATCCCGCTCTGTTAAGCGGGATTCTGTGGATGGGCCCGCCAGGACTCGAACCTGGGACCAACCGATTATGAGTCGGCGGCTCTAACCAACTGAGCTACGGGCCCGTGTCACGGCCTAGCGCGACCCTTCAGAAGCTACCAGCGTCGTGGCCGCATGCGCCTTTGCGGTCTGGGATGGTTTGATTCAGCGGGTCAACCAGCGAGAGGAGCAGCAATGGCGCAGCGTGCAGCGATCGTCACAGGGGCATCGAGCGGGATCGGCCTTTCGATTGCGCGGATGCTCGGCGAGGAAGGCTATGGCATCACGATGGCCGCCCGGCGGCCCGAGAAGCTTCAAGCCGCCGTCGATGGCCTTGCCGCCGAAGGCTTCGATGTCCACGGGGTGTCCGCCGCCCTTTCCGAGGAGTCGGAGATCCAGAAGGTCGTGGCCGCTCACCGCGAGCGCTACTCGCGGCTCGACGTGCTCGTAAACAACGCCGGCGTCGGCATCGGCGCGCCCGTCGGAGACATCCTCACCAAGCATCTCGACATGCAACTCTCCGTCAACCTGCGCTCGATCGTCATCTTCTACCGCGAGTGCCTCTCGATGCTCAAGGAGGCCGGCGCGGAGCACTCGAATGCGCTCGTCGTCAACACTTCTTCGATCTCCGGCAAGCACGCCGAGGCGTGGCTCTCGGTTTACTCCGCGACCAAGCATGGCGTCGTCGGCTTCACCGAAGCCATGAACAAGGAACTCGGCTCCTCGGGCATCAAGTCCACCGCGCTCTGCCCCGCCTTCGTCGACACGCCCATGACCGATTTCGCCAAGGGTCAGGTCGCCGCGCAGGACATGATCCGCCCTGAGGACATCGCCGAGTCCGTGCGCTTCCTCTTGCGCGTCTCCCCCGCCTGCGTCGTTCCTGAGATCATGTTCGTGCGTCCCGGCGACGCCCTCTAAACAGAAAGGACGCACATGAAGCTAGGCGTGCACATCGGCTATTGGGGCCTCGGCCTCAGCTCCCAGGATCAGCTCGACATCGTCCTTGAAGCGGAGCGGCTGGGCTATGACTCCGTGTGGGCCGCCGAGGCCTACGGCTCGGACACGGCCACCGTGCTCGCCTGGCTCGCCGGGCAGACCTCCACGATCCGGCTCGGCTCGGGCATCTTCCAGATGCCCGGACGCTCGCCCGCGATGACCGCGATGACCGCCGCCACGATCGACCAGCTGTCCGGTGGGCGCATGATCCTCGGCATCGGCTCCTCCGGCCCGCAGGTTGCCGAGGGCTGGCATGGGCAGCGTTTTGCCAAGCAACTCCAGCGCACACGCGAGTACGTCGAGGTTGTGCGCAAGGCGCTCGCTCGCGAACGCCTCGAGTACCACGGTGAGACGCTTGAGCTGCCGCTCCCCGACGGGCCCGGCAAGGCGCTCAAGCTCACGATCGCCCCCGTCCAGGAGCACATACCCATCTATCTCGCCGCCATTGGCCCCAAGAACACCGCTCTCGCCGGTGAGATCGCCGAAGGGTGGATCCCCACGCTCTTCTCCCCCGAGCATGTCTCCGAGCTGCGTCCCCTCCTTCAGGAAGGCGCCGACCGCGTCGGGCGCTCGCTCGACGGCTTCGACATCGCCCCCACCGTCAACGTCTTCATCACCGACGACATCTCTAGCGCGCGCAATGCGATGCGTCCGTTCGTCGCGCTCTACGTCGGCGGCATGGGCTCTCGCAAGCAAAACTTCTACAACAACCTCGTCTGCCGCTACGGCTTCGAGGCAGAGGCCAAAGTCATCCAGGACTTCTACCTCGAAGGCAAGCGCGAGGAGGCCATGGCCTCGATTCCAGATGCGCTCATCGACACCGTCTCCCTGTGCGGGCCCAAGGATGTCGTCCGCGAGCGCATTTCCGTCTATCGCGACGCGGGCGTCGGCACGCTCGGGATCACCCCGATCGCGTTCAACAAGGACGACCGCTTGGAGCAGCTCCGGCTCGTCGCCGAGCTCGCGGGCTAACGCTCGCGGCTCGCATGCCGAGCGCGCGTCCGTTTCGCCCGTCGCAAGTCCCGCCGATGTCCGTCTCCCCCCTCGACGCCACCTCACCGGAGGCGCGCTCCCGATCCGCCTCCTCCCCGCTACGTATTCTGCTCGGCGCCTTCGGCGACCCCGGCCACGCTTTCCCAATGATCGCGCTCGGGTGTGCCCTCCGCGCTCGCGGCCACGACGTCACCCTGCAAACCTGGCGGCGCTGGCGCACGGATGTCGAGGCCGAGGGGCTCACGTTCACCCCCGCCCCCGAGTACAGCGCATTTCCCATCGGCAGCGGGCCGCTCGACTTCTACGAGGCCGTCGTCTACGCCACGCGCGACACGCTCCCGCTCGTGCGCGATCTTCAGCCGGACGTCGTCGTCCACGACATTCTCACGCTCGGTCCCTCGCTCGCCGGGGAGCTTCTCGGCATCCCCCGCGCCACGCTCATCCCCCATGTCCTTCCAGAGGCGGGCCCTGGCTTTCCGATCTACTCCTTCGGCGCGCGTCTCCCGCGCACCGCCTTCGGCCGAGCGTTCTGGGAGCGCGCCCACATGCCCGTCCGCCGCGGCCTGGAGAGCGGACGTCTCGCGCTCAACCGTACGCGCGCCCAGCTGGGCCTGCCGCCGCTCTCCCATGTCCACGGCGGCACCTCCCGCGAGCTTGCGCTCGTCGCCTCCTTCCCCCAGCTTGAGTACCCACGCCCGTGGCCCCCCCACGCCCATGTCATCGGTCCGCTCATGTGGGAGCCGCCGGCCGATGAAGTCGCTCTCCCGCCCGGCGAGGATCCACTCGTGCTCGTCGCCCCCTCCACCTCGCAGGACCCTGACCATCGTCTCCTGCACGCCGCCCTACGCGGCCTCGCCGACGCTCCCGTGCGCGTGCTCGCCACCTACAACCGCCGCCTCCCGACGCGTCCCCTGCCCGTTCCCGACAACGCCCGCGTGGTCGATTGGCTCTCGTACGCGCGCACCCTTCCCCACTGCGACGCCATCATCTGCCACGCCGGCCACGGCACGCTCGTCCGCGCGCTCTCCTGCGGTGTCCCCGTCGTAGCCTGCCCGGTCGCGGGCGACATGAACGAGAACGCCGCCCGCCTCGCCTGGGCCGGCGCCGGCGTGCGGCTGCCGCGACGCTTCATCTCACCACGGCCCTTGCGTCATGCGGTCCTGCACGCGCTCGGCGACGCCTCGATCCGCTCGCATGCGCGGGACCTTGTATCGTGGGTCGCCTCGCACGACGCGGGCGCCCGCGCTGCCTCGCTCATAGAGGAGCTTGCGTCAAGCACGCCGGGAATGGCACTCGAACCCGCCTGTTCTCCTCCGGGGACATCGCCCCAGATGGCAGAGAAGCTCTGAAGCTCTCAGGGTAGGATCTCCGCCCCGTTTGGGGATTCCGCCTCGTCAGGGGGCGAAGGTTCTCGAAGGTCCGGGGGGATCGAACCCCACACACTCCCTACGGGGATACCGCCCCTTTAGGGGCGGAGGGATTCTTGAGGCTCCGGGGGCGGGACTCGAACCCGCAACCTTGATCTTAACAGGATCCCGCGCTGCCAATTGCGCCACCCCGGACTGTGCTACTTCGGAAATGCTGCTCCGACGCACATTCTACAGGCAGCTTAACGAAGCCCGCCTCCACCTCGGCATGGCAGTTCGAGCAGAGCAGTACGCACTTGCGAACCTCGGCGCGAAGCATCGCGATGTTGCGCGCGCCACGTCGGGACAAGGTGAACTCCTTCGTGCTCGGATCGATGTGATGAAACTCAAGCGCGGCGACACAGCGGTCATATCCACAGAGACGGCAACACCCACCCGATTCGCCAACAAGAATCTGCTTAACCCGGCGGCGACGGCGTATTACCGCGTCCGTTCGACATTGACGACATCTGTACGACCCGCGTGAATCCCGTACGTGCTCCACCATGCCATGGTGAGGACACGCGACCAATGCTTCGTTGAGTCCGGCGACGCGGGCCTGCTGTACACCGGGACGCCTGGGCCCAGCAGGACAGTTTGTACGCAAGTCGTACTTCCTGAGCCAATGTCGAACGGTCCCAAGACTTCGCCCGACGGTCTCTGCGATCTGCGTAAGCGACGCGCCGTCTGCCACAAGGCCTTCCAAATCCTCCCTGCAAAGCCCTCCCTTTGGCGCATACTTCTCTCTACCGTGGGCCTTGAGCCCGTACTTGTTTACCCAGTACCCGACGGTTGAGGGGTCCCTATCGAGTTGCCGCCCGATCTCGATGAGCGACATTCCCTCGTCCAGCAACTGTTCCAGCGAAGCGCGATCCATGCACCGCATTGTCTACTACGGATCGGACGGAACCGCGAACACGCGTTCGCCAATGTCCGGCCAGACGGCGTGCGACGATACCGAAGCAGCGCCCAATCGGCCGGTCAATGCGCCCCCGCGCCCGTCTCTGCCATCGCCCGCTCCTGTGCCCGGTCGAACTCCAGCTTTACCTCGCCCCGCATGCGCGCGAGGTCGCTCACCTCGCCGATGCCCTGAGCGCGTGCGGTGTGGATGCGGCGGTCGATCCACGCGAGCTGTAGCTGGAGCTGCTGGACCTCGAGCATCGGAGGCTTTGACTTGCGCTCGGAGACCGGCCAGCGCCCAGCTTCCACGGTCAGCTCGGCGAGCAGGCTGACGAGCTCGCGGTCCTCGGCGTCGATCCCTTTGAGCGGTTCCTCGAGGTGCCCGTCCTTGAGGTGCTCGGCGGCACGACGCAGCAAGTCGCTTGTGAACACGCCCCCCAGCTCGACTTCCTCCAGGGACTGCCGTCCGTGCTCGGGCGACGCGATGCACAGAGCCAGAAAGGCGCGCTCGGTGTCCTCGCGGGCCGAGAGCACCCTGCTGGCCTGCGATCCGTTGCCGCGTCGCGCCTCGCGTACGCCGCTCTCTCGGCCCTCGGCGCGTGGGGATTGCCCGCGCGGCCCATCGCCTTGCCGTGCGGCGCCCGTGCCAGTCCCGCCCTGTCCGCCGCTGGCGGACAGCAGTGTCTCGGCGAGACCCTCACTCAGCCCGAGCCTTCCCGACACGAGCCGCGTCAACTCCATCCGCATCGCGCTCGGCGCAAGCGTCGCGAACACCGGCCTAAGCTCCGCCACCATCCGGTCGCGACCTTCGGGCGTCGAGTCCTCGCCGCTGGCCAGTGCGCGCTCGACGCGGAAGCGCACGAACGGCACCGCACGCTCGACAGCCTTCTCGATTGCCTGAGCCCCACCGCTCTGCACGAGCTCCGCCGGGTCGGCGCCTTGGGGAAGCTCCACTACGCGCAACTCCAGCTTGCGCCTGGCCGCCAGCCGCGAGGCCTTCAACATCGCCTCCTGTCCGGCGCTATCGGCGTCCAGCGCGAGCAAGACTGTCTGCGCGAGCCGGCCCAGCTCGCCCACCTGATCGTCGGTGAGCGCCGTCCCCATCAGTCCCACCGCATTCTTAAAGCCCGCCTGGTGCAGCGCGATCACGTCCGTGTACCCCTCGCACACGATCACGGTTCCCGCCTTCGTCGCCGCCGCGCGAGCGAGATCTGCCCCATACAGGTGACGGCCCTTGTGGTACACGTCGTTATCGGACGTGTTCAGGTACTTCGGCTTTTGCTCCTCGCGCATCGCGCGAGCGCCGAAACCCAGCACGCGACCTCTCACATCGGCCAGCGGGAACATGATCCGCCCGCGGAAGCGATCGTAGGGCCGCCCGTTCTCCTGAGAGCGCTGAGCGAGTCCCGTCTCGTACAGCTCGCGCTCCGAGAAGCCTCCGTGCCGGGATGCCATCAGCACCCTGTCCCACGCGCTGGGCGCATACCCGACGTGATACGCGCGCAGCGCCTCCTCAGTCAGTCCGCGTCCCTGGAGGTAATCGCGTGCACGTGCTGCCTCGGTCGACTCCCACAGATAGCGTTCGTAGTAGGCGGCGGTGCGCGCGAGCAGCTCGAGCAGCCGCTCGCGCCGTTGGCGCTTCTCGGCTTCGCGTGGGTCCTCGCGCTCGAGCTCGAGCTCTATCCCATAGCGGTCGGCCAACAGCTCCAGGGCGCCCCTGAAGTCCACCCCCTCTGTCTCCTGCACGAACGTGAACACGTCCCCGGAGGCCTGGCAGCCGAAGCAGTAGTAGACCTTCTCCGTCGGGTCTATTCCGAACGACGGTGTGCGCTCCTCGTGGAACGGGCACAAGCCGTCATAGCTGCGTGGGCCGGCCCGGCGCAGCTCGGTACGCGTCGACACCAGCTCGACGAAGTCCACCGCATCGCGCACGCGGTCCCTGCTGTTGCTGGTGTACAGAGCCATATCGGGCCTACGCTAGCCATTCGCCGTCCGCCGCGCCCAGCCGGGCTCTGGCTTGGTCGGGCCGACGCGCCGCACGACCGCTACCTATAGAGCAAACGCTCGCGGCACTTCCAGATCGGTGTACTGGCGGATGCAGTAGCGATCGGTCATACCCGCCAGGTAGTCGGTCACACGCTGCGCGAGCTCGAGCCCTTCAGGCGGCTCGCGCTCGGGGAGCTCTCGGCTCTCACGGGCATCCGCTTGGGGGGCGGGCAGTAGCTGTGGGTGTTCGACGTAGTGCTCGAACAGCTTGCGCACCACGTTTGCGATGCGGGCGTGCTCGGCGCGCACCGCCGGACCCAAGTACACGTGCTCGAACATGAACTTGCGAAGCTCGGCCATCGCCGGACCGGCCTCCGGTCCCTGCACGATGTCGCCGGCCGCCCACGAATGCTCGACCATATCGTGCACGAGCGCGTCGATCCGCTGCGATCCCGTCGGCCCGAGCACCGCGATCGGCTGCTCGGGCAACTCCTCCTCGGCCAACAGTCCCGCGCGCATCGCATCGTCGATGTCATGGTTGATATACGCGACGCGGTCGATCGTGCGCACGATCCGTCCCTCGAGCGTCTCCGGTAGCGGCGCGCGGCTGGAATGGCACGCGATCCCCTCCCGCACCTGCTCTGTCAGGTTCAGCCCGGCGCCGTCTCGCTCGAGCCGGTCCACTACGCGCAGCGAGTGCTCGTAGTGGCGGAACTCGCTGCCAAAGCGCTCTTTCAGGCACTCGTCGAGCGCCTCCTCGCCGATGTGCCCGAACGGAGGGTGCCCGAGATCGTGGCCGAGCCCGATCGCCTCAACAAGGTCCTCGTTCAGGGCAAGCGCCCGGGCGACCGTCCGCGAGATCGTTGTCACCTCGAGCGTATGTGTGAGGCGGGTCCGATAGTGGTCGCCGAGCGGAGCCACGAATACCTGCGTCTTGTGCGTGAGGCGACGGAAGCCCTTGCAGTGAACGATCCTGTCGCGATCGCGCTGAAACGGAGTGCGCAGCCCGCAATCGTCCTCGTCTCTTGCCCTATGTGCGGGATAGGACCGCGCGGCAAGCCGCGATAGCTCGCGCTCCTCGATCTCCTTGCTGCGCTCCGCGAAGCTCGCGGCAACCGACTTATCCCGGGCGAGGCTCATGCGGTCGATTGTGGCACTCGCTTCGGTGGGCGGCGATTGGTTGCGGGCATCAAGCGCACATGGGCATGATGCTCGAGCGTCTCGCTCACCGCTCTCTCCACCTGGCCGAGCATCCGCTCCTCGCCGTCATCCGCCGGCGCCTCGCTGAGCGGACGTGCGAGCGCCTGAGTCATGAACTCGTGGGCCTGCTCCTCGAGCGCGAACGCCCCCGCCTCACAGGAGCTGCACACAACGCCTCCCGCCGCCCCGGAGAAGCCGACGAGGTGTTCGCGTTCGCCACAGCACGCACACGCGCCCAGTTGCGGCGCCAGCCCGGCCGCCACGAGCAGCTTCAGGCGGAACGCCAGCGCACTGGCACGAGTGGCCCCGGCCGGATTCCGGTCGAGTAGCGATAGCTTGCGGCACAGCAGGTTGAACACACCCGGGTGTGGCTCCGAGGTCTCGAACAGGCGTCCGACCGCGTCACACGCCCGTGCGGCGGCGTCAAGAGCGCCCGCATCCTCCCGCAGGCTCGGATGGCCGTCCACGGTCTGCGCCCCGGTGACGGTCAGCAACTCGCCGCGACCCTCGTGCATCTCGATCTGTAGGCGAAAGAACGGCTCCAGACGGCCGCCGAAGCGGCTGCGTGTGCGGCGCACACCCTTGGCGATCGCGCTCACCCTGCCCCCGTGCGGCGTATACACATGCAAAATGCGGTCGGCCTCGCCGTAGCGCATCGAGCGCAGCACGACTGCTTCGGTCTTCACCAGTCCGGCCATTGCTCGAACGAGTCTAGGATGATGCTCGGCGGGACTCGCGAGGACGAGAGAGCCCTCCAAAAGTGGCGCTATACTTTATGAAGTAATGAACATGACGGATCAAACAACTCGTCAGATCACCGTCTACACGACCGAGCCGTGCTCCTTCTGCGCGAGAGTAAAGGGTCTCCTTGAGGCCCGTGGCCTCGAGTTCTCCGAAGTCAACCTCTCCAAGGACCCCACCGGGCGAGTGGAGCTCGCCAGCCGTACCGGCATGATGAGCTTTCCGCAGGTCCTTGTCGGAGACGAGTTGCTGGGCGGCTACGCGGAGACGGTCAGCGCGCTTGAGAGCGGCCGTCTCGACGAGCTGCTCGCCGCCTAACCAGTTTGCGCTCCCCTCGCACGCGCGTGGGGCACGCCATTTGCGAGCACACCTCCGAAAGGCCCAAAAGGGCTCCCTCGCGCGCGCGTGGGGCACGCCATTTTGCAGCACACTCCGCCACCCCCAAAGTCCCTCGCACCGGTGGGGCCGACCATATGCGAGCACACCCGACAACGCGCTAGCGAGTTGGGCGGCGCGCCGCGCGCGGACGGGGTTGGCAGGTCTCGCACACATAAGTTCCCCGCCCCGCCGCGACCATCTTCACGACCGTCGTGCCGCAGCTTCCGCACGCCAAGCCCTCGCGCCGATGCACCTGGAAGCGGTCCTGAAAGGAGCCCCACACCCCGTCCACGTGGCGGAAGTCGTCGATCGTCGCCCCGCGTGCGTCGATGCCGGCCTGGAGCGCCCAGATCACCGCCTCGCGCAAGCGCTCGTACTGCTCGCCGCGCAGACTCCCGGCGGGCCGCAGCGGATGAATCCCGGCGCGATACAGAGCCTCGTCGGCATAGATGTTGCCCACGCCGGCGATGCGGCGCTGGTCGAGCAGGAAGGCCTTGATCGGCGCCGTGCGCCCGTGCGCCTGAGCACGCAGATACTCGACCGTGAAGCGATCGTCAAACGGCTCTGGCCCGAGACGCGCGTCGAAGAACGCGTCCAGAGCCTCCCCTCCGAGCAACAGCTCCCCGGTCCCAAACCTGCGCGGGTCGACTATCGCAAGACGGACTCCCTCGTCGAGATCTATGCCCACACGAACGTGTCTCTGTCCCAAATCCGGATCGCACAGCACGGTCCCCGTCATGCGCAGATGCTGGGCGAGATACACATCGTCGCTCAAGCCCCAGACCAGGTACTTGCCACGCCTCCCGAGTCGCTCCACCCGCCTTCCCTCGAGCGCGTCGACCAGTTCGCTCGGCGCGAGCGGCCGGCACCAGCGTGCGTCGAGGATGCTCACGCGCCGAAGCGTGCGTCCCTCAACCAGCGGTGCGAGCTGGCGCCTGATCGTCTCGACCTCCGGAAGCTCTGGCATGCGATCGGCCCAGCATATGCGCACGCGGATGCGCGTCGAAGTAGGCCTCCTTCAAGCGCTCGGCCGACAGGTGCGTGTAGACCTGGGTCGTGGCCAGGTCGGCGTGACCGAGCATCTCCTGAAGCGAGCGCAAGTCGCAGCCCCCGGAGAGCAGGTGTGTGGCGAAGGTGTGGCGCAGCGTGTGGGGGCTCATCCGCTCGGCCAGCCCGGCGCTGCCCGCGCGATTTTGGATGATCTTGTAGAGACCCTGGCGGGTCAGGGTCCCGCCGCGATGGTTGACGAACAGGCGCGTCTGGGCTCGCACTCCCACCAGTGCGGGGCGAGCGCGCCTGAGATAGAGCTCGAGCGCCTCGACGGCTCGACGCCCCACGGGCACGATCCTCTCCTTGGAGCCCTTGCCGCGCGCGCGCAGCATCCCCTCCTCGAGGTCCACGTCGGCCATGTCGAGGTCGATCGCCTCGGACACGCGCAACCCACACGCGTACATCAGCTCCAATAGCGCCCTGTCGCGCAGAGCAAGCGGCTCGGTCCCCTTGGGAGACTTCAGCAACATCGTTACCTGCTCGCGGGAGAGCACCTTCGGCAGTCGCTTGGTCTTAGGCGGCCCCCGCAGGTTGGCCGTCGGATCGTGCTCGATCGAGCCTTCGCGACGCAGGTGGCGGTAGAAGGAGCGCAGGCATGCCGCCTTGCGCTGTAGCGTGGCCGCCGCCACAGGCGGACGATCCCCGACGCCGCCTGCCAGCTCTGAGAGGAAGGCCGCCAAGTCGCCGTGGTCCGCCTGGAGCGGCGATACTCCACGCTCTGCCAGGAACCTGCCGAATTGGGCAAGGTCGGAGCGGTAGGCGTGCAGCGTGTTGCGAGCCAGGCCGCGCTCGAGCTCGAGATAGGCGAGGAAGTCGAGCGTCAGTCGCTCGAGGCGAATCTCCTTGGAAGCCGCAACCGTCGAAGAATCGCCCACATCGCTGACTTCGCCCTCGCGACGAGAGCTCCTTGACGGTGCAACCCGCCTCTCAGCCGACCCTACCCTCGGCGCTTGCCTGCGTGCGGTCCCGCGTGTGCTCGCACAGCTCGCCGAGCACCGTGCCACCCGCGAGTGCGGCCCCGAAGAACAGGGGATCCTCGACGAGCACGCGACCCATTGTCTCCGCGGGCAGGCCGCTTGCGAGATATGCCGGCAACTCGACCGGGGCCCGCCTCCAGTCATGATGGGCCATGCGCGCCGGACGACTCACGTCGAGCTCCAACTGGGGCCTGACGCGCTCGTCGGTGGACCCGAACACCGAACCGAGGCGAGCGCGCAGGTCGGCGCCCACGGGCGAGCGTATCCCGGCCGGCAGCGCAACCGTCACCGGCTCGAGCAGCAGGTCGAGCACCGTAAGGGTGTGGTGGGAGATGCCTCGATGGCGCGGCCGCTCGTCGGCGGAGGACATGCGTGCGACGAGTAGCGTCGGGGCACCGAGCGCGAGCGCGGTATGAGCCGAGTCGAGCGCATGCATCCCGCCGTGGCCAAGCGGGGAGCTCGAGCCGACGATACCCGGACCTGGCCCGCACACCGCGGCATCCCAGCCGAGCGTGCGCAACCCATGGTGTAGGGCGCCGGCGGTGCTGACAGCCTCCGCCTCGCCACCATATGACGCGCCGGCTGTGAGGTGCCCGGCGAGCAGTCCACGCTCGCGCAGCTTGCGCACGATGCGCGAATGCCCCCCCGGCAGCGCGCCGCCGGGCGTCTGAACATAGCCGAGCGTGGCACCGCGATGCGTCTGAGCAAAAGCCCATGCCACCGCGGCGAGCTGTCCGTGCAGGGCGAGCACCGCCACCGGCTTCTCCAGGGGCAGGAGAAGCTCCTCGCCTGCCTGCGCCCCGCCGTGGGGTGCGCCCCTCTGGGTGTCCTCGACCGGCCTCACAGCGTGCTGGAGGCTTGTGTAGTTGAGCTTCATCACGTGGGCATCGGGCTCGCCCTCCCCGGCAAGGCCTCGCGTCAGGTTGACGTGCACGATGTCAAAGCCGCCGGAGCCGAGGCCGAGGTCGCGGGCCTGCGCGTTGACGATCACCTCGTCTCCCTGCCGGCTCGCGCCCACGAGGCCAATCTCGGCGATCGCGGGTCGACGCTCACCCCCCAGCGAGATCGTGAGATCCTGCTCGGGGCCGTCGATGGGTCCCGCCCGAAGAACGGTGGCGCGGCGGAGCTTCAGCATTGGCTGCCCTCAGAGACCGGCGGGACGCCCGCGAGCGAGCGCGTCGCCGGGATCGACCGGGTGCGCGAGGTCTGTCCGCATGCGCTCGACGCTGACGTCGAGATCGCATTCGCACTCGGGCATATTGGCGATCTCGTGAGCCCTGTCCACCATCCGCTCCGCCACGGCGTGGGCCTGACGCTCGTCGCGTACGTGGAAGGTGACCTGCACACGCACGGCGGACACCATCGCCTGCGTGCCGGCGGCCTTCAGATCCGCGCTCACGAGCGACTCGCGAGCGTGCGGTCGCCTCCGGCGCGCTCGGCCGAGCGCTCGAGTGCGGCGCCTATGAAGCTCCGAAACAGGGGGGCCGGGCGCTCGGGGCGCGACTTGAACTCGGGGTGGAACTGACAGGCCACGAAGAACGGATGCTCGTCCAGCTCGACGACCTCGACAAGACGCTCGTCGGGAGAGGTCCCGGAGATGCGCAGACCCGCGCTCTGCAAGCGCTTGCGCAACAGGTTGTTGACCTCGTAGCGATGGCGATGGCGCTCGTACACCACGGCCTCGCCATAGGCCTCCCTCACTCGCGAGGACTCGTGCAGCTTGATTGGGTCGGCGCCTAGGCGCATAGTCCCTCCAAGGTCCGCCACCTCCTTTTGCTCGGGCAAGAGATCGATCACCGGATAGGGGGTCTCGATGTCGAACTCGGTCGAGTTGGCGCCCTCCATGCCGGCGACGTGCCTTGCGAACTCCGCCACGGCGATCTGCATTCCAAGACAGATGCCGAGGTAGGGAATGCGTCGCCGGCGGGCCACACCGGCAGCCGCGATCTTGCCCTCGATCCCGCGCCCTCCAAAGCCACCCGGGATGAGTATCCCGTCAGCGCTCTCGAGCAAATCGCGCGCGCTGCGACGATCCTGCTCGTCGGTCGTGTCGGGCGGAAGGGGATCCCAATCGAGCAACTCCGAATCGATCCAATCGACTTGCACGGTGCTCCCCTGAAGCGCCGCGGCGTGACGAAGCGCCTCGGTGACCGACAGGTAGGCGTCCTCCAGTTGCACATACTTGCCGACGAGCGCTATGCGCACCGAGCGCTCGGCCTGCTCGACCCGTTCGATCGGCTCCTGCCAGCTCGAGAGCTCGGGCGCCGGGGCCTCCAGTCCGAAATGCTCCAGGATGAAGCGATCGACGCCCTGCTCGCGAAACACGAGCGGCACCTTGTAGATGTTGTCGACGTCGCGCGCCGAGACGATCGCATCGACCGGCAGGCTCGCGAACAGCGCGATCTTCTTGCGAATCTCCTGAGAGAGCGGGCCCTCGGAGCGACACATCAGCATGTCCGGCGCGATGCCGATCCGTCGCAGCTCGTTGACCGAGTGCTGGGTGGGCTTCGTCTTCAACTCGCCCGCGTGGCCAATGTAGGGGACGAGCGTGAGGTGGATGAACATGCAGCGCCGGCGGCCCACGTCCACCGGGAACTGGCGGATCGCCTCCAGGAACGGGAGCGACTCTATGTCCCCGACCGTGCCGCCGATCTCGGTGATTACGAAGTCAACGTCGGTGGACTCGGCGATCAGGGCGATCCGCTGCTTGATCTCATCGGTGATGTGTGGGACCACCTGGACGGTCCCGCCGAGGTAATCGCCGCGTCGCTCGCGACGGATGACGCTGTCGTAGATGCCACCAGCCGTCACATTCGAGGCGCGGCTTGCGTTGGAGTCGGTGAAGCGCTCGTAGTGGCCCAGGTCGAGATCGGTCTCGGCGCCGTCCTCGGTGACGAACACCTCACCGTGCTGGTACGGCGACATCGTGCCCGGATCGACGTTGATGTAGGGGTCGAACTTTTGTAGCCCCACTGTCAATCCGCGAGCCACGAGCAGCCGTCCGATCGATGCGGCGGCGATCCCCTTGCCAAGAGAGGACACAACACCGCCGGTCACGAAGATGAACCGGGTCTTGGCCGGGGCCTGTGGGTGGCGTTCAGAGTGAGGCGAGGTCATCGAGGTGCGCCCCAGGAGTCTAGCCCGCGCAGCAGCGGCATCCGCTCCACGAGCTCTGAGATCGAGCGCAGCTCCCCATATACGGTGATCGCGGCGAGTATGGCGAGCGCGATCGCCTGCCCGACCTCGGACAGCGTCAGCACGAGCCACAGGCCGGCGAGCGCGCCGAGCAGGTTGGCGCCCGTGTCGCCGAGCATCGCACGCTCACGCAGGTCGTAGACCCCGGCGATGAGCGTCGGGCCCACGAACAGGCCGAGCGCCCATAGCGGGCGCACGCTCGCGGCGCCGATCGTAAGGCCGGCGCCGAGCAGGACGAATACCTTCGTAGCGCGCCCCGGACGCAGGTCGAGCAGGTTGAAGACGTTCGTGGCGAGCACCAGCACCGCACTCGCAAGTAGCCAGCGTCCCGTGGAAAGCCCCTCCAAGCCGGTGGCGTAGAGCGCGAGCCCGAGCGAGCCGGCGGCCTTCAGAACGCCCGTGGAGAGCTGCCTGCGGAGCACAGCCCTACCGTGGCCGCGCCAGCCCCGCGGCTCGCCTCCGAGCGTGTCGTCGACCAATCCGAGGAAGGCGACGCCAAGCACGTACACGGCGACAGCGAGCGTCTCGGGATGGAAGACATGGACAAGTTCGAGCCGCTCCACGACCGCCAGGGGCACGAGTGCTACGACCGCGCCCGCGATGCTCAGGACGCCGAACGGGAATGCGACGCTACGTTCGCGATAGTTGGCCTTGACGTGCCCGCCCTCGATCAGCGTGCGCAGCAGAAATGGCGCCAGGAGCGCGGCCGTGAGAGTCGCGAGCACGAAGGGAAGCGCATGCACCGCCGCAAGTTAGCGGCAGGCGCGGACGTGCGTGGTTGGCGATCTGAGAGCACTCGTGCCGTGCAACGCCCGCGGCGAACCGATGCTCAGTGCGGCGTGGGTGTGCTCACGACCGAGGGCAACAGCGCGTCGGCGGTCGGCTTCACACCGTAGGCGCCGTGGTCCCCCGCGAGCGCGAGCGCGAGCGCGGTGCGGCCCCCGACAGTCTCCAGATCGTCGACGCTCGCAAGGTTTTCGGCCTTGTACCACGGGACCTGCGAAGGTTCTGTGTCGCCGAGCTCCACGCCTACCGTCGGCACCCCTTCGGAGCTCACCCCCGCGATCACTCCCGACTCGAATTCGGCGGTGCTCTTGGCCTCCTGGGCATTCATGCCGGCGGGATCGCCGCGCACCACCACGAGCCCTTCGAGCTTCCCCAGTTCGCCGTCGTAGGAGCTGAGCAACCTCGTGTGGACCCGTTCGAGAAACCGTCCGCCGCTCACCAGTTGCTTGCCGATCCTCACTCCGAACTGCCTCACGAGCGTTGGGTCGGAGGCAAGCGCGGTGTAGCGCGTACCGCTCGCTTGCGCGGCGACTCCGGCGGTGTCGAGCGGCTCGCGCACCGCCGCAACCGCCTTCACGCTGCCCCCCGCCTCCCCCACGCCGTCACGCACGAGCGAGTCGATCTTGTCCGATGAGTTGCCGAGGAACACCAGTCCGATGCTCCTGCCGGCGAGCACTCCGTGCACCGCGAACGGCCAGAGATCGCCAGCGAGCTTTTCCTGCTGTGAGAGCCGAGAGCCCACCTGTTCGAGGTTGTGCTGCGATTCCCTGACTTCGGAGCGCAGATTGCGAACGATCCCGTTCTGGGCCGAGGAGACGAGGTTGGAGTCGCCGATCGCCACCCCGATCAGCACGCCGACGGCGAGCGCGAACAGGACGGCCGCAAGCGAGAGCGCGTGATAGCGATAGTCGAACATCGGTTTGAGCGGCTAGCTGCCGGAGCCGAACAGCAGTTGAAGCTTGAGCCATAGTAGATCCACGACGTCTCGCAGCGCCGGGGTCATCCATACGACCGCGATCAACGCGATCAGCCCCGCGACGATCACCACTACGAGCGGAGCCAGGCCCGGCATCGGACGATACAGGCGACTCACACCCTTGGCGTCGATCAGGATCTCGCCGATTCGCAGGCGTGTGAGGAACGTCGAGGACATGCCCTTGCGATTTCGGTCGAGGAACTCGACCAGGTTGAATTGCGAGCCGACGGTCACGATCAGACGGGCGCCCTTCTCCGCCGCCATCAGCATCGCCACATCCTGGCTCGTGCCTGGAGCGGGAACCAGCTTGAACGGCACCCCAAGTTCCTCGAGGCGTGCTCGCCCGGGTGCCCGACCGTCCGGGTAGGAGTGCACCACAAGCTCGGTCTTGCCGTCTCGCGCGGCGAGCAGAGCGGCTTCGCTCGCCGAGTCCATGTCCCCCACGATCATGTCCGGCGTGAGCCCCGCCTCGAGCAGCGCGTCGGCTCCGCCGTCGACGGCAACCAAGACCGGATGCGTGTCCCTGATGAACGGCCGCAGCGCACGCAGGTCGCGCTGGTGGTCCACGCCCCGTACGACCACCAGAGCGGAGCGGTCGCGAAAGTCTGTGCGAAAGCGCGGCAGGTCGATCCTTCCCGCGAGCAGTTCGCGCTCCTCGCGCATGTGCTCGATCGTGTTGTGGGCGAAGCGCTCCAGCGCATCGCCGATCTCGCGCCGGCGGGCCTCGGTGTCCGCGCGTACGCGGGCCACGTCCAGCACCACTCCGCTCGCGAGCGCACGGCCCTTGTAGAGGATCTCGCCGTGCGTGTCCGGGCCGTGTGCATCCGGGCCGGCGACGCGCACGGTCACGCCATCGCCGTCCGAGAGGGAGCGAAACAGCGAGTCATCGGGCAGATCGACGAGCAGCACACCAGCCTCCACGAGCAGCTGCGGCCCGAGATTGGGGTATGTGCCGCTCGTGGACGCGCGGCAGTTGAGCACCGCCACAGCGCCCGCCGCGATCAGCTCCTCGGCCGACACCCGGTCGATGTCGAGATGATCTACGACGGCGACCTCCCCGGCCACCAGGTGGCGGACGAGCAACTTGGTCTTGCGCCCCAGTCGCACGGAGCCGTTGATCTCGCGTGACGGCGTGGGCAGCGTCCCAAGAGCGGGCGCAGTCGTGCCGGGCTGCTGCCGGGTCGCGGCCATGTGATTCGAGAGTAACGCTCGGGCGCCAACGGCGCATCGGACTCAGGACATCCCTAACCCTCACGCGGCGCTACGCAGCGCACGCGCATGACGGCGCGCGCCGCCGTCCTCGTCCTCGGCGCCGAGCATCCGCACGAGCTCCGTTACGACATCGCCCTCGTCGAGTTGCAGCACCGTGGCGATGGTCGGGTCTGCCGAGGTGTCCTTGGCGACCGAGAAGTGGCGTGAGGCGAGCGACGCGATTTGAGGTAGGTGGGTGATGCAAATGACCTGCCTGCCGAGCGCGAGGCTCTGCAAGCGCTCGCCGACCGCGCGGGCGGTGTGCCCGCCGATGCCCGCGTCGATCTCGTCGAACACGAGCGTTGACTTCGCCGATTCGCCGACAACCCCGGCGCCGTCGTTGCTGGCGCTCGTGAGTGCGAGCATCACACGCGAGAGCTCTCCGCCGGAGGCGATCTCCCTCAAAGGGGCGCCCGCCACGCCCGGGTTCGGCGCGATCGCGAACTCCACCGCATCGCCCCCGCTCGCTTTCGCCTCGGTCGGCGTGAGCATGATCTCGAACGTGGCCTCCCCCATCGCGAGCGCGGCGAGCTCCTCGCGCACTCGCTCGGCGAGTCGAGTCGCCGCGCTCTGCCTATTCGAGCGCAACCGGTCGACATAGCCCTCGAGCACCAGCCGCTCGGCCGCCAGCAGCTCGCGAGAGCGGTCCATGGCAACTCCCGCCCCACGCAGCTCATCGCGACGCGTGCGCGCACGCTCGGCGAATTCGAGCACCGAGGAGACGGTGCCGCCATGCTTTCGCGTCACGCGATCGAGCAGTGCGAGCCTCTCCTCGACGAGCTCGAGCGAGCCGTCTTGCGCCTCGACCGTCTCGCAGTAGGCGCGTAGAGAGCCCGCAAGGTCCTGTGTCTCGATTGCGAGCGCCTCGCAGCGCTCGCCCAACTCGTCGAGCTCGGGGTCGATCCCGGCGAGCGCGTGCAGGCTCGCGGCAGCGCCCGCCAAAAGGTGCGCGGCCCCCGGAGCCTCAGAGGACTCCGGTGCGAGCGCATCCGCGGCCATCCCAGCGCCCGAGCGCAGCGACTCCAGACGCCGCAGCCGTTCCCTGCGGGTCAGCAGCCCTCGATGCTCCTCCTCGTCGGGCTCTGCCTCATCGATCTCGGCGAGCTCGTGATCGAGCAGCTCGAGCTCGCGGTCGCGGGCCTGGGCGAGCTCGTGCAGACGCTCGAGCTCCGACTCCAGGCCTCGAATCTCTCTGTACGAGGCAGCGCAGGCGTCGAGACGCTTGGCGTGCTCGGGCCCGCACACCTCGTCGAGCATCTGGAGCTGCGCCCCGGCCAACACCAGCTTGCGGTGCTCGTGCTGGCCGTAGAAGGCGATGAGTCGCGCCCCCAGGTCGCGTAGATCTCCCACGGTGGCCGAGCGACCGTTGAGGTAGGCGCGTGTGCGCCCCTCGGCGCTGACACGCCGCGCCATCGTCAACTCCTCTAGCTCGCCCTCGCCGCGAACATTCTCCGGGAGGCTCCGCGCGAGCTCCTCGCGCAGAGCGACGGGGACCGAGAACAGTCCCTCGACATACGCCTCCTCGGCCCCGGGGCGAACTATGCCGCCGCGCGAGCGTCCGGGGTGGGTGGAGCCTCCCATCAATAGATCCAAGGCGTGGGCCAAGACCGTCTTGCCCGCGCCCGTCTCGCCGGTGAGCACGTTCAAGCCGGGAGCGAGCGCGAGCTCGGCCCGCTCGATCAACAGCAGATTTTCGACGCGAAGCTCGCAGAGCACACGGACAGGTGTACCAGCGCACGCCGACGGATCGCATGGCGAGTCCTGACCGTGAAGCGGTCACACGGCCCGTCAGGAGCCATAATCTGAGTGGTAACCGCGTGAGGCTCGCCTCAACGAGTCCCGTGCGGCCTACCTCCTCACCTAAATATCGGCATGGCTGCCAACGAACCCCATAACTCGACTCGCCCGCCAAGCGGCCCGCGCGAGTGCCTATCCGCGGGCGAATTGGCGGCGCGTCTGGACGAGGAGGTCAACCGAGCGGGTCGTCATCGCACCGCGCTCAGCTGCCTGCTCGTAAGCCTCGACGATGTGGAGCAGCTCGCACACACTCACGGCGAGCAACTCCCCGCGCGGGCGCTCGCCTACCTCGGGGAGGCCCTCGGAGCACAGTTGCGCCGCTTCGATCGCATCGGTCACGCCGCCGGGGGCGAGTTGTTGGTGGTGCTGCCCGGCGCGGACGAGCGCCGCGGCGAGATCGTCGCCAGACGCGCCCTGGGGAGACTGCGTGCCATCAAGATCGAGGTCGAAGGCGAGCGCCGACCGCTGCACATATCGGTCGGGATAGCGGCATGGCGCGAGGGCCTCACTGCCGAGCATCTGCTTTCACAGACCCGTCTTGCGGCCCAGCGCCACGACCGCCCGGGCGAGCGACAGGCAGGGCCATCGGGGAAGCCAGGGTCCGGCACCGGCGAGTTGCCGTTGGCCGGACCTTCATAATCCAACGCCGTGCTCTCCGGGTCCGAGTTGTGGCTGCTGCGCCTGATGGCCGATCGAGGCCTCGCGCTGCTGGACGCCTCGACGCTATTGATGGTCGTCGAGGAACGTGGCGAGCTTCGCGTAGCGGCCTCCAGCGGTCGCGTATCGGTGCGGGTGCGGGTGCTGCCGCTCGAGGGCAGCGCGCTCGGCGCTCTGTATGCGACAGGCAAGTCCCTCTCGCTGGACCGCCCACGCGGCCAGGAAGCGACGTGGCTGCACGAGTTGGGGCTCGAAGTCCGCGCGGTACTCGTGGAGCCCTTCAGCATGGATGGACAGGGTGGCGGGCTCGTGATCGCGGCACGCGAGGACGGCAGTTTCCGCGATCCCGACCGGCGCGCGCTGAACGCATTCGCGGCGAGCGTCGCCCAGCGGCTGGCCGCCGAGCGCTCGGTCGAGATCGAGCGTCTGCGCTTCGGCATGGAGGCCCGCGAGCGTGAGCGCACGCGCTGGGCGCGAGAGATCCACGACGAAACCGTGCAGGGGCTCGGCGCGTTGCGACTACAGCTCGCCAACGCACGCGACCTCGGGGACGAGGTCGCGCTCAGCACCGCCGTCGATACGGTGCTCGAGGGCCTCGGTCAGGAGATCGACGGTCTGCGCCACCTGATCACCGAGCTTCGTCCCGCCGCCCTCGACGATTTCGGGCTGGTGCCGGCGCTTGAAGCGCTTGCTCGCCGCGCCCAGGCGATGGACGGCCTCGAGATCGAAACTGAAATTGAGCTATCCGACGGCGAGCGGCGCTTGGACGCCGAGCTCGAGAGCACGCTCTATCGCGTAGTCCAAGAGGCGCTCACGAACGTAAGTCGCCACGCCAAAGCCACGCGGGCTACGATCAGCGTCAGCGAGCGCGACGGGAAGGTCACGGCGTCGGTGACCGACGACGGCGACGGACTGCCCGCTGGTGGGCCGTCGAGACCGCTCACGCCCGGCGAGGAATTGAAGGGCGGATTCGGGGTCTCCGGGATGCGGGAGCGTGCCGAGCTCGTGGGCGGCGAGCTCGAGCTCGTGCCGGCGCCGGGCGGGGGCGCCACGATGCGGTTGAGCGTTCCCCTGGCCGGGCGCCCGACGCCTGTCTGAGCAGTGCCCCACGCGGGTGAGGCACTGCGTTACGGAGTCTCCTCCCCGCAGCGGCTCCTCGCGCGCGCGTGGAGCATGGCGTTTGCGAGACCCCAGACCCTCCCTCCCGCAGCCTCTACCACAGCCCCGCGGCGTGCGCGACGCCTACTCGACGAGACCGAGCTTGCGGGCGTAGGCGGTTATCTCAGATCGCGAGGAGAACCCGAGCTTCTCGATAGCGCGTGCCCGATAGGTCTTGACCGTGCGCTCGGCCACGTGGAGTCGCTCGGCGATCTCGGGGTTGGTGTGTCCCAGCGCAATCAGGCGAACGACCTCGCGCTCGCGCTCGCTGAGCGCGACTCCGTCCTGATGCTCGCTCTCGCCGGTCACCATCAGGGCCCCCAGGCGCGGATGTAGATAGTTGCGCCCGGCGACCGCAAGCCGGAACGCCTGTAGCAACTCCGCCGGCTCGGCCTCCTTGAGCACGTAGCTGCGAGCGCCGGCCCGCAGCGCCTGTCGGGCATACTCGGGGTCCTCGCGCATCGTTAGGATCGCCACCGCAAGCGTCGGGTGCGCCACGAAGCATGTCGGCAGAGCCGCGAGGCTCGACCCGCCGGGCATCGTGAGGTCGAGCGTGAGCAGGTCGGGCTTGAACTCCCGCACAGCGCGAATCGTCGCGGGAACATCCGCCGCCTCGGCAACCACCCTGAACTCACCCGTCTCGCGCTCGAGCACCGCGCGGATGCCATCGCGCACGACCGTGTGGTCGTCCGCGACGATCACGTCGATGGGCCGGTCCATGCCGGGAGCTTCAGTCGCCATGCATCGCAAACCGTACTGACTTCGCGGACGGCATCGATTGCTGTGCGCATTTGCAAAGCCGGTGCACCTGAAATAGGGATCTGGCCTCGTGAACGCGTGTTTCCGCGAGCGCGACACCATTGGGACGACGCGCGATGGCACCTTTGGGACGACAAGATCGGCACCCATGGCTCTACAGACAAGAGACCTTCTGGGCACCATCATCTTCTGAGTAATGGCAAAGCACTCTCACCGACGCGCTCCTCGGTTCGCCAACGACACCGATGCGACGCCTGAGAACGTGTTTCAAAATAGGCGGTGCGTCCGGTGCGTTCATGGACCAAGCTGGGCGCCGCGGGATGTCGAAGCGCGTGCTGGTGGCACGTGCGAGACGTCACGTGGCGATCCAGCGCCGCGTCCAGGGACGCATTCCGGGCG
>JBARJU010000101.1:0-12283 GCA_049800435.1 Solirubrobacteraceae bacterium
ACCCACGATTCGCATCTACTGCTTCACTGCGTGACTACATGCCAGCGATGACTATTTTTCGCTTGCTACTACAGCAGCAGCTGCCGCGTTTTCAAGGTTACCTTTGAGGATCGCCGTGTTGTTGCCCGAAGCGGAGGGCAGTTCAAGCTCGGCGTTCACGGCCGCATCGATGATGGGGGTGAAGATGCCGAACAGGATCTGTGAGCCGCAGCCTTCGGATGTGGGTGCCGCGAACGTGTTGTTCACGAGCGAGTTATTCTTCAGGATGACCAGTGTACCTTCATCCTTGACTTCGATTTCGCCCAGGCTGCCCGTGATCGGCAGGTTTGGCAGCGGCGGGCTTGTGGTGCCGGTCGTGAGTTCGATGTTGACCGGTTTAGAAGCCGAGCCGACATAGCATTTCGGTCCGAGGAATCCATTTTCAAGACGGACCCGTAGGGGCAGCTTGAGGGCGTCGGGCGCACCTTCGAACAGTGCCTGCCTATTGATGGTGATAGGCCCGACGAGTTCAGCGATGGCGTTCACGCCGGTGATGCCTTTGTTGATGAATTCGTTGAAGATTTTCTTGAGGGGTTCGGGGAAGAATTCAGGCGGCAGAATTTTCAGCAGCCCACCCGGCACAGCCTGGGGGGTTTTCGAAAGCGTTTCCGCGCCGTTTGCCGCGTTCACCCACGTTTCGGCTCCGGTTTCTTCGTTCTCGATGATGCCGCCCTGAAGCGTGATCGTTTTGGTAATCGGCACCGTCGTTTTCTTGATCTTGAATTCGCCGCTGTTCGTCTGCGCGAAGACGCAGAGATTGACGCCGGTCACTTTCGTCGGGCAGTTGCCGAAGTTGATGAAGTCTCCGGTTGGTTTGAGAGCAAGCGCGGGTGCCGAGAACGCGAGCGCGGTAAGCGCCACGGCGGCCACCGTGAGGAGCCCCATATGGGGTTTGCCCATTCTAATCATCCTAATCCTCCTGGGTTTGGTTGATGCTGCGATAGCGCCGCTTTCACCAACTCGACCAGAGTCGATCCTGACCGACCGTGTCCGCGACTCGCCGAGGCGGGTCGGAAACACGGTATATCTTTACTATCGAAATACGACGCGTGAACGGTTTTATAGGAAAGCCCGGCGCGTGTCAAGCGGAGAACTCCGCCCTTTATCAAGTATTGGACACATAATCGAGGTCGAGCGGCTGAGAATCGGCTAACCGAGATCGGAGCGGGGGCACTCTTCCCCGGGCATCGCCGACAACCCGCTACGGGCGCCCGCCCTGGTGGCCCGCTACGCAACTTCTCTGTCCACCGGCGGTTTTGGGGGCCAGAACCGCTAACGTCGGGCGCCGCCGGCCCTGGTGCGTACGGGCCCACCTCGGCTCGGGGGAGGCGACTTCAGGCCGGAATCTGAGGCATGGGAGCCAGAAGGGATGGTCGTGGCAAGAGCTGTAGTCCACAAGCGATCGACATCTAGGGCCGCCAAGGCAGTGCTGTTGACGCTGTATATGAGTTGCGCGGCGCTTGGGCAACCCGCCCTCGCGGCGAGATCCTCGCCGGGTGCCGGCGGAACCGTGGCGCCCTCTGGCGGCGGTACCCAGGCCGGGGGCGCCACGACCCCGAGATCGCCTGCGCCCTCGCGCCGATCGACCGGCGGGAGCTCGACCAAAGGGGCAAGCCGATCGGCAAGCCACTCCTCGAGAGTGAGGATCTCAAGCGCGGTGTGCGTGCCGGCGGCCCACTGCTCAACGAACCCTCACCAGGTGTCTGTGCGCGGGGAGCTCCTGGTCAATGGGGTGGGCCTCCAGAAAGGCATGGTGGTGGCGTTCCCCCGCAGCTACGGAGCCCACATCGCCCGCAACTCGCCCACCGCTCACATCGCAAGCTCGCGGCTCGGGATTGTGGTGCACGTCCCGAGCAGCGCCCATTCGGGGCGCATCATGATCGTGCTCGGACACGGACGCCACTCCAACTCATATGGGCCGATCCAGGTGGTCAGCCACGCCCTGCACCCCCCCGCCGCGGCGCCTGCGCCTGGCACACCGCCGGTCGCGACTCCATCGGGCAGCGCATTCGACGGACAGGGCATGTGGATCTGGTACGTGAGCCAGTCAGACCACGGCGACCTCGCCGCAATCGTCGCCCAAGCTCACGCCGCCGGGGTGGGGACGCTGTTCGTGAAGAGCTCGGATGGGTCCTCCAACTACTGGAGCCAGTTCAGCCCGGAACTGGTGCAGCAGATGCACGCCAACGGGTTGAGGGTGTGCGCGTGGCAGTACGTGTACGGGACCAACCCGGCCGGCGAGGCCAACCTCGGTGCGCAGGCCGTGGCGACGGGCGCCGACTGCCTGGTGATCGACGCGGAGTCCGAGTACGAAGGCCACTACGGCGCCGCCCAGACCTATATTGCCGACCTGAGGGCCAGGATCGGAGCCGCCTACCCGCTCGGACTCGCGACGTTCCCGTACGTGTACTACCACACAGCGTTCCCCTACTCGGTCATGCTCGGGCCGAACGGCGCCCAGTTCAATGCGCCTCAGATGTACTGGAAGGCGATCGGCAACTCGGTCGATACGACCTACGCGAACACGTACATATCGAACCGCCCGTATGGCCGCCCGATCGTGCCACTGGGGCAGACCTATGAAGCGCCCTCCTCGACAGACCTTGTGCGATTTCGCGAGGAGGCGGCCCTGTACGGGGCGAGCGGGATCTCCTGGTGGGACTTCCAGGAGACATCGACGGGCGGCTGGAGCGGGCTCGCCGAACCGCTCGCACCGCTGGCGGGCGTCACCCCGAACCCGTCCTTCTCTGAACTGGCGCAGGGCAGCAAGGGAGACCCGGTGCTGTGGATGCAGGAGCACCTCGCCTCGGCGATCCCCACCCAGGCGACGACGGGCATCTTCGACGCAACCACCGCGGCCAACCTGGCGCAGTTCCAGAGCAGCCACGGGATCGTGGCCAGCGGCCACACCGAAGCGGCCACCTGGCAGGCGCTGCTGGCCCTCCCGCCGGTTGCGGTCAATTGGACCGAAAGCGGACCGAAGGGCTAGCAATTGGAAGGCCATGCCGCATGCGGCATGGCCCGGGGGGCGCATGCGCCCCCCGGCCGGCCGGCGCATGCGCCGGCCGGAACAGCATCAATCAGACCCGCTGAATCAAGGTGCCCGTGCCGAGCCCCCCGCCGCAGCACATCGTGACGAAGCCGACTTCCTTGTCGGAGCGCTCGAGCTCATGCAGGAGCGTGGTGATGAGTCGCGCACCGGTCGAGCCGAGCGGGTGGCCGAGCGCCATCGCGCCCCCGTTGACGTTGACGCGGTCCATGTCGGGGGAAAGCTCGCGCTTCCAGGCCGCGAGTACCGGAGCGAACGCCTCGTTGATCTCGATCAGATCGATGTCGTCGATCTTCATGCCGTTGCGCTGGAGGATCTTGCGCGTGGCGGGAATCGGCCCTTCGAGCATCTTGACCGGGTCGCAGCCCACCGTGGTTTGATCGACGATCCGGGCACGCGCCTTGAGGCCCAGCGAGGATGCCTTCTCGGCTGACATCAGAAGCACGGCGGCCGCGCCGTCTGAGATCTGCGAGCTGTTGCCCGCCGTGATCTTGCCGTCGGGCTTGAACGCCGGTTTGAGCTGGGAGAGCGTCTCGAGGTTGGTGTCGGGACGGATGCCCTGGTCGGTGACGTAGGTGTCGCCGTTGACCGAGAACGGCACGATCTCGCGCTCGAAGCGCCCCTCCTCGGTGGCCTGGTGAGCCAGCCGGTGCGAGCGCACGGCGAGCTCGTCGAGCTCGGAGCGCGGTATCTCCCACTCGTCGGCGATCATCTCGGCGCCGAGGCCTTGGCCGACGATGTTGTGCTTGGCCATGAGCTCGGGGGTGAAGGCGAAACCGAACTCCTGCTGGGTCTTCATGCCTGCCGAGAACGGGAAGTGGCCCATGTGCTCCACGCCGCCGCCGATCATCGTGTCGTGCACGCCGGCGGCGATCAAGGCAGCCGAGAAGTTGACCGCCTGCTGAGCCGAGCCGCACTGGCGGTCGACGGTGGTGCCTGGGGTCTCGATCGGCAGGCCCGCCTGCAGCCACGCGTTGCGGGCGATGTTGAAGCCCTGCTCGCCGAACTGCTGCACGCACCCGGCGACGACGTCCTCGACGACAGCCGGCTCGATGCCGGCGCGGTCGATCACCTCGGTGTAGACCTTCGCTAGCAGCGCATTGGGGTGGGTGTCCTTGTAGTAGCCCTTCTCCAGGTGGCCGCGACCGATCGGTGTGCGAACCGCCTCGACGATCACGACCTCACGGCCGTCTGGTTGCCTCATGATGGAAGTCCTTTGCTCGCGTGTTGCCGATATGCCGCGGCGCTGAGCCCGGCGTGTGTGAAAGAGGACGGAGTGGCGCGCCCTAAAGACCGCGCCACGTGTCCGCTCCCGCTACTGTACCGCTCGCACCCATAGATTGACTGGTCAGTCAACCAGTAGGCCTCGCCGGCGGCGGGAGCGCGCGATGGGTCAAGGCACGGGACGCCCGTCAGGGAGCGAAGGATATTGTGGGCGAGCCCAAGACCCACAGAGGAGCATTAGACCTTGAACGAACGCATTGGAATAATCGGGAGCGGGACGATCGCGTGCGGGTTGGCCGCCACCGCCGCACACCACGGGGGTGGGCGGGATCCGGTACTCCTGCTGACACGCTCACAGAGCTCGGCCGAGCGCGCAAAGGCGACGGTTGAGAAGACGCTGAGCAGGATGGACGCGGAGATCGACGGGGTGGGCGGGGTGGGCGGGGTGGGCGGGCCCCATGACATCCAGATTGTGACCGAGATGGGCGCGCTCGAGCACGTGTCGTTTGCCGTGGAGGCGGTCGTCGAGGACCACGATGTCAAGGCGGGCCTGCTGGGCGAGCTCAACGGAATCCTCGACGCGGAGGCGATCCTCGCCTCGACAACGTCCTCGCTGTCGGTCGAGCGCCTCGCGCGGGCATCGGGTCGCCCCGAGCGGTTCCTCGGGCTGCACGTGTTTAACCCCGTGACAAAGATGAAGCTCGTCGAGCTCGTGTTCCCGAAGGAGGCCTCGCGGGAGACGCGCGAGCGCGCGGGAAGGCTGTGCGAGGCGCTGGAGAAGACCGCGGTCGAGGTCCCGGACGTGCCTGGGTTCGTGGTCAACCGACTGCTGTTCCCGTACCTGTTCAGCGCGGTGCGACTGCTCGAAGAGACGGGCATGGACCCGAACGACATCGACACGTGCATGAAGCTCGGCGCGGGACATCCGATGGGACCGTTCGCCCTACTGGATCTCGTCGGACTCGACGTGTCCAAGGCGATCGGGGAGACGATCGGCGAGCCGATCCCGAAGCGCGTCGACGAGTTGATCGCCGACGGGGCGCTCGGGCGCAAGACCAAGCGGGGATTCCTCGCCTACTGACGAGTTTTAGGTGAGCTTCATCAAGGCGGAGATAATTGGTTGTGCGACATTAGCTCGCAATGCACACCTGCCTCCTCCCAGTGCACACGTTCCGGCCCGCTCCCCCCCGCGGGCCGGACGTGTTTTGGGCTCACCCAGGAGCCTCGGTTGCGTCCTCATCGCGAGTGCGAGCAGGCCGGCGATGGCGGATGCGGACCGCCTCGACGCGGTTGTGGTGGACCGACTCGACCCTGATCGAGAAGTCTCCGGAGCTGATCGTGTCGCCGCGACGGGGAAGGCGTCCAATCTCGGCGAACACGAAGCCGCCCACGGAGTTGTAGGCGTCGCTGTCGATGGGCAACTCGACTTCGTGGTCGAGCAGGTCCGCGATCGAGACATGCCCGCGCACGAACAGGTCGCCGCCCGCGAGCCGGCGCACCTCTCCCGCGGCCGGGTCGGTCTCGTCGGCGATCTCCCCGACGACCTCCTCGATGATGTCCTCGACCGTGACGATCCCCACGACGCGCCCGTACTCGTCGACGACCACAGCCATGGAGGTGCGCTGGCGCTGGAGGTCGGCCAGCAGGTCGTCGAGCGGCTTGGTCTCGGGGACGATCGGCGCGTCGTGCATGATCGGCTCGATCGAGGCATGAGCACCGTCGTGCATGAGCCGTCGGGCAAGCGAAGAGGCGTGCACGAGACCGCGCACGCGATCGCGGTCTTCGCCCTCGATCACGACGAGTCGCGTGTGCCCACTTGAGATGCACAGCTCGAGTGCGGCCTGTGCATCCTGGGAGACGTCCACCGTGACGACCGCGGGGATCGGGGTCATGACCTGGCGAGCCTCCTGCTCGTGCAGGTGAAAGACGCCGGTGAGCATCCCGGCCTCGCCCGGGTCGAGGTGGCCGCCCGCGTAGGACTCGGCGATCAAACGCTTGAGCTCGTCGGGGGAGCCGCCTTCCCGGCGAGCGCTCATCTCGACGCCGAGCAATCGCAGGATGCGCCCCGATATCGCCGTGAGGCCGATGATGACGGGGTGGAACAGGATGCTGAACGCCTGCAAGGGCCGGGCGATGCGGCGTGCGATCGACTCAGCGCGATCGATGGCATAGAGCTTGGGGACCATCTCCCCCGCGATCAGTTGGGTGGCGGCGATCAAGAGGAACGCGACGATCACCGAGATCGCGATCGCCGCGTCATGGCTGAGTACCCCCCCGCCGAGCGCGCCCTTGAGGATGGAGGCGAGAGCGGGCTCGGCGAGCGCGCCGATCGCGATCGAGGTCATTGTGACGCCGATCTGGACGGCGGAGATGTATTCGTTGATGCGGTCCAGTTGGTAGAGCGCGAGCGCGGCCCCACGGGAGCCTTCCTCGCGCATGATCTCAAGGCTCGCCCTGCGCGAGCGCACGAGCGCGTACTCGGCGGCGACGAAGAAGGCGTTGATCGCGACCAGGATGACCGCGAATATGAGCTTCAGCCCATTCACGCTGAACTGACCAACGGACTGGCCAAGCTACTTCGGGGGGGTTGGTCGTCGTCTTTCATCGGTGGCCGACCGCACAAACCGTAGCAGGGGCGCTGGTCGGCTCAAACGAGACGGTCGATGCGCGCCGCCATATCGAGATCGGCCCGGGTGAGACCGCCCTCGGAGTGCGTGGAGAGCTCGAGGCGAACCTTGTTCCAGCCGTGCACGTGAATGTCGGGGTGATGGTTGGCCACCTGGGCGGCGTCGGCGACACGATTGACAAACGCGATCGCCTGAGAGAAGTCCTCAAAGGCAAGCTCCCGCACAATCGTCCGCCCGTCGCGCCGCCACTCACCGGCGGCAAGGCCATCGTCGATCTCCGGATCGGAGAGGAGTGCCACGGTCCTAAGGATACCCGGCGCGCTGGGACGTCCCTCGAGAAGATCGGCGCCGCCAATCTCCAGGGGACGTTCTCAGGCGATACCGGCTCCGGCGGAGCCGGCCACGGCGACGGCTCCGATAACCGACGCGACGGACAGAGCGGCGCATGCGGCGAGACCGAGCCATGAGCGGTGGCGATCGTCAGCCGTGCGGATCGCGAGCCCGGCGAGCGCGCCCCCGATCAAGCCCCCGATGTGGGCGCCAACGGAGATGTTGGCGAGTGTGAAGGAGAGAATCAGGTTGATGACGATGAGCCCACCGATGCCCGACTCCATGACGCTCATGCGCCGGGCCCGAAGCTCGATCACGGCCGCGCCCATGAGCCCGAAGACGGCGCCGGAGGCGCCGAGGCTCGGAGAGCCGGTGGCAAACAGGGCGCCGAAAGAGCCGGCGAGCAGCGAGGTGAAGTAGATGGCGGCGAACTTGAGCGAGCCGAGCGCCGGCTCGAGCATCATGCCGAGCAGGTACAGCAGGTACATGTTGAAGCCGATGTGAAGCAGGTTCTCGTGCAGGAAGCCGCTGGTGACGAGGCGCCAGTATTCGTGTTCGACGCCGACCGTGTAGCGGGAGAGGAAGCCGTGGTTGACGACCGGCCCGTAGACGCCCGCGCCGGATATCGATAGCTGACCCTCCTCCCCGAGGAAGACGAGCACGTTGATCGCGATCAGGGCGAACGTGACGCGCGGTCGCGTGGCCATGTCGCGCATCGTCATCACGCGGGTCGACTGCCGTGAGCACTCCGGGCAGCGCATGCCGACCGTGGTGGTGGTCATGCAGTCCGGGCAGATCGGCCGGCCGCACGAGGAGCAGGCGACTCCCGTCTCGCGGGAGGGGTGGCGGTAGCAGGTGGCCATCGGGGCGCAGACGCTAGCAGCGGCGCCACAGGCCCAGGTGGCGACGGCCCGACGCAAGCGGGCGCGACCCGGGTGGCGACGGCCAAATCTATCCTGGCGCGGGAATGGAGCCGGCCATCTTGCGCAAGCCGAGGCGCATGCGGCCCTTGACGGTTCCGATGGGCGTGTCGAGCATGGTGGCGATCTCGGCGTGGGTGTAGCCGCCGTAGTAGGAGAGCGCGATCACACAGCTCTGCTCGGGGGGAAGGCCGTCGAGGGCAGTGAGAACTTCGTGGGCGCGCTCGCGGCGTCCTATCTCGCCGTCGGTGTGCTCGCGCGCTTCGAGCACCTCCTCGACCACTCGGTCGGCCACGTCGGCGACTTCGTGGGTGAGGTGGTGGCGCAGGAAGTCGATGGCACGATTGCGCACGATGCCGAGCATCCAGGCGCGGACGCTGCCGCGAGCCGGATCGAAGTGGCGGCGCGAGCGCCAGAATGAGAGGAATGCCTCCTGGACGACCTCTTCGGCGATCGCGCGCCGCTGGCACATCTGCATGGCAAGAGCCACCGCGGCGCGCACGTGACGCCGGTAGAGAACCGCGAACGCGTTCGCATCGCCGCTGACCACGAGCGCCATGAGGGTCTCGTCCGAGAGCCCGGTGGGAGCGGGCGGAAAGGGCTCGAGCACACCCGCGTACGCCGCCGTGTAGACGGGAGGAGCGCCAAGCGGCGCCGGTCGGCACCTTGCCACCGGGGGATGCGCCTTGTCTTCAAGAAGTTCCATACGCCTGACAGTCGGAATAGTTCCGAGCCAGACACTGTGAAGGTTGGGGCGCTAAAAAGCAAGCGCATGCGAACAGCCAGACCCGCGAATGGCCACACCGCTTACGGCGAGAAACGAGATCGAATTCCCAACTGGGTGCCGGAGGACCCTGTCTTACGCCAGACCGAGCGCCTCGAGAGCCAGGAGCTAGCGGTCTGAGAGCAATCGGCGAGTGTGCTCGCCGATGTCGCTCACGGCGCGCTCCGCGGCCTCGCGGGCGCCTCGCAGGCTGGCCGGGCGCGGGTGGGTGCGGTGACGTGCGCGCAAGAGCACCAGCGCGAGTCCGGCTGACCCGCCTACCACCATGGCGGCCGCCGGCCGGGCCCAGTTGCGGGGATCGCGCATGGCAGAGAGCTCCCACGCGTCGAGCTCCTCGACGGCGCTCTCGGCGAGGCTGAGGAGGGCGCCCTCGAGGCGCCGACCCAAGTCCTCGGGTGGCTCAACCGGAGAGAGCGCCTTGTGGAGCAGCCCCTCGAAGTTGGGCATGGCCTCACTCATCGCCAGGTCCCCCACCCGAGGCTCCGACCATCTGCTCGAGTTGCTTGATGGCACGATGGATGAGGACCTTGGTGGCGCCGTCGGAGCGACCCATGGCACGCGCGATCTCGCGATTGTCCATGCCGAGGGCAAAGCGCATGATGAGCGCCTCGCGCCGATCGTCGGGAAGGCGGTGCACCCCGTCGAGCACGCGCGAGAGTTCGTCGCGACCCTCCACAAGGTCCTCTGTCGTGTGCGCGGCGGCCAGCTCGGACGTGTCGTCGATCGGCGAGGAAGGCCGGCGCGAGCGGTCGCGGTAGAGGTTGGCGGCGAGGTTGTGTGCGATCCGGATCAGCCAGGGGCGCAGAGGCCTGCCGTCGGACTCGCGCTGGGCGCGCTCGAAGTGACGGTAGGCCTGCAAGAAGGTTTGCTCTGTGAGGTCCTCCGCGTCGTGATGGTTGCCGATGCGGTAGTAGGCATAGCTGTAGACGTCGCGCAGGTGGGCTCGGTAGAGCTCGGAGAACTCGGCGTCGAGCCGGGCCTTGGACTTCGGTGGTTGTTGGTCTGCCACTCATTGCACCCTACCCTTCGACAGTTCTCCTGTAGACCTTCAAGCGGCACGCACGGGGCGGCGGGCACACCTCTCGAGGGACTCCTCGGGCGGGACGGGACTCGCGCCGCCAAGCCACTGCCATTGCAGGCCGACGCACGCCCAGATGCGCTCGGCGACGCCAAGGGCGATCGACGGGGAGGGGCTGTCAAGGAGCGGATAGCGCAGCGGGGGCCCGCAGCGGAGCGTGACGCGGCGCGGGCGGACGAGCCAGCCACGGCGGACGTGTTCGGTACCGAGGACGGCCACCGGCACGACGCGCGCCCCGGTCGTCAAGGCAAGCCGCCCGACGCCCTTATGAGGGTGACCGAGCGGGCCGCGGCGGACACGGGTGCCCTCGGGAAAGACGACGACGCAATCGTCACGCTCGAGGATCGCCTGGGCGGTGTCCATCGCGCCGGCGTCCCCGGCGCCGCGGTCGACCGGAAAGGCGCCAAGGCCGCTCAATAGCCACGCTTGCCAGCGCCGCTCGAAGAGCTCGCGCTTAGCCATGTAGTAGACGGGCCGGCGTGTGAGCGCTCCGATCACGAACGGGTCCAGGAAGCTGCGATGGTTGGAGGCGAGCAGCACAGGTCCGGACGTGGGAACATGCTCGCGACCGATGCGGCGAAGGCGAAAGTAGACGAGGAAGAAGGGCAGGAGGACCGCCCTGACGGGCCAGTAGAGCAGCGGGTTGACGCCACGCGTGAGGGCCTTCTCGCGCAAGGCGTCAAGGCGCGGCGCCCCTGCCGCGGACTTCCCACGACCGTCCGCCCCGCCGTTCTCGACCGTCAACGTCAAATGCCCGGCAAGCGGGCCGCCGTCCTCAGCGCCCGCGCGATATTGACCAGAGGACGCGCGAATCGGATCCATACAGTCGATACCCACGCAGGCGATCCGCGTTACAGCGTCAAGCGCCTGTGCGGAGGACGATTTTGGGTCGTTCTCGCGGTCTACCGGAGGATCCGCAAAACGAACCGGGCGCCAGCCCGCAACGGCCTACTGCGAACGATTGCCATTCACGCCAGAAATCACGGTGCGCCCAGAAACGCTGACCGCGGATCGGCCCATCGGCTTCAACGTGAGCATCCAAGTCCCCCAGCTCGGCAACGGGACTGTCGTCACGACACCGCCGTTTGCGTGAAGCGACCGTGACGCTACCGCCCGGAGTGTCGATCAACCCCTCGGTTGCCGGTGGCCCACAAGCCACGGCCCTCGCCACGGCGGGCGTCACAGACGAGCCAGGTGCCGTATCGTATGACTTATTAGACAAGTCCAAATAGTCAGGAGATTGAGATCATGTCGCAGAGCATTCGCGTATTCTGGTCGCCCAGAAACGGGAGGCATAAAATGAACTTCAACTGGTCGTCGATTAACGCCAATTCCGTCGTACTTGTGACGGCCAGTGAGTATGATCCGCAGGGCGCTCCGGACGCCGACGGGTCCGCGCAGCGCATAGTCGGAGATGCCCTCATCCGTGTCGACAACATCGCGCCCCACGGGCCGCCATCGGATCGGAACCAAGGCGTTACTTTCGTGCTCGAGGTGGATTGGGATGAGCCGCTGAACGTGTGCACCGACATTACGGTGCTCGACGACACACCGAAGGTGACCTATATTGAGGGCGCTAATTCGCCACAGCATTAGCAACTGCTCGTTGCCAAGTATGGAGCGCGCGACGTCCGGTGGATCGGGCATGCACAGCTGAGCGCCCGAGAACGCATCCGGCCTCCGATGGACGCTGCGGCCGACGACGACCGAGCCGCCGACGGAGGCCGGATCGTGCCGGCCGGTGGGAACAGTGGAACACAGGTCGCCTGGGTCCTCGACATACTTCGCGCTCGTCACGCACGACGTGAGCGAGATCCATGTCTGGGCCAGGCTGAAGCTGCCTGACAAGCTCCACGTTCTCCTGCGACATCCGCCTATCCCGACAGCCCCACGGCTTTGAGGGCCTGGGCCTGGTCGTTGTAATAGCCCAGCTTCACCGCCTTACCGCCGCGAAACGACGCAACCACGGCATCTGCGCGTCTGAGTTCGACTCCGCTGCCCCTGCCCTTGACGACCATCGTGAACAGCGCGATCACCTGGTCATCTCCCGCAGGGCGAATCTCAACGCCCTCCGTGTGCCAGCTGTCCCAGGCCTCGTCCCAGCGGGCGTGACGGGGTCCCCATGAAGTGAGCCAGGCTGAGTGCGTGGTCGTGTTTCCCGTGATGGGATGGAAGGATGGACACGATCATGAAGCGACGCAGGCATACCCCGGAGCAGGCTGTTAGGAAGAT
>JBARJU010000102.1:0-31741 GCA_049800435.1 Solirubrobacteraceae bacterium
CGCCAGAGCAGGCCGCCGAGGCGCTGGCGCGTTCGAAGTAGCTACTGGCCTTGGAAGATCGCCGGGAGCACCTGCTTGCGCATTATCGCGATGGCCTGGGTCTTGCCGAGACCTGAGCCGGCAAAGCGGATCTGAGCGGCCTTGTCGTCCGCGACGTCGCCCTGGGGAGGCTGGTGTCGATCGGGATCGTAGAGCGGCATAAACACCGACTTGAGATCCTGGAACTGTGCGTATGCATCCGGGAAAAGCGCGCGCCCGACGTCGAGCTTGTGTTGGACGAGCGTGCCGAGTCGGGGGCCGTCCACCTCATGAGGCAGGCGGTGGAAAACCCAGGCGATGTCGACGTAATGCTTCATGAGCTTGTGCGCACACCAGCCGACGAGCTTCTCGGCGACTTGCTCGGTCAGGTTCATAACCGGCACGCTTGTCTGAGGCACCTCGAGCTGGTCGTAGGGGTAGACGAGCGGGACATGTTCGGCTGGCTCCAGCAGACCGCGCCATGACACCGTGAAGGAGAACTCGTCCTCGATCGGCTGTCCGCCAAGTCCCGCGAAGAAAGCGCTGAACTCGATCGGCTGCGCGCTGAAGAGCTTGCGGCCCGGCTTCCATTCGGTGGGATCAGCCGGGGTGACTTCAAGCTCGTCGCTTGAGAGAGTCAGTGCGTTGCGAACCACATGCCGATCAGGTTCGCCGGTTCGGCTGGAGGTGTCGGTGTCTCTCATCGTGAAGCGCGGGGAGCCGCGTAGGCGGAGGGCCATGCCGCCTGTGAGGACCCAATCCTCGTTGAGTTGACCCTGGTCGACCATATGTGCGATAGCAATCAATCGAGCGATATCGCGCACGATCGCGTCGGTGGGCACGCCAAGCTCTTGTCGGTAGCGTTCGATGTCATCGGGAGTGGGCCACTTGGTGACAGCGAAGGTCACTTGCCGTACTCCAGCCAAGCGTCGACCGTAGCCTCGGGGAGGTTCAGCATCAGACCGGTCTCGCGGTCTCGCTTCCAGGGGCCATCTCCGAAGCTCCGGGCGCTGTCGAGGAGTCTCGGTCCCTTCAGCGGTCCGCCGATGGCACGCATGATGCGCCGCGCTGATCGAGGATGCCCCATCTCGCGTAGCCAAAACGCCAGTCGCGCCTGTACAACCTGACTGCGCGTCTCTGACAGATCGACCAGATCATGGTCTGAGACACGTTGCTCGCGCATGGCTCGCTCCCACGCTCGCACCCAGATCTCGGCCGGTCCACAACGCCGTGGATGCTCGAGCGTGTCGAGCAGGGTGTGGGCGACTCCAGAGCGGTAGGCGAACACGCGCCCCGTTATGCGTTCTCGTTCGACTCCGGTCCAGTCGGCGTCTTCGCGTTGGCGTACGACATTAATGGGGGTCGCGCCGAGCGTGCGCCCGAGCGAAACGCGCGTGCCCTTGACTGCAATGTATACGGCCTCGGGATCGATGTCGGTGAGGCCGTGATCGGCGAGCGCGCTCAGGTAACCGAGGTACCAATCGGCACGCCCGTCAAGCGTCGCTGTGAGTAGCGCCTTGATCGGGGCTGCCTGCTCCAACGAACTCGCCCCCTCGGGCATGATCAGCCAGCGCAGATGGGTGATCGGCGCCAGCGATCCGCGCCGGCGCATACCGCGCAAACGGCTCAACGGATCGCCTATCCCGGGAATGCTTCGGAGCCAGTCTTCGTCCTGCGGCCAGTGTAGGAATGCCTTGCCGCGCTGAGCGGCGTGATGGAGGACTAGGTAGTCCTCGGATGTCATATGCCGGCCGCGAGCGATGGTATTCACGATGGGGACTATATCGTATGTTGCAAATGCTCACCAAGAAATATATCGTAGACATAATATTTCTTCCAAGATTCGCACAAGAGTACATGTTTCGCAATAAATGATCTACCAGGACATGGGTGTGCATTCGCCTATGCTGACCCCGGTGGAATAGGGCCACCCGGGCACAGTGGTCGCTACAGGTTCTCGGCGACCGACGGGGCCTGGCGGTTGAAGACCCAGAAGCCGAGCGCGAACGTGAGCGCGACGATCCCAAGCGGCTCGAGCAGGTAGATCCAGCCGCCGAGCAGCTGACCGGCGCTGAGCGCGGCGTGGTTGACCATCGCGTGGCGAAACTGCTGGAAGATCGTGACCAGCGGGTTGAGCAGATAGAGGTGCCACAGCAGCGGCTCGTGGGCGAGCTTGTCGCGCACGCTTTCGACGGGGATGATCACCGGCGAGGCGTAGAACAGGATCTGCGAGATCACTTCCCAGATTGGCTGGATGTCGCGAAAGCTCACGAACATCGCCGAGAGCAGCATCGCGATGCCGGTCGAGAACAGTACGAGCATCGTCAGGATCAGCGGCAACTCGAGCCAGCTGAGCATCGGCGCGATCCCTGAGATCAGCGCGAAGATCAGCACGACGACGAGGTTCATCGCGAGGTTGAAGAACGCGAGCAGCGCGATCGACAGCGGAATCACGAGCCTCGGGAACTGGATCTTGCGCACGAGGTTCTCGCGGTCCACGACGCTGCGCACCGCCCCGCCGGTGGCTTCCCCGAAGAACGTGAACAGCACTATCGAGCCGAGCAGCTGCACGCCGTAGAGGGCTTCGCCGGGGTGGCCGCCTTCGCCGACTTTGCTGATCACGACGAAGAACACGTACAGCACCCCAAACAGGAGCAGCGGGCGCATCACCTGCCACACGTAGCCGAGCATCGAGCCGAAGAACTTCAGCTTGAATTCGTTGCGAGCGATGTTGTAGGTGAGGTGCCAGAAGCGCCTCCAATCGCTCGTAAGCGCGCGTGGTCCCCGGATCGGCTGTCCGAGCGACTCGTGGAGGACGACGGGCTCGGCCAGGGGAGTCTCGGCGCTCACAGCGCTACTTCTCGGGCGGTGTCGGCAGAGCTCACAGCGCGATCTCCTGGGTGGCGCCGGCGCTGCTGCGCTCGATACCGACCTCCACGGGCAGGTCGATGAGGCCGCCCGTGGCGTGGGGGCCGGTGACGACGAACGAGAAGGCGCCCTCGAAGCGGTCCATCAGGTCGAGGCCGGTGCCGCGGCGGGCGAGCGTGAACAGGGGGTTGTAGCGGCGCGGCCCGAGCACGTTGTCGAAGGAGAAGGAGAAGAGCGCGCTCTCGCCCGCGCTGAAGCGGCCGCTGCGCTCGTGCTCGACTGACGTGGAGGCGACGAGCAGCGCGACGTGGTCCTCGTTGAGGATGTAGAGCCCCGCGGCGGGGTCCTCGACGTCGACGAGGAAGTTGACGAGCGCCTTGACGGTGATGCGCTGGCCCTGGGTGAGCGTGGCGGAGCGCTCACCACGCTCGTCCTCCACCCACGCTTCCACGATGCGCGCCTCGCCGTCGCCTCCGCGGCCTTCCTCGACGCGCTTGGCGGCGGCCTGCGGGTCGCGCCCGAAGTTGATCTCCAGGTAGCGGTCCGCGACCTCGTGGGGCTCTCCGAGGTGGACCATGTCACCCTTCTCGAGCAGCAGCGCGCGGTGGCAGAAGCGGTTGAGCGAGCCCATGTCATGGGTTACGAATACGATCGTGCGGCCTTCGTCGCGCATGCGGTTGAACACGTCGAAGCACTTCTGCTGGAAGGAGGCGTCTCCAACGGCGAGCACCTCGTCGACGAGCAGAATTTCCGCGTCCACCTGGATCGCGACCGAGAAGGCGAGGCGCACGTGCATGCCCGAGGAGTAGTTCTTGAGCTTGAGCTCCTCGAACTCGCGCAACTCGGCGAAGTCGATAACGGCGTCGTAGCGGGCGCGCGCCTCGCGCGGGGAGAGCCCCATCATGATCCCGTTCAGCACGACGTTGTCGCGCGCGGCGAGGTCGGGGTTGAAGCCGACCCCCAGCTCGATGAAGGTGGACAGGCGGCCATTCATCCAGATCTGGCCGGCGTCGACACCGTAGATGCCGGCGAGGCACTTCAACAGTGTGCTCTTGCCGCTGCCGTTGCGCCCGGCGATCCCGAAGAACTCGCCGCGCCCGACCTCGAAGGAGATGTCCTTCAGCGCGGAGAAGGACTGGTGGGAGGAGCGGCGCATGGGGTGAAGCGCGCGCTCCTTGAGCGTGTGGGTGCGCTCCTCGGGTACGCGGAAGGTCTTGCTGAGCGTCTGCACGACGATGTGCGGGGCCGCGCTGCTGGATGGTCGGGACACTGACGTGGAAGGGTATCGATGCCCCTACTTGCCCCACCCCCGCATGGTTGATCGAGCCAGCTTTCGACGAGTTCGATCGCGGCGTCCACGTCGAGAAAATCTCGGTGTCTTCGATCTCCCCCGCGAGGCCGAGCCGAGCCGGCGGCGGCTATCGCTCTGTGTCTCGTCTTCGTAGATAGTCCCGGAACTTAGGGGCCGTGTATGCGTACTCGCCCTTTCGGATTCGGTAGAGCGCGCCGGCGTCCACGAGCCGGCCGAGCAACACGTTGACGTTGCCGGGTGTCTTCTTGGATGTGGCGCCTAGATCGGCGGAGCGCAGCGGCGGGTAGGGGCACTGTGCGCTGGCCAGAAGGAGATCCTGCTCGGCTGGGGTCAAGGTCGCGACGCGTGGGTCGTAGAAGTCCCGATCGAGCCGACCGTAGATGTCTGGGCGCGTGATGTCGAGCAACCAGAGTGTGAGCCGGTCCAGGCCTGCCAGCTCGGCGGCGTCCCAAAGCTCCGATCCCCATAGCTGCAGGAAGTAGGGGTAGCCCTCGACCTCATCCGCCACGGTCTCGGCGAGAGCGGGGTCAACGCCGCGAGCGGTTTGTTCCAGCGGTCGCGTAAACGCTTGGAGTGCTTGCTCGGGTGCAAGCGAGTCGATCTCCTCACCGCGAAACAACCGCTCACTGTAGGAGCGGGCCCTCTGCAGATTTCCCGCGAGTGTAGGGAGACCGCAGAGCACGAGGCCGATGGGCAACTCCTGACGCTGCAGCGCGACTATCGGCGCGATCAAGAGCGAGAGGGGGTGCTCGCCGTGGCGGTCGCGCTCGTCGCGAACCAATTGCGCCTCGTCCAGCAGCAGGATGACTCCGCCGCGTCCCTTGGCGAGGGCAAGCTCGACCGTGGCGAACAGCTCTCCGGCAAGGTCCTCCTCGCGCTCTGAGCCGAAGGACACCGACAGCGAGACGTCTTCCCAGCTCACCGACAGGCCGCCGGCCCGCAGAGCCTTGCCCGCCGCCGTACGCAGTCGCGCCCTGCGCGAGAGTCGTCGGCGGGTAAGCTCCAGCACGGATCCAAGCGCCGTCCCGATCGCGGCGTCGGTGTTGTGTGCGGGCTGCAGCTCCATAAACGCCGGCTCCCAGTCGGCGCCCAGAGCGTGATCGGCGAACACCTCGAGCAGCACGGTCTTGCCTACGCCGCGAAGCCCCGTCACGCGCATGTTGGCCGGCTGCTCCGGTGCCGCTCGGAGCATCGCGTCGAAGCGCCGCAGCGGTGCCTCGCGGCCCGCGAGGTAGAGCGGGCGCACGCCCACCCCCGGTCGATAGGGGTTCTTGCCCGAATTATCAGTCATTACAATCTCGCTGTAATAACCACCGATCATAACAATATTCTGTAATGAGTGCCAGGCCGCGAGCACCAGCCCTGGATAGTGCCGCGGGAGAGGCTGAGCCTGTCCTGGAACTCGTTAGATCCGCGGCTCGGCTACGTGGTCGATTGCGGCGTGCTCGCGTAGGTACTCGCGGAGGCCGGGCAGAGCGAAGTCGAGTCTGCCGCGTCCAGCAGGTTCAATCAGCTGATTCTCAATCAATCGCGCGCGGTAGACGTTCGCGTAGTCGGGCTTCACTTCCAAGCGCTTCGCGATATCGCTGATCTTCGACGGGCCGTCGTCCCGTGCCATGACGAGGAGGAAGGTCTTGTCAATATCCGAGCAAGCCTGGAACGCAGGGTCGTGAACAAGCGAGCCGAGTCGTCGTCGCGCCTCCTCCACTCCCACGCGAGCGTCGTCTGTGGTGATCTCCGTATGTTTGGGGTGTTGGCGCCAGATCCTGTACCCCACCAGCTGAATGAGGAACGGGTAGCCGGCCGTCGCGGCGACGGAGAAGTCGAGGGCGTCGGCGGCGATCGTTCGTCCCGCGCTGACGATGGGGCGCTCGATCGCAAGAGCAACATCGTCGTCTGCGACCTTGCCGAGATCGTGACGTTCGGCGCGCCGCAGGAAGGTGAGCACGCCCTCGCTCAGCAAGCTACTGACGGCCGCCGGCAGCCCGGCGCCGACGAATACGAGCTCCAACTCCTCGCGGAAGGCATGCTGCACAATCGTGCACAGCTGCACCAGCTCATCGAACAGACTCCGATGGAGCTCATCGACGGTTATGACCAACCCTGTCTCTCCGGAGATGAGGATCTCGCACAGGTCCGTGATCTGCGAGCGCAAACCGGGAACGACCGTATGCAGGTCCGTCGTCTCCCAGCTCGCGCCCCCGAGACCACCTGGCGCGGTGATCCCCGACAGCCTTCTGCTCGTCGCCTTCGGGTCCTGTTCGGCGAGCAACTGCGGAAGATGTTCATTGGTGAGGCGTTGGAGCAAGCCGGGCGTTGCGGTCTCCGCTATCACCAGCCAGCCGCGGGACCGAGCCTCGTCCTGCACGGCGTTGAGCATGACCGTCTTCCCGGCGCCTCGGGCGCCGGTGTAGAGCGTGGCTCGCGCCGGCGCCCCCGGCCCGTCGTTCAGTGCGTCACTGAAGTCTTGGATCAGTTCGTTGCGTCCGACGAGCAGCGGCGGCGAGACCCCGAACGTTGGCTTGAAAGGATTGCGCGAGTGGGCAACGTTCACAACCCGATCCTACCAGTCCTTTCTATTTCTTTCTAGTCTTTCTATTTCTTTACTATTTTTCTGTTTCGTTACGGCGGGGTGCGGGATTGCGCCGAAGGTCGAGGGATCGCCTCTTCCTGCCGGTGAGTCTGACCCAGAAGGAGGTGTTGACGAAGATCAACGGCCGTAGATGCTCTCGTCGATGTCTGTGGGCTCGAAGCTGGCGCTTCCGGAGAGCGAGGCGAGTGGAAGATCCCTGATGTCGCTCGATTCGTCAGCCCGCCTGTAGCGGGTCGGTCCAGCGTAGGCCTTGGAAGCGCGCGAAATCGGTGTCGCAGGAGCAGAGCTGGGCGCCGTGCTCGATGGCGAGCGCGGCGAGGTGGGCGTCGGTTGTGAGGTTGCCGGCCGTGCCGAGCGGCGCAAGCAGCTCGCGCAACACGGCTGCGTGGCGCTCGGTGGGGTTGATCACGGTCACGCATGGTTGGTCGAGCCAGCTTTCGACGAGTTCGATCGCGGCGTCTACGTTGAGCGGGTGTTCAACCACGACCGAACGCGTGCTCAGGCGAATGAACGCCAGCAGCACGATCCATGACAGGCCGACAGTCTCCGCGCTCGAGAGCGTCTGCTCCAGCCAGTCGCGAGCCGCTGCGTGGCGTGGAGAGCTGGAGTCGTACGCGTAGAGGAAGAGGTTGACGTCAGGCAGCTTCACTTGCGCAGCTCAAGCTTGCGCAGGATCTCGGCGTCTTCGAGCTCAGCCGCGAGGCTGAGGGCCTTATCGATGTCGATGTCGGGGCGGATGCCAAGTGGCTGCGCTCGCACGCGGAAGCCCCGGGACGGCGGCGCGGCGGCGGCCAGCCCGGCACGAACGGCGCTGTTGAGGGCAACCTTGAACGACACCCCGCGCTCGCGCGAGGCCTGTTGAAGCTTCGCGGCCACGTCCTCGTCGAGTGTTACCGTGGTTCGCATGGAGGCATCATAGCAGCAGATAGCTTGCTGTCATGATTACACGCTGTGTCAAACCGTTCAACGTCCGACACTCGTAGGCTGTTGTCGTGACCAAGTCTGTCGCTGAACTTCTGTCGGAGCGTGAGGGAACCCGTCTGGACTTCAAGCGAGATCTATCGAGGGTGAAGCGGGTCTTGCTCGCGTGTAGCGTTCGGCGAGGTATTCGTCGACCCAGGCGCGTGTGCTGCGCCATGTGCCGTCGGGGGCCTTGGAGGCGTTGAGGCGTCCCCGTGTCGCGGCGACGCGTAGCGCGTTTGCGGAGATCCGCTCGGAGGCGAGGGCGGGCAGCGGGACGAGGCGCGATGGGCCGGCGATGGCTGGGACGACGAACTTGTGGAGGTTGTCGAGGATGGCGCGTGCAATCAGCTCCGCGAGTGGGCCGTGGTCGCCCCGATCGGCGTTTCCGAGCGCGGCCAGGTAACGCCGGCGATCGCCCTTGAAGACGATTGCGGGGGGGTAGCCGAGCCGGACCAGGAGCAGATTGAGGACGAGTCGGCCGGTGCGCCCGTTGCCGTCGAGAAATGGGTGGATCTGCTCGAAGCGCGCATGCACTCTGGCCAGCGCTTCGGGCTCGATGCCCTCACGCTCCAGGCCCAGCGCTTGCACCTCGCCGATCCAGTCCATGACCATGGCTGAAACTTCGGGCCAAGGCGGTGGGCGCATGCCGCCTGGGAACGGCCGGATGTCGTGCTTGCGGAAGGAGCCGGGATGCTCGCTGCGATCGGCGTTGGGGTGAGGCGCGACGTCCCATACGGGTGTGAGCGCAAGGCGGTGGATGTGACGAAGCTCGGTCAGCGAGAGCAGCTCGCCGCTTGACCATGCACCGGGGTTGAGCGCCTGACTGTAGACCCAGTTGGCGGCATCGGCGTATCCGCGCACCTCCATGTACTCCCTGAGCTCCCTGTTGCCCACGGCGCGGCCCTGCTCGAGCAGCTGCTCGACCTGGGCGAGCACGAGCGTATTGCCCTCGATGGCGGTCGAGTGGTGAGCCTCCTGGAGCCATATCCCACGCCAGATGTCCTCCGCTTCGCCAGGCGAGGGCAGACCGCCGAGGCGCTCGCGCAGTTCGCCGATCTGGACACGCAGGCGCTCGTAGACGGCGGCGCGCGTTGGCCGGCCGCGATTGCTCCCCGAGATTTTGTGCGGCTGAGGTATTACCCAATTGTACCGAACACTTTCTAAAGTGTGCGGCTGATGCCAAAGTAATTGCACCGAACAAATGCTGGAGGCTCCACCTCCGTTCCTCCGCTGTCACACCGCGAGGCGCTATGCCGTTTTACTCTGGGAGCAGCGTGAGGTGTGTGCAGTGCCGGGGGCGCACGACGGAGAAGTGTCGCTGGTCGAGTGTGGCGACGGCGGTCTCGTCAAGGCGCTCACAGAGGGCGACGGTGCAGGCATCGACGAGCCCTAGATCGAGGTCCTCGTAGGTCTGCTCCAGCTCGGCGGCGCGCGCCAGGTCGGCATCGGTTGGATGCGCTACCCGGTAGGCGCCTCTGTTGATGTCGGCGACGAAGTCGGCCCATATCTTGGTGCCGCCCAGCTTGATGAGCCAGTAGTCGACCTCGACAAGGACTGGGCTCGGTACGAGCAGATCCCGCGCTCCTGCGAGCAGGTCCGCACAGCGGCTATGGTCGGAATCCTGTTCGTTGAGGGCCGCGACGATTGGCCCCGTGTCGAGGATGAGCGTCACGCAGAGCGGAAGTCGCGTGCTGCTGGCTGCTCTTGCTCGGCGGCGACAGCGATGCTTGTGTCGACGCGGAAGGTCGCTAGGCGTGGACGACGGTTGTGCCTGAGCTCGTCGGCTCGTTCGGCCACGACCACTCCGAGCATCCTGCCGAGGGAGAGTCCTCGGTTCCGAGCCTCGTGCGAGAGCAATGCCAGATCCTCGTCGCGGGCGACGACAGTCGTTCTACGATCCTTCATGATGCAGATTATACATCAGATGCAGCCAGATTGAGCGTTGGAGCGCCGAATCTCACGGGGTTTGCGCAACGTACGGTTCTCTCAAGCGTTTGCCTTGTTGGCGTATCGCTGTCGGGCCGCTTGTCGGGAGCCGCTGTGGCGGACATTGCGCGGGGCGGGCCTCACGGCTCGGAGCTGAGCTGCTCAAGATCGACCGGGGCCGATTGCTCGCGCATGTGCGCGAGGTTGGACGACCCGAAGTGCAGGGCAACGGTCTCAGGAGGTGTGCGCGCTTCGGGTACATCGCGGTCGTACGCGGGGGTGCCTCGCAGCCGCTGGGCGAGTTGGATGGGCCCAAGCAGAAAGCGTCGCAACAGGGGCCGGCGGGCCACAATCGCAAGCGAGTGGGCCATGGAGGGGCTGAGTGACGCATCGGGGATTAGGAGCGCGCGCATGTCCGGCGTGAGGCCCTGCCACAGCTCGCTGTACTTGCGCTCGGCCTCGTCGCGCTCAAGTTCTATCTGAGCGAGATCGGCAGCCATGCCCGCGGCGTCGCGCGCCGGCGAGGCAGCGGCTGCCATGTAGGCATCCGCGAGTGACTCGCCGGCGGACTGCCACGTAAACCGGTTGCCGGCCTTCCGGATCGCGCGCACCTGCGCCGCGGCCGTCTCCGGCGTGCTCAACAGGTGGTGGACACGCTCGGCGCTTGCCCGGGGGTCCCACGGCACAAGTGTCGCCAACTCGGTGGGAAGGGTCTCGGCGAGCGCGGTCTGCGCGGCGAACAGGCAGGGACGATCGTGTGCGGCGGCCTCGAACGGCATGAGGCCGAAGCCCTCGTATGTCGTTGGATAGAGCACCGCGCGCGCGTGCTTCAGCAACCACGTCTTCTCGGCCTCGCTGACCGCTGGCAGCGTGATGACAGAACTGGCAAGATCGGGGCGCGTCGCCAGGTAAGCGGCCTCCTCAGCCGCGGAGGAACCATGGCTGACCCTGGCACCGGCCAGCACCAGCACACCGTCCCAGCCCTGCTCCTCGCGCAGAGCCTCGAGCAGGCGCAGAGCGAATCCCCGGTTCTTGTGGCGAAAGTCGGTGCCCAGGCACAGCAGCATCGGGCGGTCGGACAGCGCCTCGGCTCCGCGGGGTCGCTGTGACGATGTCGGCGTAGCGAGATCGGCGTGGTCGACGCCTATGTAGATCACGCGGACCCTCGCGGGATCTACTATGTCCTCCTTGAGAGCGTCCTCGGCCGCGTGGTGTGAGAAGAACACGACGCTGTCGGCGATCGCAAGGGCCTGACGGGTCAGGCGTTGATAGCGTTCCCACTGCGGATATCCGGGAAAGTAGCTGGGGTTGCGATAGGCGATCAGGTCCTGATGGGTGATCACGATTCGCTCCCCCGCGCAGCGCAGCACGAGCAGATCGTTGGCGTTGCTGACCTGATAGGGGCGGTGGGCGACGTCGGTCTTCTCCATCGCCGGATGGACAGCCGTGTGGGGCAGCAGCTCGACGTTGCGAAGGCCGGCCAGCTGTTGCTCGACGTAGTGGCCGAGGTCGGGTGCGACGATCACACGCACTAGCCCTCGATTGGCACCGCTCAGCGCACGGATCACTTCCAGGGTGTGCACCTGTGTGCCGGTGATGACCGGTCCGAGGCAGCGGGCGTCGATCGTGGCGGTAAGCCCCTTGATCGAGCGCCGTGCCGAAGCGAGGGCGCGTGGGAGGGGTCCCAGCTCGGCTTTGCTCGCCGCGGTCTGGGCGCGCTGGTAGTACGGATAGCGGGCATCGATGATCCGCTCGTGCTCGTCGCGCACCGGATTGGCCGCTCCGTCCTCGTCCAGCGAGGCTCCCGAGCGGTGGAGCACGAAGACGTCGTCGGCGGCGACGTGCACGAGGCCGTGAAGCAGACAGCGCTGCGAGAAGTCGACCTCCTCCCCGTATCCGGGAGAGAAGCAGAGATCGAAATCGCCGACGAGATCGAGGGCGTGACGGCGCACGTACATGCAGTGACCGATTGCGGTGGGCAGATGCGGGTACAGCCGCAACGACTGTTCGAGCACGGCGCCCGCCACATGTGTCAGATCCTGGTGCTGTGGCAGTCCGGACCGCGGCTGGTTGCGCTCGGGGACGCTCAGGATCGTGCCGTGGTTGGTGAGCGCGCTGGCGGTCGCCACGAGCGCGTCTGAGTGGGCCGCGCGACGCAGACCCTCCAACCAGCCGGCGGCGACCACGCAGTCGCTGTTGAGCACGACCACGTCGGCCGGCGCCGCGGCCGCAAAGGCCGCGTTCACATTCGCGGGGAAACCCAGGTTCTCGGGCTGGCGGAAATAGACCACCTCGTGCGCCGCGAGCGCTCCCGCATCGGCGAGCGAGATCACGAATGCCTCGATGGCGGGGTCGGGGCTGGCGTCGTCCGCGATCAGAATGCGAACGTCGGGCGGGGTATGGGCAAGCACGCTGGTGAGGCACTCGGCGAACAACTCAGGTGCGCCGTACACGGGTATGCACACGACCGCCTTGCCACGCTCCGCTCCCAGCCTTTCCCCGGGGTCCAGCCTGCGCAAGCCCGGCTGTCTAGCTGACTCCTCGCGCGCGCGCAGCAGGCCGAGCACGTCGTTGGGGCGGCGCTCGGCCTGTTCCTCGGCCCAGGCCATGAACGCCTCTCGGTCGTTTCGGTGCGGGTCGGGGAAGCGCCTACGCAACTCCGAGTTGGACTGGTGTAGAGCGCTCAGAATGCGGTTGAGCGGCTCACCGTTCGTCCCAGGCTCGGGCTCGGCCAACCAGCGTAGGAAGGCGCGCTCGCCTTCGGCCGCGAACGGCAGCTGGCTGACGGCCCCTTCGCGAGCCGCGCGATCCCACAGCTCGCGCAACTCCGAGGTGAGCGGCACTCCGCTCGCCGTGCGGGCAAAGCCGTACGGCCACTTGCTTGTCTCGGCGTGGCCGTGCGCATCCAGTCGCTCTGCGAATTCAACGCACAGCTCGGCCAGCAGCGGCTCGCGGTCGAGCGCCGTGCGGTTGTCGTACTTGCTCAGGCGTTCGGGCTGCCGGGGGTCGAAGCCGGTGAAGTGGAAGGTGCGGAGAGGGTGCCCGTCGATGAGGATGCGCTCGCCGCTGCGCTCGAGGTGGCTGGTGGCGGCCCGCCAGTAGCCGAAGTTCATGCCCGGGTCTCGCCAGATGCCGACGGCTTCGAACAGGCCGGGTAGCAGATCAGCCCAGCGCTGCTCAAAGACCAGCCCGCGCGCCGCATCGAGGCGCGATCCGGTGCGCAGGCGCTGCGACCACCACCCCAGGAGCGTCTCCGATTCCGGGCTTGGGCGGGCTGCCATGAATCCAGTGTTGAACGAACCGGCCAGCAGGATCGCCAGCTCGCTCGGCTCGCGCCCGTCCTCGGGGAGCGGCGTGAGCAGGTGGGGCGTGAGCAGGAAGGGGTGGTCGACGAGAGCCTCCGCCAGACCGTCGAAAGGCGCATACACGCGCATGTCGCAGTCAAGATGCACAGCGGTCTCGCCCTGCGCCAAGACGTGACGCATCACCCAAGGCTTGAGCGCCGTGCACAGTTCGGCCACGCCGTAGCGAACGGTCATCGCCTCGAAGTCGTCGATCGCCAGATCCTTTGGATCAAGAACCTCGAAAGGCTCCTGCGCGGGGTCGACGAAGCCGTCGATGGAGTCGACCACAAGGACCGACAGGTGCGCGTCCGGCTGGTGGGCGCGAAGAGACTCGGCGAGTGCGCGCGCGTGGGCGACCCAGGCCCTGTTGATCACCGTGCAGACGTGCACCGGGCAGGACTATAACCGTGGCGGGGGGCTGGCCGACACGTACGGAGGACGGAAGTCCGCGTGGTTCTACATACAGGAGAGCGAGCAGCCCGACGCAACATATCTACCGCGAGTCTTGAGATTCTGAAAACAAGCGACCCAGACGGTTCTGTAGGTCAATCCACGGCAGCGTCGTCCCAGTGGTAGGCGGTGAGCGCCCTCTGGGCGACGTGCTCCCAGGTAAAGCGCTCGAGCACTCTCTCATGCGCTCGACGGCCCATCTCGTAGCGCAGCCGCGGATTGCAGGCCAGCTCGTCGATTCGCATGCCGAGTGCGACTGGGTCGTTGGGCGGCACCACAAACCCGGTGAGTCCGTGCTCGACTACCTCGGGCATGCCGCCCACGTCGCTGCAGATCGCGGGCGTACCGCAGGCCATGCTCTCCAGCAACACGTTTCCCAGCAGCTCGGGCATCTCCCAATAACCGCCGAACGTGTCTCGGTAGACCGACGGGAGCACGGTCACCAGGGCGTTGCGGTAGGTGCTCAGGAGATGCTCGTCGGTTGCATCGTGCACGAAGCGTACGTTGCGGCTCGTGGCCAGCCTCAGCAGAAGAGCGACATACTCATCGTCGTATATTTGGCCCACGACATCGAGGCCCATCCCCTCAGGCAGGCCTTCGATGAGCACGTCGATGCCCTTGTGGCGCATGATCCGTCCCACATACAGCACCCGACGGCTCTGGGCCGACGTGACCTCCGGGGCCCAGGCTCTCGTGGAAAGGAATAGTTTGGTCGTGCCTCCGTGGATTACGCAAGCGGGGACCCTCGTCGGGAGGTGTGCCAGCGAGAAGTGGGATATGGGAAGCAGCGCTGTGAGGCAGCGCTCCACGGGTACGTGCGGATTGAAGTGGGCACCTACGCCACCCCTGTCGGTGACGAACGTGCGCTTTCCCATTGCCGCTCCGGCCAGAATCGCCAGCTGGGAGACCGCCACGCGGTATTGGCTGCAATGCACGACGTCGGCCTTGCGTACCTGCTCGAGGAAGTGGTAGGAGAGCGGGTCGAACCTTTGCCCGCCCAGATCCCCGGCGCTCGGATAGATCTCAACACCGAGATCCCCGTCTCGCCACGAGAGGCGCCTGGGCCCGAAGCTCACGAAGGTTGTTGGAACTTCGCCTCCGATGGCTCGCGCGAGTTCATATGCGGCTCGCTCGCCACCGCCGACGATGCCATCAGCGCCAAAGAGCGAGGGCGATACGTGCAATACCGCACCCACCTCTGCCTTCCGCCGGCTGAACCGTCGGCGGCGAGGACGTGCAGCCTCATAGAAAGTCCGTGCCAGCAGGCGCATCCGGCGCACCTCGCGCCCGTCTATCGGGATCGTGATATGGGGCTTGGGAGCGTTTACGACAGGGAACTGAGCATCTAAGTATTCTCTCGCCATCTCGGCAAAGCTTGGCAAGATAGGGTCGTCTGCTCGCGGAGCGAAGCCCGCCACGCGCCGTGTGCTCATCACCGGGGGTCAGCTTCAGCCGTGGCTGACGTGGATTTGTGGCGCTCTGCTAGCGGCTTGGTGCTACCTGATCATGATCGTTGCAGCTAGGGTGGACCTTCTTGGCCGCTTCGATGACGGCATCGAGTACACGACCGTCACATATTTGTTGCATGGGCAGCTTCCCTACACAGATTTCTACGAGCCGTACGGCGTAGGGCTAGGGCTCCCCGGCCTTCTCCCACGTCTTGTCGGGATCGATGGCGTGTTCGCATTGAGGCTCGTCTACGGGCTATTTCCAGCACTCGTGACGCTGCTCGTGACGCCTCTTGTGTGGCGGCGCTGCGGACCGGTGGTCGGGGTGCTTGTCGGAATTATGACCATCACCTCGACAACTCCTCGATATTCGATGGGCTTCGCTGCGCTCTTTGGCTTCGCGCTGCTTGTGGACCGCGCGGTCCGGCGCACGGCCACCCGGACCATCCAGGAGGCGTCAGAAAGGAACCCAAGGTTGCTCCTGGCGGCAAGCATGGTCTGCTCGCTCGCGGGGTGGGCTCGCACTGAGTACGCGGTCTTTGCCGTGGTCTGGGCGGTCGTGCTCATGCTCGTACTGCCGCGAGGTCGCCAACGCTGGATTCTCTCGCTCGTGACCATTCTGCTGGCAGCTCTTCCGTCACTCCTAGTGTTCGTCACGGGAGGCCTGCAACACCTGTGGTGGTTCATCAGCTACACGCTCTCGTCTTCACCGTCCGGCTTCCATGCCCAGCGAGGTCAGTCGATCGAATGGCATCTGCTCGCTGACCGACTGAACGAATTGCTGCACCTGCAGCTCGGAGCTTCCACGGCAGGCATGATCGTAGGGTCTTACGGTCTGGGCTTGGCGGTCGTTCTCATCGGCCTCGTCATGTTGATCGTACCCGTGTGGCGCCAACGCCTTCTCGCCCGTGACAAGAGCTACCTCACACCGGCCATGATCTTGATCTGTGCGGTCGTCCTATACGGCCAAGCGGCGCGCTTCAGCACCTCGTATGGGTCAATCGGTAATCCCGTGTTCTGGGTCACCGGGGCGATGCTAATCGGTCGGTTTTCTCGTGGGGGGCTGATTGTGTTGCTCGTGGTCTTGGCGTATCCCTTCATGCCTGGTATCTCGCCAGGGGCGCTGTACGACACCTGGATTTCCCGTCCCTCCGTTGCCAACCGAGTCGTAGTTACGGGCTTCAACAGGATTCCCATGGCCGAAGATGGCGGCGCGGCCTCAATGGCGGCACTTGTATCGGAATGGCGCGCCCTTGGCCTCGACGGGCGCCCCACTGTCTCGGTTGAGTTGCGAAACGATGTCGCCTGGGGAAATGAGGCAATTGTGGGGTATCTGCTTAACGCTCCGGCGGCGGCATGGCCGCTGACCTACGATCCTGGCTTGGTCAACACGGCCAAAGTCGAGCGAGAGACGATTGCGGAACTATGTCGCAATCGCGCGCCGGTTGTTCAGGGTAACGGTGACTACCCCTACCCACCGGGAAAGAGCGTGTACGTGGGATCGCGCCTTCTCGATGAGTTCCTTGCGGTTGACTACGAAGTCAGTGCGGTGGCGGGCTTCTATCGCATTCTGCTCCCTGCCACGGCACGCTGCGAGCTCCCTGAACAGCTCAACGATCAGACGCTTGATGCGATTGGGGGAAAATGGCTTGCGAATGGCGAACTTGCAGAGGCTGGCGCGCTTGCAATTGCACGGCTCGAACGAGCTCAAGGCCGTCATGAACATGGCAGCGCTTCAGACGCAGCCCTTGCGGTGCTCGGCGGTTACACGCTGGCCCGCGGTCAGTTGCCAGCGGGGCCACTGGGAGATGCGCTACGGGCACTCGGCTCCGCCGGTGTTGTCCCAGGCTTGGCCACCGTGGCTGCGCACCCGTGGCCGAGCGACGTCCAACGGCTGGCCGCGCAGACTGCCTGGATCGCGCATCGCTCACCTGGCGAAGCCGGAACCCCGGAGGCCGCGGCGGCTGTCTACAAATTGGCTTTGCGGCGTGCAAATTGGCCACAGACGATATCGAATCTAACCGCGATCCAGCCTCCCAGTCGAGGTCTGTTTGCGACGCTCGAACGGAGCGGCTTCCAGGCGATGCCGGAATTTGACCGCTGGCGCCGGGGTTACTTCGTGCAGGCTGGTGACGTGAAAGATTCGATAGTGGCCGGGCTTGCACTCATCGCTGATTATGATCGTCGCAGGGATCCCGTCGAGGCAGGTCAGGCTGAACTGGAATTGGCGACATACCCGGGGGTGACGCCGGGTTGCGCGCTCACGCTACGACGTCACGCGGGAACGCGTCCTGGAGTACGCGTCGTCGTGCCGTCCAACGGACCGGCATGCGCGCAGCCAGAGCTGGCTGACTTCGCGCGGTAGGCACGGTGTGTCCGGTCGTCGAGGGCGCGCTGTATGCTGGCACCGCGTGTCCCTAGAGTCTGCTCCTGCGACTGCCGAGCAAGGATTTCCCGCGATACCCCCTCGACCCGCTTGCCGGCCCAGTCCAGATTCGATGTCCTCACCGTCATCCGCTCCCGACGCTACGTCTGCCGAGCGGCGCGTTCTCGTTACCGGGGGCGCGGGCTTCATCGGCGCAAGCCTCGCGCTCGGTCTCGCGCGCAGACACCCTAACTGGGACGTGATGGCTCTCGACAATCTGCGCCGCCGTGGCTCCGAGCTGAACCTGCCCCGTCTGCGGGAGGCAGGGGTGAGCTTCCAGCATGGCGATGTGCGAAATCTGGAGGATCTGCTGGCCGTTGGAGAGGTCGATTCTCTGGTCGAGTGCTCAGCCGAGCCGTCGGCTCTGGCCGGCGTCTACGGCAGTCCAGATTACGTCGTTCAGGCCAACCTCATCGGGGCGTACAACTGCTTGGAGCTGGCACGCCGCGTGGGAGCACAGTTCGTCTTCCTGTCGACGAGCCGCGTGTATCCAGTCAGGGCGCTTCAGGGGCTCGACTACCGTGAGAGCGATACCCGGCTGGTGCTGACGGACAAGCAGCCCGTCTCCGGTGCGTCGCCGCGGGGCATCGCCGAGTCCTTCTCCCTGGAGGGAGCGCGCACCCTCTACGGAGCGACCAAGCTCTCCGGCGAGCTCCTGGTTGGCGAGTACGCGGCTACTTATGGGCTAACCACGGTGATCGACCGCTGCGGCGTTGTAGCGGGACCGTGGCAGATGGGCAAGGTGGACCAAGGGGTCTTCACGTACTGGATGCTGGCTCACCACTTTCAGCGACCGCTGGAGTACATCGGTTTCGGCGGGACCGGCAAGCAGGTGCGTGACCTCCTGCACGTCGAGGATCTCCTGGATCTGGTCGAGGAGCAGCTGTGCGACCCCGTCCGGTGGGCGGGCGCCACGGTCAACGTCGGCGGGGGCGCCGGATGTAGCCTGTCGCTGTGCGAGACCACCGAGTTGTGTCGCGAGATCACTGGCCGGATGGTCGACATCCGCCCCACGCTGGAGAATCGTCCCGGCGATGTTCCGATCTACATCTCCGACTGCACTCGCCTGCATGCCATGACTGATTGGCGCCCGCTCCGCGAGCCAGCCGAGATCCTGCGCGACATCCACGCCTGGATCGTCGACCACGAAGCTGCGCTGACCACAGCGCTTTAGGGAGAGGATCACATGCCCATCGCGATAGTCACCGGATCGGGAGGCCTGATCGGCTCTGAGTCGGTTCAGCACTTCGTTGAGGGCGGCTATGAGGTGATCGGCTTGGAGAACGACATGAGGGCGAGGTTCTTCGGGCCGGATGCCTCTACCGCTCACACCACAGAAGCTCTGGTGCGGCGATACCCCGACGAGTTCCGCTCGCTGGAGATCGACATACGCGACTCCGAGGCAGTGTCGCGGGTCTTCACCGAGCGGCTCGGGGAGATCGAGCTGGTGATCCATACCGCTGCGCAGCCCTCCCACGACTGGGCAGCGTCTGATCCGCAGACAGACTTCGCCGTTAACGCCAATGGAACGCTCAACCTACTTGAGGCAGCCCGTCGCCATGCTCCCGGCGCAACTTTCATATTCTGCTCGACAAACAAGGTGTACGGCGACTTGCCCAACGAGCTTCCACTCCTGGAGCTGGAGAAGCGCCTGGAGCTGCCGGAGGACCACCGGTACTACCGGGGAATCGACACGACGATGTCGATCGATGCCTCGACCCACTCGCTGTTCGGGGTCTCAAAGGCGGCGGCCGACCTGCTGGTACAGGAGTATGGCCGCTACTTCGAACTGCCCACGGTTTGCTTTCGCGGGGGCTGTCTGACGGGCCCCAATCATGCAGGCACCCAACTGCACGGGTTCCTCTCGTATCTGATGCGCTGCACGATGACCGGCGATCCCTACACGGTGTTCGGCTACGAGGGCAAGCAGGTGCGCGACAACATCCACGCCGCAGACATGGTGGCGGCGTTTGATGCCTTCCACCGGGCTCCTCGGGCGGCGGCCGTCTACAACATCGGCGGTGGCCGTCAGAGCAACTGCTCGATGCTCGAGGCGATCGACTTGTGCCAGGAGATCGCCGGCAGGGAGCTGCGCTGGAGCCTGGGAGAGGAGAACCGAATTGGAGACCACCGGTGGTGGATAAGCGATCTGGAGCCCTTTCGGCGGGACTACCCTGGCTGGGACATAACCCACGACGTGCGCGACATCCTGAGTGAGATCCACGATCGCAACGCGGAACGGTGGATCGCCGCGGCATGAAGCTGTCAATTGTCGTTCCGGCCCACAATGAGCGTGACTCGATCGGCGCTACGGTCGAGGCGCTGAGCTCAGAGTTGAAGGCCGAGCAGATTCCCTACGAGATCCTCGTGGTGGACGACTCAAGCGAAGATGGCACAGCCGAAGTCGTGCATGCCATTGCCGAGGGCGATGCGGGGGTGCGGTGCATTCGCTCGCCACGCCCCCCTGGGTTTGGCCAGGCTATACGTGCCGGCCTGGACGAGTACACCGGAGACGCGGTCGCCATCGTGATGGGCGACATGTCCGATTCGCCCAAGGATCTCGTTCACTACTACCGCCTGCTGGAGGAGGGCTTCGACTGCGCGTTCGGCTCGCGCTTCGTACGGGGTGGCCGTGTGCAGGAGTATCCCAAGGTTAAGCTGGTGCTCAACAGGCTGGTGAACCTGGGGATCCGCATGCTGTTTCGCCACGGCTACAACGACACCACCAATGCCTTCAAGGCGTACCGGCGGGAGGTAATAGACCACATCCAACCACTGCTCTCCAATCACTTCAACCTCACCGTCGAGATGCCGCTGAAGGCGATCATACGAGGCCACTCCTATGCGGTCGTGCCGATCTCCTGGACGAACCGCGCCCATGGGGTCTCCAAGCTCAGACTTCAGGAGATGGGCAGCCGTTATCTGTTCATCGTGCTGTACGTCTTCCTCGAGCATCACCTCAGCCGCGGCGACTACCGCCAGCCGGATGTTCCAGGTGGACGCCGGGCACGTCTGCACCCGGGCGTCAGAAGCATGAACGGCAGCGACCGCACACCGACGATGCTAAGGCGACCGGACGTGGACTCCGGCTGATGGCCTACGCAGCACGACCCGCCTCGCCTTCCCAGCAGCCGCCCTCGGCACCCGCTCAACACCGGTCAGCGGCATGGATGGAGCGAAAAATCCAGGCTGTCGAGAGGGGGTGGCCGTGGGCGCTGGCCGCGCTCATGCTCCTCGACGCGGTGCTCCTTCTCTACATGGGCCGGGGCTTGTCATTCTACTTCGATGACTGGGATTTCGTTACCCACGATTTTGGTGGCGGAATCCACTCGCTGCTGGCTGCTCACGTGGGGAACGTTTCCGTTTTCCCTGTTGCCATCTATAAGATCCTCTTTCACCTCGTCGGCCTCAACCATTACGCGATCTATCGTCTCGTGGTGATCGGCCTGCACCTGTTCTCGGCCGGGTTGATCTTCGTGCTTGCGGCACGGCGCATACCCCGTGTGCCAGCTCTCCTGGCCACCGCTCTGATCCTGTTCCTGGGGGCCGCCTGGGAAGATCTGCTGTGGGCCTTCCAGATTGGCTACATGCTGTCGATTGCCGGTGGCCTGGCTGCTTGGGTGCTTCTGGAGCGCGAGGATCGCCGCAGTGACATCGTCGCGACGGTATGTGTAATCGTGGCTGCGGGCAGTTCGAGCCTGGGCATCCCCATCATGATCGGCATAGCCGTCGAGCTGGCCTGGCAGGGCCATTGGCGACGCGTCTGGGTAGGGGTGGTCCCGGCTGTGCTCTACCTCATGTGGTACGCAGGCTACGGCGAAAGCCAGATCACAAAGAACGGTCTAATCAATGCGCCGGGCTTCGTCGAGGATCTCGCTGCGACGGCCTTCGGCGGACTGGTCGGGCGGGCTCTGGAGTGGGGTCGTCCGCTCGCCCTACTCGGTGTCGTGGTACTGCTGCGCCGTCTTGTGCGTCCACCGCCGGTAACGCCACGGCTTGCTGGCCTGCTCGCGACTGGCCTCTCGCTCTGGTTCGTAACGGCGGCGACGCGTTCGACGATATCGGTGCCCGAAACGAGTCGTTACATCTATTTCGGCGCCGTCGTGATCGTACTGGTCGGCGTCGAGCTGTTGCGCGAGATCACCATCACGCCTGTCGCGACTGCGCTCGCGACACCGCTAGTCGCCTTCTTCGTTGTGACCGGCCTCACGGTCATGCACGCTGGCGCCACGGGGCTCAGGGAAACATCGAAGACGGTGACGGCCGAGCTCGGGTCGCTCGAGCTGGCGGCGGCCCACGCTCCACCAAGCTATCAGCCCGACACCCAGAGGGCGCCGCAGATCAAGGCGGGCCCCTACCTGCACACCGTGCACGCGATAGGCTCCTCGCCGGCGGACGCGCCGAATGAGATCGTTCGCTCCGATCCGGCCCCTCGTGCCGCAGCAGACAATGTGCTGTTGGCCCTTGAGCCTCCCAAATTGATGCCAGTGACCGACAGGAAAGCGCTTCAGTTGTCACCTGCACCCTCGATCGCATCAGCGGGGGCAGGGGTGCAGGTCCACCGGGGTGGTTGTGTCGCCCTCACGGCGCTTTCCGGCGAGACTGTGACCGGCATGTTTACCCTGCCAAGCAGCGGGGCTATTATCAGCGATGAGGGGAACGCCGCAGCAACCGTGGCGATCAAGCGTTTTGGCGACAGTTTTGATCTTATTTCTCCTACGGTCGCTCCCCGTGGCACTGTTGCATTGTCGGTTGCGACAGACGCGGGCCATATTCCCTGGGTTGTTCAGGTGAGCTCGTTGTCGTCGCTCTCGATCTGCGGTCTGCGCGGTTAGTGTGGCTCGTGTGAAGGTGGAGGGCAGGCAACTCGGCGAGCTGCTGAGCACATGTCTGACTCCAAGCACAGTGTTCGGGCTGATCTTGGTCACATTCACTTTGTTCGCAACGGCCGTGCTCGCTCTGACGCCTTCCTGGGAGGCCAACGATGAACCGGACCACGTGCGCAATGTGGAGACTCTCGCTGACGGTCACTGGTACCGGATAACGCCAAAAAGCGGTTTTGAGTCGCATCAGGCGCCACTCTACTATATGTTGCTGGCCGGATATCAGCGCGCTATGCGGCTCCCTGTCGAAATGCCCGACGGCCAACTCGGTCCCATCGCGGACAACCAACTCCATGGGAATTACTTGCACACTGTTCAGCAGGACGGCAAGGATCAACGGCACCTCGATCTGCTGCGGCTCCCGAGCATCCTCTTCGGCCTGCTGGCAATCTGCTTCACCTATCTCGCCGCAAGGTACATCTCACGTGATCCCTGGACGCCCGTGGTCGCGGCAGCGCTTGTCGCAGGTGTGCCCAGATTCGTGTTCCTCGCGGGTGTAGTCAACAACGACAACCTCTCCAATCTGCTGAGCGCCATTGGGCTGGCGCTTGCATCGGGGTTGGTCATGCGACCCTCATCGAGCGAGCGCGGGAGGCTCTTGGGTGCGGCGCTGATGGGTGTAGTGATCGGTGCGCTAGCGCTGACTAAGGTCACGAATGTTATGGTGGCTCCAGGTCTTCTGCTCGCGGTGCTGCTGGTCGCTCGGGATCGTCGCGAGGGGCTGCGGCTGGCTGGGTTGTCTTTGGGTGTGGCGCTTGTCGTATCGGGCTGGTGGTTTGTGCAGAATCAGGTTCGTTACGGCGATCCACTGGCGGCTCATGCCACGACCGCCCATCTTCGAGCCGTCTTTCCGCCATTGCTCCAGATTGCCGGCCCTCTTGAGCGGATCTTTGTGCAGATCCCGCAGGGGGTCTACAAGTCGTTTTGGTACATCTCGGGCTACAACCAGTTCGTCTGGCGCTGGTTCTGGTATATCCCGTTCTGGTTGCTGGCTGCCGTTGGCATAGGCGGTCTGCTGCTGCGTCGGAAGGCGCCCGGCGTCGCGGGTGGGATGCTCTGGGTGCTCTCGGTCATGGCATTGGGCGCGCTTGCGATCGTGTGGATTCTCGGACTGCAGACCTCGACCGAGCAGGCACGGGTCGCGTTCGTGGGCCTACCTGCCATGGCAATTCTCGTGGCGCTCGGCTACGAGAAGCTCGGATTGTCGCCGGCCCTGCGCTTTCTGCTTCCCGCGATCGGACTGATCGGCACCGTCGCAGCGATTCGGTACAACGTCGTCATTCCGTATTCGTGAGCGCCATTCAGCTGTGAGGGACCGGTTCGCTCGGTGGCTGAGTCGGTGCGACCTCGCGCCGTATGGTTGAGGGGGCGGGATGGCGGGCGTTGTAGTGGAGCAGGGCAGCCCCGACGACCACGAACGGCACGAAATTCACGAGGTGCAGCACCAGGGCATAGGGCAGCGCGATGGAGCGGGGTACACCGAAGGCGCGCAATGCCACCAGCGTGGCCCCCTCGAACACTCCCACGGCTGCCGGTGGCGAGGGCAGGATCATCCCCAGCCCGATCGCGACTTGGACTAGTATCGCGGCGGCGAACGGCAGGTGTAGATGGAAGGCGAGCATCACAAGGTAGGCGCACAGCACTGAAAACATCCAGGCCAGAACCGTCCAGAAGAGCGCCTCCAGCGCGACGCGCCAGTTATGCAGGCCGCTGAGTCCGTGGGCGAGCTCGCTCGCCGTCCGCTCCAGGCGCTCCTCCGGAAATCGTGAGAAGCGGCCGAGAGGACGCAACAACCAGCGCAGTGGGCGATCGCCGTAGACCGCAAGCACGGTGGCTGCCGCAGCGATCGCCAGCGCGAGGCCGGCCGCGACGATGGCCGCCGCTTGAAACCAACTGACGTGCGGCAGCCACGGCTCGGCGACGAAGAAGATGAGAAGGATCGCGACCACGTCATATATTCGCTCCAGCACGACGGTCCCGGTGATTTCGACCGCCGGTGACGAGCTTCGCCGCGTGAGCACCACGATCCGGGCGGCCTCGCCCGCGCGCGCGGGCAGGATGCTGTTGTAGAAGTAGCCGATCATCATCGCGTTGAGAGTCGCTCCTCGCGGTGGGCGTCTACCGGGAGCGAAGAGCGAGCGCCAGCGCAGCGCCCGCGCGACGTTGCCCAAGCCAAAGGCGGCCAGCGCCGGAATCAGCCACCAGTAGTCGCAGGTTTGGAGGGCATGCCAAGCGGCCTTAAGATCGATGCCGCTCAGCGCGACATACGTGAACAGGACGGTGATTGCGATGGTCGCCAGCTTGGTCGCGAGATGTGCCCGGCGCCTGGCAGGAGCATCGGGGACTGGAGCGTGGACTTCTGGTATGCATTCCTGGGGCAGCACTCGCGTCGCCACGTTATTGGATGCTCCACATAGAGCGTAAGGCGAGGTTGTCCGTAGCTCGTGGAAGTTTGTAGGTGGCGGTCCTTCCGGGTAGTGGCAGCCGCACCGGTACTCAACGCCCGGGTAGAGCCGATCGCCGTGCTGTCGGTGAGCAGTAGCCACGACGATGGATTTCTCTTTGAGCAGGACGGCATCATCAGGCATGCCAAGCTCGCCGAGGTGGTGGCACGGGTCCTGATCGACATCTTCGCGATCTCGCGAGACTAGGCATTGCCGGTATGCCGCGCTACGCTAAACACATTCTTCAGAAAGGCATCGTGGTGAGTAGCGACGCACACAGATCCCAAGACACACGCCATCTAGGCGCTGACGAGCGTCCGCTCGTCACGGAGACGAAAGTATCCGCACGGGATCTCGATCAAGTCATCGAGCAGCTGAGCGAGTCCACCACGCCGTACTTCCGTCCCGGAGGCACGCTCATGCCGCACAGGTCCGCCCAACCCAGGCGCATCCGCCCGTCGGCCACGAGCTGATCGTCAAATGCGTGAGAGCGCCGGCTGCGGTCAGCTTCGGAAGTCTGCTTGCCGTCCGCTGTCAGCGCTCTGACGTCCGTGAGCGCGTCACGCATGTCCGCGAGCCGGTCGAGGTCTCGCCGCGGGCTCAAAGCCGCATCGCTTCCCGTTCGATCTGCTCGCGGGTGCTCTCGCGCGCATAGCGCAGCCCCCGTGTCGTCGCGACGTGCACCGGGCAATGCAGCAGCTCTTCCAGGTCACCTTGGAGGTCCGCCTGCTTGTGTAGGCCCCGTCGCTGATCCATCTCGACCGTCATCCCGGCTCATGCTCTCGCGACTCCTCGCATACCATTGCTCGCGGTGACAGACGAGTCGCTCGCGATACTCGCCCTGCTGGATTGCCGGTCATGAGCGATCTGTTTGCTCCTGCTGTCCACGTGTGGATCGACGAGCCCGTCGCGGGAGCGTCGATGACTAGCGGAGTGGCGCGGGTGTCTGGCTGGGTGTTCGACGAAGCCGGCCTGCTGGAGTCGGCGCTGCTCGTCGTCGACGACGGCCCCGGGGCGCATGTGCGGCTCGGAGTGTGGCGCCCCGATGTCGGTGAAGCCCATCCGTCGGTCGAGCACGCGTCGTCGAGCGGCTTCGAAGGCACGGTGGACCTGCGCGCGGTGGATGGCGGGACGGCACGCATCGCGCTGCTCGTCCGTCTTGGCGACGCCTCGTGGCGAGAGGCGGCGGCGGTGGACGTGGACGTGCAGATCGTTGCGCCGACCCGAGAGCGCGATGGCGCACGACGGCACGCTGCGTTCACGATCGTCCACAACGAGTCCGTGATGCTTCCGCTGTGGCTGGACTACTACGCGCGACACTTCGACGCGGATGATTTGTACGTGCTCGATCACGACAGCACCGACGGGAGCACGGCCGACCTGGGCGGGCGCTGCCACGTCGTACCGGTACACAGGGAGGCGGCGTTCGATCACCATTGGCTCAAGTCCACCGTCGAGCGGTTCCAGGCGTTCCTTCTGCGCTCCTATGACGCTGTGCTGTTCGCCGAGGCAGACGAGTTCGTTCTCGCTGACCCGCGCCGTTATCCGGACCTGGACGCCTATATCGTCGGCCTGACCCGACCGGCAGCGAGGTGCTTGGGCTTCAACGTCGTCCATCAGCCCGACGAGCCGCCGCTGCGGTTCGATGCCCCGCTGCTTTCCCAACGGCGGTACTGGCACGCCTCACTCACATACTCCAAGCGCCTGCTCTCCAGGATCCCGCTACGTTGGTCTGACGGCTTCCACAACGAGTACAACGCCCCCGACGATCCCCCCGATCCCGAGCTGCTGCTTATCCACCTGCATCGCGTCGATCACGACATGTCTCTGGCACGCCACCAAGCAGCGGTCGCACGCGATTGGAACGAGGCTGACATCGTCAATGGATATGGAGTACAGAACCGGATCGTCGACCCACGCGAGTTCGAGGATTGGTTTTACCGCGGGGCAGACCTTGATGCTCCGCCCGAGCTGATTCCCGAGCACATCCGCTCCGCGCTGTGAACGCGCTTGTCGTCCCCACCAACTCGGCCGATCGAATGACGGAGTTTCTCGCGGCGTGGGAACCCTGGCCGTGGGATCGGATCGTGATCGTGCAGGATGCGCCGGAGGTCGATGTGCGCATCCCAGAGGCGCTCGAGGCTTCGGCCGCGGACCGATTCGAAGTGTTCTGCTGGGCCGATATCGACGCGATGCTCCACGACCCTTCGATCATCTCGCGCCAGGACAGCGCAATTCGCTCGTTTGGCTTCTGGCGCGCGTGGGCAACCGGGGCCGAGATCATCTTCACGCTCGACGACGACTGCTTTCCGGCAGGGGACGACTTCGTTGGTCTGCATCGCGACAACCTCTACCGCACCCCAGCCTGGCAGAGCTCCGTACCGGGCATGCGTGTGCGCGGGCTGCCCTACCACAACGTCGGCGTCTTGCGCAACGTCCAGGTGAGCATGGGGCTGTGGCGAGGATGCCCGGACATCGACTCGGTCATGACACTCGCCGGCGGGCAGTCCACGGTGTCGGTCACCGGGACAGGAACCCGCGTGATGCCTGCCGCGCAATACTTCCCCCTCTCCGGGATGAACCTTGCGTTCCGCCGTGAGGTGGCGTGCCTCATGTACTTCCCGCCGATGGGACGCGGGCAGCCGTACGGGCGGTTCGACGATATCTGGTGCGGGCTCGTCGTTCAGCGGATCTGCCGTCACCTCGGCTACCCGATCGTTTGCGGGCGGCCACTGATCGATCATCGGCGTGCATCGAACCCGTTCGCCAATCTCGTCAAGGAGGCCCCGGGGATCGTCGCCAACGAGCATGTTTGGGAGACGATCGACGCCGTGGAACTCAGCGGGGACGATCCGCGCTCGTGCATGGAGGAGATGGGAACAGCGCTTGGGGCGAGCGACGATGAATACGTGGCCCGCTGGGGTCAGGCGATCACCGCATGGTGCGCCCTGTTTGACGTTGCCCGCGATCCGCTTGGCGCCGTCGCGGTGGCGGACGTGTGAGCCGTACCGTCACGATCACCGGAGGCAGCGGCTTTCTCGGCCAGCTCCTGCGTCAGGGCCTGGAAGCAGAAGGCTGGCGCGTCGATGTCTACGATCGTTTCCGCGGCCCACTCGTCGACCTGATGCGTCGCCGCTACCTGGCGAGCGCAACCTCGTCGTCCGCCCGCCGCGCTGCTCGAGCGATCCGTACCGTGCAAAGTCGCACCGAGCCGGCGCTGATCCGTGCGCGTGTCGTTCGCCCGCGGGACGACGACATCCTCGCTCCCCGCGACCAGCTCGCGGCGCGCTTCGCGGGCAGCGACGCGGTGATCCACCTCGCGGGGATCCCGCATCCGCACTGGCCCGGCGCCTCGGAAAAGGACTTCGTGCGCATGAACTACGACGCCGCCGTGAACGTGTTCGAGGCGGCGCGCGACGCCGGGGTGCCGACCTTCGTCTTCGCGTCGTCGGCCCAGGTCTACCGGATCAACGAGCCGGTGCGGCTGGACCGGCTCCCGATCGTGGAGTCCAGCTATCTGCCGCTCCCAGCGGAGGGGCAAACCACCTACGGGTTCCTGAAGGCCGCATTCGAGCGTTACCTCGCCGGGGCATGCATGTCCGGCTCGACGCAAGCTGTCGCGCTTCGGCTCGAGTTCCCGGGCTTCAGGTCCACCGAACCGTCGAACCTGTATGTGAGCACTTCGGTGGAGAACCTCCTCGCCGGGTTCTCGTGCGCCATGAGGCCACCCGGCGATCTCGGCTTCGGCGCGTTCAACCTCGCGGATGCCGAGGTCGATCCCGCGATCGTCGACATCCAGGCCTACGTCCGCGCGCGCTGGCCCTATGTGCAGAACCACACCGTCGGTAACCAATGTCTGCTGAGCACCGAGAAGGCGCAGCACATCCTCGCTTACCGGCCCGTGCGCAAGGGCCGTTATCTTGACGCATCGCTCGTTTGGGCCATCGCGTGACCGTGACCGCGAACCGTTATCACCGGCGAGGATGAGCATAATCTCTGGTTGCGCCTCGACCTCACTACCGGCCGCGCCCCCTTTGCTCAGGTCTTACCGGTTGCGCGGTAGTACAACCGGCGTGCGATGGCGGTGGAGCGCAGCAGCCGGCTGGAGCGCAGCAGGTGCAGCGCCTGGCTGGTGCTCTGAAGCTCGTGCATGGAGTGCTCCAGGTTCACGCTCATCTCGGTAATTTGGCGCTGAAGCTGCTCGGAGTGCGCCCGTTCGCGCTCTGCGCGCTCCCGTTCATGCTCTGCGCGTCCCTGCTCGTGCTCTGCGCGTTCCCGCTCGCGCTCGCCCTCGGAGCGCAGCGTCGCCAGCTCCTCGCGGCTCTGCTCAAGCTCGTCGAGGGCATCCATCATCCGCTGAAGCATGACTCCCGCGAAGGGAGCGTCGGGCCGCGCATGGGATCGCTCGCCCGAATGCACGCCGCGCATGAAGTCCTCCAAGCGCCGATCGACCACGATGGTACCCATCTGCAGCCCGCGCTCAAGTGCGGCCCGGTCAAGCACCAGTCCGTCGTAATAGTCGCGCAGCTTGCCTGCACGGTGCAGCTCGAGAAGCGCCAGCTGGTCGCTCCCGACCATTGGTGAGCGGTCCGGGAGCTGCTCGTAGCCATGGCCGATCTGCACCACCTTGTGCTCGAACTGCTCGTAGCTGCGCATGGGGAAGTGGAAGATCTCAAGCACCTCTCCGGCGGGTACGGTCGACAGGTCTGCCCCCTGGATAGAGTGGTTTCCCGGCGCCACCACCACATCGGGATGGGGCCGGTGGGCGATCTTGGACTCGAGCGCATGGCCTGACAGGTTGAGCGAGCTCGCCTCCCGGTACACTAGTCGCGAGTAGAAAGGCCCCTCGCCATCCACTCGCGGCCTGAAGTTGCGCCGCTGAACCTCGATCTGGCCGAAGTGGGGCGGCAGGGAGGAGAACACGTCACGCAGATCTCCTACCAGCGGCCACCAGAATTCATCCGCGTCGTTGTGGAACACCCAGTCGGCGCTGTGTCCCAGGTGGGCGATTTCGGCCATGCGCGTGACGCGGTTGCTCTGGTGGTGGCCCTCCTCCTCGTCGCGGATGACCTTGGCGACGCCCATGCGCTCGTACTCTCGAAGGATCTCGCTGGTGCCATCCTCAGAGCCGTGGTCGGTGACGATCACGAAGTCGACCCCCTGGGCCAGGTGATACTCGAGGTTGGCCTGGATCACGTCGACCTCGTTGCGCACCAAGAGCGTCATCACCAGCTTCATAGCGCTGGCATCTTAGTGGTGGCCTTGCACGGCCGGTGGGCTGCCCCTCGTAGCCGACTCCACCTGTGGAGCCTTGGTGCGCGACCGGGACGTTGGTGGGGCGCCGATCCTGTTCGGCTCTATAGCGGCGACTGGCGAGCCAGCCCTCGAAATCGGGGACTAAGACCCCTCGAAATCGCAGGCTCGATGCTCCAGTATGGCCGGTGAGCACGACCATCGCGTCCATCTCGGGCATCATTGCTGGACGAGGTGATTGGGTGCGGACACTGGCGCACCCACGACGGCCAGGAGGTGGACTTGATCGTGGAACGCGGCGATGGAGGAGTGCTCGCCTTTGAGGTGAAGGCCGCCGGTCAGGTGAGGAGCGGAGATGCGCGACACATGCGCAAGCTGCGCGACGCGCTCGACGAACGCTTCCTCGCTGGGATCTCGCTGTACATGGGGCTCCGCGCATATCGCGTGGAGGATCGTCTCTACGCGCTGCCGATCGACAGGCTCTGGCGGTGACCGCGGCCACGAGAAACTCCCCAGTGGTGGCCACTTAATTCCCCACCCGTCCGGTTTGGGCTCGACGGTGCGGTGCTCTTGGACCCTTGACCGTCGGGAGGACGCCCATGAAGAGCGGAAGGACACAGGTGGAGATCATCGCGTTGTATGAGGAGCTGGGGAGCTATCGTGCCGTTGGGGCGCTGCTGGGTTGCGATCACAAGACGGTTAAGCGCTATGTGGAGGCTGCAGGTGGGGCGGGCCAGTTTGCGCCTGCGCTGCAGCGCGCTCGGGTGACCGATGACTTCTCAGGCCTGATCGCTGGGCGGGTCGAGCAGAGCGGCGGGCGGGTCACGGCGCGGCGGCTGATGCGGATCATGCGCCCGGCGGGCTATGGGGGCTCGGAGCGCTCGGTGCGCCGGGCTCTCGCCGAGGCGAAGGCTGCATGGCGGGCTAAGCAGGCGCTTGAGGGTCGGGTCTATCGGCCGTGGGTGTCTGAGCCGGGCGAGTGGATGCTCTGCGATTGGGGTGCGGCGGGGACGGTCCCGACGCCGGCCGGTCCGCGCAAGCTGTCGTTCTTCTCCTCGGTGCTGGGCTGGTCTCGTTATCGGACGGTGAGCTTCTCTTGCTCAGAGCGCTTCGGAGCGCTCGCTGTGGGCCTCGCGCACAGTTTCGAGGTGGCTGGCGGCGTCCCGGCACGGGTGCTGTTCGACAATCCCAAGACGGTCGCCACAGGGCATCTGGCCGGGGCCGCGGTGCTCAACCCGGACCTCGTGCGCCTGGCGGCGCACTATCGCTTCTCGCCGCGCACGACCGAGCGCCAAGACCCGGAGTCCAAGGGCAAGGTCGAGGCGGTCGTTCGTTTCACGAAGTCAGACCTCATCCCTTATGAGGGTTTCGGCTCGCTCGATGAGGCAAACCAGGCGGGGGCAGCATGGTGTCAGGAGGTCAACGGCGAGGTCCACTACGAGACCCGCGTGCGCCCGGTCGAGCGCCTTCAGGTCGAGCGGGCACTGTTTCGCCCACTGCCGCCGGCGCGCCCGGCGCTGGCCTGCGGCGAGGAGCGCAAGGTCGATCGCCTCGCGACGGTGCGCTTCATCTCGGCGCGCTACTCGGTGCCCCACCGCTTGGTCGGTGAGACCGTGCAGCTCGCCGCTACCGATCGCGACGTCGTGATCATGCACCTGGGCGTCCCGGTCGCCCAGCACGCGCTGCTCGCACCAGGGGAGGCGTCAATCGCCGACGCTCACTACCCGACGCCGGCTCCGACCGGCGTTCGCGCGCTGCGGCCACGCACGCCTTCAGAGCACGCGTTCCTGGCCCTCGGTGGCGAGGCCGAGGAT
>JBARJU010000103.1:0-4858 GCA_049800435.1 Solirubrobacteraceae bacterium
GGCCTCGGCTCCTCTGAATCCTTCTCGAACCTGACCAAGAGCTCAGAAGAAGAAACACCGACCATCTCGACACCCACTACAGCTACCGCGAGCGCCTCAAGCGGTATCTCGATGAGTGTGCTCTTGCCGATCTTCATCGTCGGCGGAATGCTGCTCGCGGGCATCGCCTTCTTTATCGTCCGCGACGCCCGTGGCGTGGCTCCGGCCGGCGACGGCCTCGGCAGTGCCGCCTCCGCGCAAGAGCGCGCCGTGCGTCAGCGCAAGCGACGCGCACAGGCCAAGGCGGCCCGCCGTCAGCGCAAGCGCAACCGCTGAGCAATCGTTTCCGAGTTGGGCGCTCTCAAGCAAATGGCTCGCGCCAAGCGGCTACCGCCGCACGAGTGCCCGTGCGACGACACGGCGCGGACGATTGCGCACGCGCGCCGGTGACGGCGAGGGGGAGCCATGCGGGCCGCGACGGGGCAGGTGGGGAAGCGGGAGCCTTGGATGAGGGTCAGACGGTGAACCAGGAAGCGTCTTGCTCCCGCCCTCATCGTCGGAGTCCGAGCGGTTCTCGTCTCCCAGCGCGCTCATCGCAGAATCCGAGCGAAACGGCAGCCACAGCATCAGCGAGGCCACCAGGAGCTTGACGAGCCCCATCAGCGTGAGCAGGAGCCACAGAGACATCGTCTTCGATGCTACTAGCCGATCCGAGGGCTTGGGATAAGACGACCCGGGGTGCGCCATGCGGGCGTTCCAGGCCCGCTTGATCTGTCGCATCAGGGCCGGGTATACGACTAGATGTCGGAACGGTGCGATCATGGCCATGTATGCCGCCCCGAACCCTCCGCGCGGCTTGACGTACACCCCCATCTGTCCTTGATAGAGGCCTTCGCCCTTCTCGACCCAGGCCAGGTGCATCACGGCGTGAACAGTTCGGTTCGAAAGCTCAGCCGCCCACTCCACATCAGTGCGGTAGAGGGGCACGAAGCCATATGAGCGGAGATCCAGGCCTGTGGCGGTGTTGCGCAGATCCTCGGGGAGTCGCGCGCTCAGCGTCGTTTCGGTGTCGTCCGGGATGGCGAGTGGGCGCGGTGCGTCATCCCACCCGAACCATCCGCCAACGCGATAGCGAATACTGAACAAGGCGCGTGTCGCAGGGGACTCGGCGTGAGCCGGATCGAGGGACGCCATCACCTCGAGCAATGTCACAAAGTCCTCGGGACCGCCTTGCGCCGGCAACGCCCACACATCCTCCAGCCTGAAGTCGGGTGTGACCTCGCAGATACGCCAGGCGTGAGATTCGTGCTCGCTATTCGAAAGCCTCATATCAGTCTCGACTCGGTAGTCAGCGACATGCAGAACCGGTATGCGACTTCAGTCCCACGACTCCGCGGATCTCTTGCCTCTGAATACGAAGGTACCGGTTTGCGCTCCGAGTCAAACGGAGGCGCGGTCTCGGGCACCGGCCCTTTCGGGATTGGACGGAGTCGTCCGTAGACCAGCACTTTGGGCCAGTTTCATGGCCAGGTTGACATAACATACATTATCGCGCGTAGCGGGAGACGTCAGGGCGCTCGCCCGCGGCGCGTGCGGCGTCCCGTTCCTGTGAGACAGGAATCCCGTTCATCTGAGACGGTGTAATCCCGTCCATGTGAGACAGCCGAGCTGGGGCTGGCTTACTTGGAGGTGCTACCGATCAGTTTCAGTTCGGCTAGCAGCTGACGCCGGTATTGCGCGAGGCGATGCGGCTGGAGGCGCAGTTGTTCGCACAGCTCGCGTTCCTCACGGCGCTGCGTGCCTCTGAGGGCAGCTGCGAGGTCGGGCGTCTCCATCTTGGCGCGCGCGTGCGTCTCCCCCAAGGCGATGCGGACCCTGAGGTGATTCGGGTTCTTTGTCAGCGGCGATATGAGGCGAGCGTGCTCGTTTCGAAGCGCGTCGATCGCCTCGCGCGCCTGCTCGCTGATCGGCCAGGGCGTGGTGCTCGCGGCGGTCCGCCCAAGGAGGATGAAGGTCTGGTGTTTGGGGTTTTCCGCGAAGTCGTCAACCGATAGGCGTGCGATGCCTGCGATGCTGGTGGTGTCTCGTGGAGCAGGCATACCACGAGGCTGTGCACCACACCGAGTTGTTGGGCGGCTGCTCGCACGTGGGCGATGTCGTCGTCGGTGAGATATGCGATCGGCTCGCTGGGCGCGAGATGACTCACCGGCGTGTGGCGGAGGCGGTACGCAGGGTCGTCCTCGATGACTCCGGTGTTGTACAGGCACTGGTAGAAGGCGCGTAGGGCCGCGCGGTGCACCTTGATCGTGCCGGCAGCGTATTGGCGCGGCCGTGCTCAGCGAGGAACCTTCTGAGATCGTCGGTCTGTAGCTGGCCGAGATCGAGCGCTTCGCGTCGGGCCCAGGCTTCGAGGCGTTCGATGCTTCGCAGGTAGCACGAGCGAGTTCCAGGGCTCTTGGACGCGAGGTAATCCTCTTCAAAGAGTGCGCGTAGCCGTGTGGCCGGTGGTGTCACCACTGTCCCCTCCGCACGCTGGCGAGGTACCCGGGTGTGTCGGCGAGGAAATGGCTGAATCGCAGGTGCTCGGTGGCAGCGAGCAGTCCTTCGTGGACCTTCGCCGCGTGGCCCGCAACGAGTCGCTGTGCGGCGTCACGCTCGGGGTTCTGGAGGCGCGCCAGCGGGAGCGCCCGAGAGGGGACGAGCCGCAGGAGACGGATGACGAGCCACGCGTCCTGTCGCGTGTCCTCTGCCGGCGTGCCGAAACCCGGGGCGAGCTCGGGCTGTGGGAAGGCGATGTCCAACGAGTCTGGGAGCGCGGCGAGTCTCACCTCAAGCCGTCGCGGGAGGCTGCGGTCACTCTCTCCGACGACGTCGTCGTGTTCGGCGAGCTGGCGCCGGGTGAACAGCGGTGCGGTGGCCGGCCGCCCATGGCCTGTCTGGTAGGCCGCGTGTGCGCGGAGCGCGGTCGCGCCGGCGCCTTGAAGCCGGTAGTCGCCGAGCAAGACACCATGCGGGGTCTGAATGAGCTGGTCGAGCGTCAGGTAGGCGAGCGTCTCGGCGTCGAGGCCGGTGAGCCGCGCAATGGCATTCAGGGCGGCGCTGGCGGGGTTGCTGTGGCGGCGAATCTCGCGCGCCTGCCCGTCGGTTGGGTCGCGCGTCATCGCGCCCCGTCGGCTCGGGCGCTCACGGATCTCAGGGGCGAAGCCATGTAGAAGCAGGGCGCTTGCGGCGCCGATCCGGCGTGCGTACCGGTACTGCGGCGAGGCGTCGCTGGTGAGGATCTCTAGGAAGCGCTCGGTGGCTTGGGGCAGCAATCGCCGGTGGCTGGAGAGCCAGGAGCTCATGTTCTTGAAGGCGACGTGCATGCGGGCGTCGAGGGCGTTGAGCGGGTCGATGGTGAGAGCACGCGTGGCGGCCGCGCGCGCGATCCACGGTGAGGGCGTCGACCATCGCGCCCGCTCCGGAGTCCTGCCGGGTGGGCTTGGCTGCTCGGTGCTTGGTGTGATTCGCACGCGCGCAGCTGGTCGTGCTCTGAGACGATTGGTGGCGGCTCGGTGAGCACTGGCGGAGTCGAAGATCAGCCACGTTTGCGCTCCGGCGCCGCGGCCCAGTTCGATGAGGTCAGTGAGGGTGGCGTGCGCGAAGAGGTCGGCCCGGACGAGCAGCAGGTCAGTGATCCGCTCTGCCTGCAACCAGATCGCCGCGTGGCTCGTGACCTCGCGGCTTCGCGGCCATCGGCCGGCCGCCGGGTGCTTGCCGAGCGCGTAGAGCACGTCTCGCGCGAGGTGGCCGTCGCGCGCTTGTGGTGGGACTGGATGGCAGACCACGACGCCGTGCTCGAGGTCGTGCAGGCTCAGCAGTCGCGCCATCGTCTGCGGCTCGATGTCGGCGTTCAGCACCGTGTGGGTGGCCGGGGAGCCGCTCACCCGGCTTGCCCCAGGACGGTCGCGGCGACTGCTCGTGTGAGCGGCTTGTCTGGGGCCAGGAGTTGCGCGGCGGAGGCGGTGAATGCCGACCAGTGACGCAGGATGCCCTGACAGCGCTCCTGGTTGACCCACAGCAACAGCTCGGGTTCCGCGTGCCGGTACATCACGTGGTAGTTGGGGAGCGTCTGCAGCACAGCGGTGTCGCTGAGCGGCTTGAAGAAGACGGGCTCGTGCACGCGGCTGTGGAGCATCGGCTCGCGGCGGATCGTCTCCCAGCAGCCGTTGCCGCCGGCGAGCACCATCGCGAAGCGCGTGTTGTGCGGATCGTGCAGGTAGCGCAGGTATTCGGCGCACTCTCGGTTCAGGCGCTGCGCCTCGTCGAAGATCAGCACGAGCGGTCTGCCGTCGGGCTGGTCGCCGAGCACGTCCTGGAGGTGGTAGGAGAGCTCGTGGCGGCTGCCGGTCGGGATCTCGCCGAGCAGTTGCAGCGCGATCGCGCGGGCGATCGAGAGCATCGTCGGCTTGACCTGCACCTCGATCCAGACGACCCGGAGGTCTTGGCGACCGCGCAGCAGCTCTTCGAGGGTGAACGTCTTGCCGGTGCCCGAGACGCCGGTCAGCGCGCCGAGCAGACGATTGGCGATGACGTAGTGAAGCGAGCGCTCGGATAGCAGCAGCCCCTCGGTCTCGACGATCCCGACGTCGGGCGGGCTTGCGTGGTGGCGTACCGGTGGGTCGAACACGCAGTCGGCCACCGCTCACCTGCGCTTCTGTCCGCGGCGGTGGGCGAGCCCGAACGCCTCGAGCACCTTCGCGCCGGGATCCTCGACTTCGCGCGCCTCGTCTGTGGAGACGCTGTTGGTGGCCTGCGGTGGGTGCGCGGCGGTCATCGTCGACCAGCGCACGCGCGCGCGGTTCTTCGCCCGCCGCGCGATGCCTGCCGCCTCCCGCGC
>JBARJU010000104.1:0-9877 GCA_049800435.1 Solirubrobacteraceae bacterium
CCACCCCACACTCTTCGATAGCCACAACAGCCATCATCACCCCTCCCGCATCGATTCTCAACCAATGCCAAAGGAGTTCGCCGAACAACCAAGAACACCTACAAAAACTCTAACAAAGTACTATTAGTGAACCTATTGATGAGATGAGGCGCATTGCGGGATGGATCGATCCGTATGCCGCCACTTGGCTAGACGAATGGTGTGCAGTCAGGTTACTATTGGGAGGCAGGCGTTGACAGGCTGTCATCATCTTCTGTATTCCGTAACAGTCACCTTTTTGACATCAGCTTTGTATTGTTCTCTTGGGTTTCCGAGAGTGCCGTAATTCCAAAAGGTGAACAGTTGACTATGGTGAACAGGAACTTCCTACCCGATCTAGGCCCAATGTAAGGCATCAGATCCTTCGAACGGCACTAGGGTAAATAATCTGAAATACAGCGAGGTTATTATTCTAACTGGGTGCAAACCCGATTCTAGTCGCTGGTGTTCGTGCCACGATCCCATGCCCAAGCATCAAAGACCCGAATCGGCTCCGCCGCAACGACATCCGCCAAACCGCTGATCAGCGAGGTATCGCCATCCTCCAGGCCGACATTCCGTCTCACTCGACTAAAAAGCTCCCGGCCTTCAGCAGGGTCCAAGGTACGACCATCCGTGGGGAATCGGCAAATAGCGTCGACACACTGACTGAGGAAGTATTGTGTCTCTCCCTTGACTTCAGGGTCGCTGTCACCCAAAGAGGCTAGCGTAGTTATCAGAAATTCCGTAAGGGCAAGACCAGGGAGGAGTAGAATCACCCCAGAGCTTTTAATGACACTCTCATTTGATCGTCCCTCTACTTGCACATTGCCTACACGTCCAAGCAGAGTGGTGGCATGAGTCCGTCGAGTTATCATGCGGTCTATTCTACCGGTAAGCCGCTGTTCCAAGCGCCGTAGTTGTACGGTGTCTGGCCCAAGGTGCAACCATCGGGCTGGATCGTGAGCCTCCTCCCACGCAAGGTCCACTCGCCGGTCAGCGGGGCGCAGGACGATTCTTGATACCTCTCGGTTTCGCATCAGTGGCGAGGAATAGCCAAGTACGGATGTAACGAGCGGCCCGTCTGGAAGCGCCGATGTTACGCCCAGTGCTTCAGTCAATGCCGTAACCGACGCCGAGCTGAGCGTCTCGCGCAAGAGGGCCTCGGCGGAGCGAAAGAAGTTCGACTCGACGGTCCAAAACATCGGCATCGCCCCAACCCGCGCTGGCGTTACGAGCTCGCGTTTATCTCCATCATCGACCACGACGCTCGGGATTTCTGAAACCGCAGCATGGAGCAGTTGCGACTCAAGGGCAGGCTTCGAGCTCAGGGAGGAACTCAGGATGCGTGCCTCTTGCGCACTCCAAGTCAAAGAAAAGCCGCGGTCTCTTAGTGCAGCTACCTCTGAGGCAATGAAACTAGTGTAACGGCGATAAAGGTCCCGAAGCAGGTCTATGCGCTCAGACGTTTGCTCAAGTCCCGCACGAGCGACATCCGTACGTGGCGCCGAAGGGCCGGTTGCATTGGCCATCGCGTAGAAGCTAAGCTCGCGATAGCCTGGCGTGCCGGTCTCAACTCTGATTCCCTCAATACAGGTGCCGAGACGGGTTGGGTTGTCGGAAGAAGGGGCTGATCTTTCCCGGATTGGCACCAGCGACCACTCCTTAAAATGTGACGACCATCGCATCGCAAACGCCAAGTTCAAGCCGTCGCGAGACTCTTCTTTGACATGAATGTCTCCATCGCGGAGCGTATCATCATCCAAAGACAACGTGACTCCGTCGCTTTCAAGCTGAGATCGCAGTGCGTCAGCGATGGTATCTGCGCCGACCGGAATCTCTTTGTCATTGTCTATCGTCAGCGTAACCTTGCAGCCAGGCACTACCACCCAGTGTTCCAATATCTCCCGAACGTCGCCGAGTCGCGCCGAAGGACGGAGATCGAGGATAACCGAGGTGCCGTGTGGGCCGATGGCTACGCCTTGAGGATCGTCCTTGTCAAACAAGCTGATGAGATAGCGCCCATGCACGGAGCGTAGGCTGAGTTGTCGCCCCTGCGGTTCGTCCGGGTGAACGGTCGCAACCGTTACGGCATCGGCGACCATGAAGGTCGACAAGACGCCTATGCCGAATCGGCTAATAGGGCTAAAGTTCGGGTAACGACGCTGAAATTCAGGGTCCTGGTAGCGGGATGAACCGACTCGCAGGAGATGTCGTTCGATGACATCCTGAGTCATCCCGGTTCCGTTGTCGGTGACGGTGAGTCGACGCTCGACGCTATCCCACTGTACACGGACGGATTCGCTTCCTTCTCGATGTTTATCAATGCGCTGCACGCGGATCGCGTCGAGAGAGTTTTGAACGAGCTCGCGAACAACGACGGCCGTATTGTTGTAGAGGGTGTGGCCTGTAAGGAGATCGAGAACGCGCTTCGTGTCAAGTGTGAATTCGAAACTGTCACGGAGAAAGCCGGTGGTGAGGACTTGACTATCGTCTATGTGACGCCACGGGAATTCGTAGACGGATCCATGACGGCGTACGGCCTCCGCTGCCCAGTCGAATGTCTGTTGGAGTTCACGACGGGCATACGTGAGATACTCCGTGAGCCCAAAAAAACTGTTCTCATCGCTAAACTGTGCAAATATTGCAATGGTGTCGCGAGGGGCATCCGGGTCGACGTTTCCGTCGGCATCGAGTCCTGCCTTCGATCTCACTGCCGTAACGGCCATCTGCTTGGCCCACTCCTGTTGACTGATTGGGTCAGTCGGCGCGATGAGTCGAAATGTTACAGAGGGGGTGCGGTCCGACGTTATGTGCAATAGATCGGCTGTCCGAAGGAGCAGGGCAGCGTACTGGACGTTTCCTGTTTCAGCATCGGTTAGTCCGTATGGCCGCGAGACCGGATATCGGACGACATCACCGAGATCGTGCCTGTGATGACTTTCGCAGATCAGCCCGAGATCTTCGCGAAACAGAGGTGGTAGCGGAGCCAACAAACGCGAGACCTCGGACACGGCGTCGTCGGCCTTACCGAGCCGCGCTGGTACCGAGCCTGAGATCCAAGCACGAATGCGTTCGCCGTGATGCTCGCGGACATACTCTTGGTAGAGAAAGCGGTCGGCGCCGTCCGGACCGAGTGCGGAAACCTTGGCATGATAATCCTCGCCAGCCTCGCCCGCGTATAGGGTGTCGACATAATCGCGCCATCCACTAGCATCGCGTTCGCGGTACTCCGACTTCGTAACTAGCATACCGAGGTCATGAAAGTAGATCGATAGTACGTGGAGAAGCGCATCGGTGGGTGTTAGTAAGTCCCAGGTGGTCGTGGGTACGAGCCAATCGAGCGATGCCAGCATCCGATCTATATGCGAGATGTCATGCTTGGTGTATTGGTCGAATAGACCGTTGTGTCCGATACGCGCAAGCGTCTCGGTTATCGCGCGGCGAAGATGGATTACCTTCAAGCCGCTGAAGCACGACAGGTCCTCCGCAGTCGCAGCAAGTTGCTCGGCTCGGCTATTGAGAATCTCGTTCATAGTTGGCTTGTTGGATAGCGGCCACGACGCATCGTGACGCGTGGATTCGAGTCTCCCCCGGTGACCGGGCGAACCCTAACGCATGTTTCGGTCAGGCGCAATAGTCCTGCTAAACCAACTTGCGTCTGTTCCTCGTTTATCGCGGGGTTCGGGAGTGGTTCACGATTGAGGTCGCGCCGCTCGGAGCGGTGCGACGGTTGTGTTGCACAGTGGTCTACATATTGATCCGATCAAAGTGGGCTGCCGCCCGCGTCGGGAAGATTGATCGTCCGCGCTGCAGGTGGATGAGCCCGACCCCCGTGGAGTCGCGCGATGGCGTCCACGACGCCCAGCTCGCCGCCTCGGTCCTGAATCAACTCATCGACGGACCAGGGGCGTTGATCGTCTTTGTCGAGCAGTCGGACCATGATGCCCCAGTCGTGGCAGGCATCGTCCTCGGCTGCTGTCTGGTTAGGTTCTTGTTGCATCGGAGCTTCGCCTCCTTTGCCGGGCCCGGGCGGTTTCCGCCGCGCTGGGACCACTTTGATTGACTCGTATAGGGGGTAGACTTATAGCGGGTGATCCAGACAGACTGCCGCTGCCTATGCCTTCCCTGTCGCCAACCCACGCAGCATTCGGCGACGCACTCCGCGAGCTGCGCAAGGAGCGCGGCATCGCTCAGGAAGGGATGGCCCTCAAGAGCGGCCTGAACCGCGGCTACTACGGCGACGTCGAGCGCGGCGAGCGCAACGTCTCGCTCGCCAACATCCTCAAGATCGCCGCCGCTCTCGAAATGCCTGCCTCGCAGATCCTCGGTCGCGCCGAGAAGCTGTTCCACGAGCGCCGATAGCCATCTCGCTCTCAGCTCGCTACCTACGCAACCCTGCGGCTGCCGATCAGCATCCCCGGGATCTGCACAGACTAGATGCACGACCATGCTTTCGCTGTCTTTGCGCTGTGCGCAGCTTCGACTACAGACTCGCCAAGAAGTAGCTATTTGTCGGCGCACGGAACATTTGATTGCCGGTCTGGCTGGTTGGTGGTCAGTAGTTCATATGAGTCACGAATCTCGACATCTCCATCCAGCACTTCTGAAGCCCTCCGAGCTGGCCATGCAGCTCGGAGTCTCGCGCTCTTGGCTCTACGACGCCGCGAAGGCCGGTCGCATCCCTTCGATCCGGATTGGTGGAGAGGAGGGGCCGTTGCGCTTCGTTCCAGAGGACATCCAGCGCTGGATCGACGATGCTCGCGCCGCATGGGTGCCGGGACGCCCGACGGTCCCTACGCGGCACCTAGCGGCCATCGCCGGGCAACGTCGGGTCAGAGGCTCGCGTCGTCCTCAGACGCCCGCGAACGGCCAGCAGCGCCTTCTCTAACGCCGCCTCATGGCCCGTGCGATCGCTTCCTCGGTCGCCGCCGCGCCAGCAGCCAGGACGTGGCGCTCGAGGTGGCCGTAGTAGTGCTCGGTCGTGCGGATGTCCGCGTGGCCGAGCTGGCGCTGCACATACATCAACGAGTTGCCCGCCGCCAACCACGCCGCCGCCGCGGTGTGGCGCAGGGCGTGCAGCGTCATGTCGCGCAGCGCCGCGTCTTGCAGCGCCTGCTTGTGCCAGTCGCGCGAGATGGTCGTGCGGTCCATCGGCTGGCCGTCACCGGCGCCTTCCCAGCGGCCACGGTCGCGCTTGCGCTCACGCACCGGCATCACGAACACATGCGCCTTGCTATCGTCGCCAGAGGCCATCTCCGCGCGACGCGCGAGATGATCTTGCAGCACGCGCGAGAGCGCGGGTCCGATCTCCACGGAGCGGAAGCGGTCGGACTTCGTTGATCCCACCGTCTCCCCGCGCTTGCGCGATCGGTACACCACGATCATCCCACCCGTCTGCTCAAGCTCAATGTCGCCCACGAGCAGCGCCAGCGCCTCGGAGATACGCAGCCCGCTCCCGATCAGCAGCTCCGCCAGCGGCCGGTACACCTCCGAGCACGAGTCCACGTAGAGCGGGATCTCGTGCAAACGCAAATACTCACGCTCGACGTGCCCTGGCGGCAGTCGCTCGACCCGCATCGCCGGGTTGTTGGCGACCAGGCCATCCTCGACGGCGGCGTTCAGGCACACCACGAGCGTCCCCAGCGAGTTGTTGACGGTCTTTGGGCTCCGCTCGCCGGCGTCCACTGCCTCGGTCTGCTCTTCCATCCAAGCGCGCACATGCTCGACGCTGAGCCGCCCGAGCGGGATCGACTCGAACGCCGGCAGGAGCCGCTTGCGCCCGTCGATCTCATAGCCCCGCCACGTTCCAGGCTCCAGGTAGGGCTTGCGTCGCGCCAGCCACCGCTCCCAGTGCTCGCCGAAGCTCACGCGCGTGTGGCGCACCTCGCCGCGCTCCACCTGCTCGACCAGTCGCCGCTTCGCGTCGCGCGCGGCCCGCTCGCTGGTGAAGCCACGCCTTGTCACCTGCACCCCGTTGCTCCCGCGCGCCTTGAAATACCAGCGGGTGCCGCCAGCGGTGGAGTAGGGGTACACGCCACCCGAGCGCTGACTGCGGCTCGCCTGGCGTTCTCGCGGTGCAAGCTCGCCCAGCGCCTTGTCGAACTCGCGTGCGGCGTCTTGGCTCTCGAAGCTCCTACCGCGCTGCCGGCCGGACTCGTCGCGCCAGCGCACGACCCAGCGCCCGCGATCAGCCTGCACGCTCATCGCGAGCTCTCCACGCCGACAAAGGTGTGCGGAAGGGTGTGCATCGTTCTCATGTGAGAATACTGTGCACACGGACAGAACGACCCGGATCGGCCCTCCAAACGCAAGAAAACCCCACATTTGCAGGGCTTTCTCTATGCGCCCGAGTGGACTCGAACCACCACGGACCAAGCGGTCCACAAGGCCCTCAACCTTGCGCGTCTACCAATTCCGCCACAGGCGCAGAGGGGGCGAGTATAACCGTCTGCATGCCTCCGGACCGCCCGCCCTTGATTCCGTCCAGGGGCCGCGCTACTGTACGAACACATGTTCGTTTCAGGATCTAATCCACTCGACACGGGAGCCGTCCACTAATGGATCTGACCAAGCGTCAGCAGGAGATCTTCGACTTCATCCGCAAGTACTCGGCCAAGTACGGCTACCCGCCGACGGTGCGCGACATCGGCAAGGCGGTAGGCCTGGCCTCCTCTTCCACGGTTCACGCCCATCTTGCCAACCTCGAGAAGATCGGTCTCTTGCGTCGCGATCCCTCAAAGCCGCGCGCGATCGAGCTCTTTGACCGGGCTGTGGGCAGCGCTGTGGAGGGCGTGCGCAGTATCGTCCGTCCCGACAGCCTCCCGCTGCTCGGCTCGGTGGCCGCCGGCCAGCCGATTCTCGCCGAGGAGAACATCGAGGAGTACGTCCCGGTTCCCAGCATCGCCGGCGGCGGTGACGGCGACTATCTCCTGCGTATACGCGGCGAATCGATGAAGGACGCCGGCATCGTCGAAGACGACCTCGTCGTCGTCCACCAGCAGGACACCGCCCAGCAAGGCGACATCGTGGTAGCCCTGCTCGGCGAGGAGGCCACCGTCAAGCGCTACTTCCGCGAACCCGATCACATTCGCCTGCAACCCGAGAACGACACGATGGAGCCGATCCGCACCAAGGAGGTCAAGGTGCTCGGGCGCGTCGTCGGTCTCCTCAGGAGTATGTGATGACAACGCTGCTGCTCGAGCGATCCCCGGCCCTTGACGAGGGCTTCGAGCGCGCCACGCGCCGTCGGCTGGACGGCGCGCTAATCGCGGGGACGACGGACGCGCACGGCAGGCTGACGCTGGATGACATCATCACCAGCGCATGGGAGGGCCTCGCCGTGCGCGCTACCGTCAACTGTCCGGTTTGCGCGAGCACGATGGCCTCGCGTTTCCCGGCCGGCGGAGGCGAGGCGCCAACGGGCGCTTGCCCCAGTTGCGGGTCGCGGCTCTCATAGCCTGATTGAGCCGGGTCTGTCCCCTGTGGACCATCCGGATTCCGACGGAGTCATCGCCTACGCTTCGGGTCCCCCAGCGCAAGCCTTCCAATGGCGCTGTCAACGCGCTACGGTTGTACGGCAGGTCAAGCAGCTGCGGAGGCCATCGGGTCTTCGAGGAAAGTCCGGACATCACAGGGCAAGGTGGTCGAGTTATCGACCCGGGGAAACCCGCGGGAAAGTGCCACAGAAAATAACCGCCGATGTCGGCCGTCCCACGTGAACGGCTGGCAGGCAAGGGTGAAACGGTGCGGTAAGAGCGCACCAGCGTCGCGGTGACGCGGCGGCTAGGCAAACCCCACCCGATGCAAGGTCAAACCGGATCACTTGCAGGTAGCCCGCCGAGATCCAGGTAGGCCGCACAGATGGATGGCTGCTCAACGACAGAATCCGGCTTATCGACCTGCTAAGGAAAAGCCCCGCTCAGGCGGGGCTTTTCTATTTGGACGCCATGCTCAGCACCAACTCGACGTCCTGAAGGACGCCTGGTCGACAAGCCTTTCACGAACATTCTGGGCGCCTTCGTCTTCATCGCGCTGTTCACGCTCACGATGCGTCGCGGCGCCACGGACCCCGTGTGCGGTATGAAGGTCGACAAGGGGAGCGCTGTCGCGAGTATGTCGAGAGGCACACCCTCTACTTCTGTAGCGATACTTGCGCTACAGCCGCTCGCCTCGCGGGACTACCTGACCGAGCCCTAACGACATGAGTACGAACCTCAAATCCAAACCCTCACTGACCGAACGAGCAGCTTGGGCCGAGTTGACTCGCCACCAGGGCGCGATCGCCGACATGTCCCTGCGCGAACTGTTCGCCGCCGATCCTACCCGCGGTGAGCGGCTGACAGCCGAGGGCGCCGGCATCTACCTCGACTACTCCAAGAACCTCGTCACGGATGAGACGCTGGCGCTGCTAGTCGCGCTCGCCGAGCAGTCGGGCCTGTCCGCGCGCACGAACGCTATGTTCTCGGGCGAGCGCATCAACGTCTCCGAGGACCGGTCGGTGCTGCACGTGGCCTTGCGGATGCCGAGGAGCGCATCGCTGATACTCGACGGGATCGACGTCATACGCGAGGTCCACGCGGTGCTTGACCGCATGGCGTCCTTCAGCGAGCGAGTCCGCTCGGGCGAATGGAAGGGCCACACCGGCAAGCCGATCCGCGCCGTCGTCAACATCGGTATCGGTGGCTCGGACCTCGGCCCCGTCATGGCCTATGAGGCCCTGCGCCACTACACGCGTCGCGAGATCGCGTTCCGGTTCGTCTCCAACGTCGACTCCACCGCCTTCGTCGAGGCCACCCGCGACCTCGACCCCGCCGAGACCCTGTTCATCGTCTCCTCCAAGACGTTCACCACGCTGGAGACGATGACCAACGCCCGCTCGGCGCGCGACTGGACGCTCGCCGCACTCGGCGACGAGGCGGCTATCGCCAAGCACTTCGTGGCCGTTTCGACCAACGCTCGTGCCGTTGCCGAGTTCGGGATCGACACTGAGAACATGTTCGGCTTCTGGGACTGGGTCGGGGGGCGCTACTCGGTGGACTCCGCCATCGGCCTCTCCACGATGCTCGCCGTCGGACCCTCACGCTTCCGAGAGTTGCTCGCCGGCTTTCACGCGATGGACGAGCACTTCCGCACGACCCCCTTCGAGCGCAATCTGCCGGCTCTGATGGGCCTGCTAGCGGTCTGGTACGCCAACTTCTTCGGCGCCCAAACACTCGGAGTGATGCCCTACTCGCAATATCTCTCGCGCTTTCCCGCCTATCTGCAACAGCTCGCCATGGAGTCAAACGGCAAGCACGTCACACTCGATGGCCTTCCGGTTGATTTTGATACTGGTTCGATCTATTGGGGAGAGCCAGGCACCGGTGGACAGCACAGCTTTTACCAACTGATCCACCAGGGCACGCGACTCGTCCCGCTCGACCTGATCGGCTTCGCACGCTCGCTCAATCCCCTGGGTAACCACCACGACCTGCTGATGTCAAACGTGTTCGCCCAGGCCGAGGCGCTCGCCTTCGGCAAGACCCTTGAGGAGGTGCTCGCAGAGGGCACCCTCCAGGCGCTCGCACCGCACCGTGTGATGGAGGGAAACCGGCCCACGAGCGTATTGCTCGTCGAGCAACTCACGCCCCACACGCTCGGGGCGCTCGTGGCCCTCTATGAGCACTCCGTCTTCACACAAGGGGTCATCTGGGGCATCGACTCCTTCGACCAGTGGGGTGTGGAGCTCGGCAAGGCGCTTGCCGCGCGCATCATCCCCGAGCTTGACAGCGAGGCAGAGCCCTCGCTCTATCACGACAGCTCCACCAACACGCTCATCCGTCGCTATCGCGCTATGCGCCATTCATGACTGACGAGC
>JBARJU010000105.1:0-2830 GCA_049800435.1 Solirubrobacteraceae bacterium
TTTGACACGGTCACACGCGACCCGCGGGCCAAACGTCCGGCATCCGCGGTGGGAGAACGCCAGCGGTGAACTGGGCCGCTGGGATCTTCCAGCGGCGGCGACTGCGACCGGTCGCGACGCTCGTGACGGTGGCCGCGCTCGCGGCCGTTCTCGCCGGCTACCGCATCTCGCTCGCGCCACCGGCTCTGCATCCGCGCGGCGCGCAACTTGGCGCGGCGCACGCGCAGGTGCTGGTGGACACCTCAAACTCGGTGCTCGCGGACATCGAGCAGCTCACGCAGTATCAGTCGGACCTCGGCGCGCAGCTCGCGGTCAACTACGCGCTTTACCTGCAGGGCTACGCCCCGACGGCAACGCTCGGCCGGTCGCTGGGATTGGGCAACCGCAGCGTCGCGGCGTCCGGTCCTTTCACGCTGTTGCTGGGACGCACGAACACCGCTCAAAAACTTCCGAAGCTGCCAGACCCGCGGCTGGTCGATCGCTCCTACCGGCTGCTGCTCGATGTCGACGGCTCCCGGCCGCTGCTTGACATCTACGCCCAGGCGCCAACCCAGAGCGCGGCGGTCAAGCTCGTCGAAGAGGCCCGTGGACTGCTCGAACGTCATGTCGCCACGCAGAAGGCCTCCTATCCGCTGCCAAGCACCTCGGCCGCGGTCCTGCGCCCGCTCGGCCCAACGGTCGGCGGTACCGTCGGCGCGAGCGCGCAGTGGCAGCTCATGGGCCTCGCCTTCGTGCTTGTCCTGTTGCTCGGGTGGAGCTGGATGTGGGCGCGACGGCAGCGACGTGCGCGCTCCTACATCGCGGGTCTCGCCGAGGCACGGCTCGACCGACTCGACGACGAGCCGCCGGGCTGCGACGAATGGCCGTACACGACGCGCTTGCTGCCGTGGGCGCTCGCGGGCTTCATGGCGATGCTGTTTCTCGTCCCGATCGATGCCATCGCGCTACCGATTCACCTGCCGGTAAACGGGACCCTGGACCGCCCGGTGGTGATCGCATTGACGATGCTGTGGTTTGCGAGCCTCGCCGTCGTGAGCGGCGCCGCACGCCCGCGCCTGAAGCTCTGTCGCGTGCACTTCGCGGTGCTCCTCTTCCTCGCCGTGTGCCTGGCGAGCGTCGCTGTCAACGGGCAGACACTCGGAAACATGGATGAGCTGACCCTGGTCGTCAAGAAGCTCGCGCTGCTGATCTCCTATGTGGTCTTCTTCTTCATCGTCGCGTCCGTGCTGCGCCCACGCGAGGTGCCGCGCTTCGCGGCGCTGATGGTGTTCCTCGGCGTGATCGTGGCGCTCGGTACGATCGTCGAGTACCGCACGCACTACAACGTCTTCTACACATTGTGGGGCAAGCTGCTCCCGGTCACAGCGCCGAACCTGCTCGACCAGGTCGACTCGATCGGGCGCCTGACGGTCTATGGGCCGACGCTACAGCCGCTCGAGCTCGCGGCGATGCTCGCGATGGTGCTGCCGTTCGCGATCTTGGGAGCCATCGACGCGGCGACGCGGCGACGGCGGGTGCTGTACGCGATCGCCGTCGGCCTGCTGATCGCCGGTGGCGTCGCCACGGCGCGCAAGACAAGCCTCGTGGTGCCGGCGGCGGTCATCCTGATCCTGCTCGCATACCGCCCGCGCCAGGTGCTGCGCCTGATGCTCAAGCTCGGCCTACTGCTCGGTGTGCTCGTGCACTTCGTGGCCCCGGCGGCGATCGGCGGGGTGATCAGCCAGCTTGAACCGGGTCACCTCAATAGCGCGCTGACGACGACCGATCGCACGGCGCGCTACGACGCGGTGACGCCCGACGTGCTGAACCATCCGCTGCTCGGACGCGGCTACGAGAGCTACGACCCGCAGAAGTACCGGATACTGGATAACCAGTACCTCGACCTGCTGATCACGGTCGGGCTGATCGGGCTGATCGCCTATCTGGCGATCTTTGGCGCGATGATGCTTGCCGCGCACACCACGATCCGTGGTCCTGACCCCAGACGCGCTTCGCTCGCGCTTGGCGCGTTCGCTACGGTTGCGGCGATCGGGATCGCGAGTGCGTTGTTCGACGTCCTCTCCTTCCCGCACGTCCCCTACCTGCTGTTCTTCGTCGGCGCGATGATCATCGCCCTGCGCGAGCCCTCGCCGACACCCGAGCCGGCGCGGTTGCTCGTGACTCGACCAGTCGGCCATGCCGGCCCGACGGCGGGCATGGGCCTCTCGCGGCCGCCGAGCCCGGCGCCTGAGCGCGAGCCGGCGCTGGCGAGTTGACAGGCACTCAGCCGATACTCACTCGCTGACGGGGGTGAGCGTCAGCCACTCCTCATAAGCCGCCACCGTGACCTCGAAGTGGTCGAAGAAACCTGTCAGCCCCAGCAGACCGAAGGCCGGCCGCCACGGCTCACAGAACCAAACCGGGGCCGCCCACTGGTAGCTCGAGCGTCCGTCCGATACTTCAAGTGCCACCTCCGCCACGCGTCCCACGACGAGCGCGCCTCCAACGGCGATCGTGGTGCGTGGCGCGTCACCGATCTCGATCCCGGCAAGTTCGGCGACATGTGCCCCCATGCGCACGGCGCCCGCACCACTGTCCAAGAGGCACGCCTGAGGCGCAAGCTCTAGACCCTCCACGACCACATCGACGATCGGACGCGGCCTCACTCCCGTGCCAACCGGGTCTGGGATCTGCCGGAAGTGAAATCTCACAGCGGCGCGAGGCCGCCTAGCGGGAGTTTCCCGCTTTTCGACCGACTCGGCCGCTGATCGCCCGTAAACACTGGAGATTCGCGGCATCGGAGCATGTGACCTAATTACCCTCCGAAGACGGCCGAGGCAGGAAACGGAGC
>JBARJU010000106.1:0-5391 GCA_049800435.1 Solirubrobacteraceae bacterium
GCGCTCGGTGGCGCGCTTGCACCCGAGCTCGAGCGCGAGCTCGGCGAGTCCGATCAGGCGCATGCAGTGGTGGATCCGGCCCGGTCCGAGCCGCGCCTGCGCGATCGCAAACGCCTGGCCAGCGCCGCCGACGATCGCGCTCGCCGGCAGCCTCACGTCGCTGAACGACACTTCGCCATGCCCACCGGGAGCGTCCAGGAAGCCCATCGTCGCGAGCATCCGCTCGACCTTCACGCCCGGGGCGTCCATCGGCACGAGCACCATCGAGTGCTGGTGGTAGCGGTCGGCCCCGGGGTCGGTCAGCCCCATGAAGACGATCGCCTCGCAGTTGGGGTGCCCCACGCCGGTGCTCCACCACTTGCGCCCATTTACGACCACCTCGTCGCCGTCGAGTGTCGCGGTGGCCTGCATGTTGGTCGCGTCGGAGGAGGCCACCTCGGGCTCTGTCATGCAGAACGCCGAGCGGATCTCCCCGGCGAGCAGCGGCTGTAGCCAACGCTGCTTTTGCTCATCCGAGCCGAAGTGCCACAAGACCTCCATGTTGCCCGTGTCGGGGGCATTGCAGTTGCACACCTCCGCCGTGATCAGCGAGCGCCCCATGCGCTCGGCCAGCGGCGCGTACTCGACGTTTGAGAGGCCGGCGCCATGCTGCTCGTCGGGGAGGAACAGGTTCCACAGGCCCTCGTGCTTGGCAATCGCCTTGAGCTCCTCGACCGCTGGCAGCACGACCCACGGGTCGCTCCTCGAGAGCAGCTCGCGCATGTAGGGCTCCTCGCGCGGTCCCACCTCCTGCTCCTGGAAGGCGATCAGGCGCTCGAGCAGCTCCTTGGTGCGGGGCGAGTGGGCAAAGTCCATCAGCGCGAGCGTACAGTAACGATTCCAACCCCCTCCGAGAGGATGCCGCCATGGATGTTGTCAACCACCAGTTCCGTCTCGCCGGCCGCCCCCAGGGGATGGTCAAGCGCGAGGACTTCGACTATGTCGAGGAGGCCGTCCCGGAGCTAGCGGACGGCCAGGTGCTCGTCAAGATCCTCTACGTCTCGCTGGATCCGGCGATGCGCGGCTGGATGAACGAGGGCCGCTCCTACGTCCCGCCCGTGCAGATCGGCGAAGTGATGCGCGCCGCGACCGCGGGCGAAGTCGTCGAGTCAAAGAGCGAGAAGCTCGCGGTCGGCGACAGCGTCTCGGGTTGGCTCGGGGTGCAGGAGTACGCGGTGTGCGACGCCGGCGCGGTCTTCAAGGTGAGCACCGAGACGGTCCCTCTGTCCAACTACGTTGGCGCGCTGGGGATGCCGGGCATGACCGCCTACTTCGGCCTGCTCGACGTCGGCGCCCCCAAAGAGGGCGAGACGGTGCTCGTATCGGGCGCGGCCGGAGCGGTCGGCAGCCTGGTCGGGCAGATCGCCAAGCTGAAGGGCTGTCGCGTCGTCGGCATCGCCGGGGGGCCGGAGAAGTGCGCGTGGATCGTCGAGGAGCTCGGCTTCGACGCCGCGATCGACTACAAGAGCGAGGACGTCAATGTTGCCCTGCGCGAGCACTGCCCCGAGGGCGTCGACGTGTACTTCGACAACGTCGGCGGAGACATCCTCGACGCGGCGCTCGCCCGCCTGGCGCGCGGGGCGCGTGTGGTGATCTGCGGGGCAATATCCCAGTACAACAACGCCACCTTCCAAGGCCCCTCCAACTACATGTCCCTGCTCGTCAACCGCGCCCGCATGCAGGGCTTCGTGGTCGTCGACTACATGGGCCGCGCCGCCGAGGCGATGCAGGAGATGGCCGGCTGGATCGCCGACGGGCGGCTCATAGCGCGCGAGGATGTGGTCGAAGGGTTTGAGCGCTTCCCCGACGCGCTGCTCAAGCTATTCGCGGGGGAGAACGTGGGCAAGCTGGTGCTCAAGGTCGCCGAGGGGGAGTGAAAGCAGGCGGAGGTTCGGCCCTCCGCTGGCCAACCAGCCCCGCTCAACGGATCTTCGACGGGAGAGTCCGCTGCTGGATGACGCGGATCGTGACGCCCCCGCCGTCGCCGCTCGCGTAGAACACGCCGCCGGAGTTGCCGTATAGGTTCAGGTGGTTGGTCCCCACCGCCTGCAGCGGGTCGGGCAGCAGGTAGGTGCTCGTGCGGCGCGCGGCCAGCCCAAACATCTTCAACCAGCTGTGCCCGCCCGCGTCGCGTCGCCCCCACGCTAGTACTCCCCCGGTGAAGAACGGGGAGAGCTCGCGCGCCGCTCCCCCGCGGCTGGTGGCGCTGTCGAGCACCTTCGAGGGGCCGCTCCTGCCGTCGAGACGCAGCTGCGAGCGCAACCCCGAGCGCGTCCCGTACTCCCATACGAACGCCACCCGGCTGCCGCTGACCACGAGGGCGCGTGGGCCTGGTCCGGCGCCCGTGCCGGCGGGTCCGCTCGGCAGGCGTCGAGGAGTGGAGCGCCCGTCGAGCGACCCCAGGTACAGCTGGGCTCGGTCGTTCGCCCCGAGCGCCGCCCACGCGAGCTCGCCGTTCCACATGCTCGGCAAAAAGCGCGACCCCGAGCCGGGGATCGCGTGCTCCCCGGAGGAGCCGAGGTCGTAGCGAAAGAGGCGACAGCCCCGTCCCGTGGAGGGGAGCGGCAGCCGGTCGCGCCGGTCCAGGCGAGGTTCGACGCGGCAGCGGGAGTACACGGCGATCGTTCCTCCACCAGTGCGCAGCCCGAGCTCGACGTCAAACGGAACGCTTCGTGGAGGCACCGGCGCCGCCAGAATCGCGCCGCCCGGACGACGCACCATCAGGCGGTAGCGATGGGTGCTCTTGTCGTACGCGCTCCATGCGACCCAATTGCCCACCGGCCCGACGCTCATAGTTGTGGGGCGGCTCACCTGAGCGACCTTTCGGTCGGGGTCGGCGTAGGGCACGCGATCGATCAGCCCCACTTCGCATGCCCGCGCGACGGGGGCCGCGGGGCCGAAGCTCGGGCCGGGGCAGCGTGAGTAGATCGTGCCCGCAGACCCGGTCGCGGTGCTGGCCAGGCCCAGCGGGGCGCTCGCGAGGCCGGCGCGGGCGCCGGGGAGCCCAAGCGTGCGGAACGTGTATTCGGTGGTGTCACCGGCGATGGCCACCCCATAGTCGACGGCTCCCGCCACCAACGTCGGCGGGAGCTCTGCGATCCCGCTGAGGTTGCCACCCGTGCTGCGCTCGACCAACGTCTGAACGCCCGAGAGACCGTCGATACGCAGCTCGGCGTCTCCGTAGTCAAAGCCTTCGGAGGCAAGTCCCGGCCCGTGCATCGCCCAGCTGAACGCAAGCGCCGTCGAGCTCAGGTCGAGCGCGGTGGGACCGGTGCGCGGGTCGTTGTTCACGGTGCCCCCGGGGAGCTCCTTGGGCTTGCCCCCGGCGAGTCGCTGCACGTAGATACGTGCACGGTTTGCGGCCCCCATGGGGTGCCTGTCGTCGATCCGCACAAAGGCGACCCGCCCCGCGGCTATCGAGGGATCGAACTGCGACTTGCCTGCAACGTTGGCCGCCGCGATCGGGCGCTCGCCGGCGGTGGCGAAGTCGTAGAAGTACAGGCGGCACCCGTGAGGCAGTTCCAGCTCCAGTGTGGGGGCCGAGCACCGCGAGTAGCTCGCGACGAGCCTCCCCTGGCCGTCGCTGCCGAGGTCCACGTCGAAGGGGCTCGATCGCGGAGCGATGGGGAGCGTCTGGGTCACCCCGCCCACCCGCACCGCCAGGCGCCACCCGCCCGCCCCGCTGTCGAGCTCGCTCCAAGCCAGCGCCCCGCCGGCCGCACTCACCTTCGGGGCTTGGGGGAGTCCGGTGGCGAGCACGCCGTCGGCTGGCGCCGGAGCACAGAAGGGCAGCGTCAGGGTCAGCGCAAGTGCGACGCTTGCGCCTCCCATATGCCCGAGCTCGCTGGTCACAACTTCCAAACGACTCATAAATGCCGAATTTATGCCGGCCCGCGTTCCCTCGCATCGGTGGGTTCGGGCATTGCCGCTGCGGATTCCCCGCAACTTCCCTCCTTGGCCCGGCGTGCGAATCGCCGCCTCGACTCGAGCCGCGGTCCGGGCGGTCGAGGGGCACGGCGGCTGCCCGATACATAACTGCTTCCCGCGTAACAAAGATTGACAGCGTTGGTATTCTTGTAAATCATCGAGCGAGGCCGCCGGACTGGGCCACAGACGACACGAGGAGCGAGCATGACCGCGACACCACACGCCGCCCGCTTGCTGGGCGAGCCGGATGAGTTGAACCCAGCAAGGTGGCGCGACCGCAAGCGCTACGCGTGGCTGCTCGGCCTGATCGTGCCTCTCCTGCCCTTCATCTCCTGGGGCTTGGTCGAAGCGACCGGCGTCGGCGCCCTATGGTTCTACGGGCCGGTCTTGATCTTCGCCGTGTTCCCCCTGCTCGACCTGATGATCGGGTTGGACGCCACCAATCCCCCCGACAGCGTGATCAAGTGGCTGGAGCAGGACCGCTACTACCGCTGGTGCACATACCTGTTCCTGCCGCTCCAGTACGCGGGCCTCATTTTTGCCTGCTGGATGTGGTCGAATGGCGGTCTCTCCACGCTCGAATCGGTCGGGCTCGCGCTCACCACCGCAATGGTGGCCGGTGTGGCGATCAACACCGCGCACGAGCTCGGGCACAAGCGTGCGAGCTACGAGCGCTGGCTTAGCAAGGTGGCGCTCGCCCAGACCGGCTACGGGCACTTCTTCGTCGAGCACAACCGTGGCCATCACGTGCGTGTGGCCACACCCGAGGACCCCGCCTCCGCGCGCATGGGCGAGAGCTTCTACGAGTTCCTCCCGCGCACGGTCATCGGCAGCCTGCGCTCGGCCGTCGAGATCGAACGCGAGCACCTGCGACGCGACGGCCACCGCTTCTGGAGTCTGCGCAACGACATCCTCAACGCGTGGCTGATGACGCTCGTGCTGTTCGCCGGGCTCGCGCTGGTGTTCGGGGCGGTCGTGCTCCCGTACCTGCTCATCCAAGCCGTGATCGGCTTCTCGATGCTCGAGGTCGTCAACTATCTCGAGCACTACGGCCTCCTGCGCGCGACGCGTGAGGATGGCCGCTACGAGCGCACCGCCCCCGAGCACAGCTGGAACAACAACAACGTGGCCTCAAACGTCCTGCTCTACCACCTCCAGCGCCACTCCGACCATCACGCCAACCCGCTGCGCCGCTACCAGGCCTTGCGTCACTTCGACGAGGCGCCGCAACTGCCGACGGGCTATGCCGGCATGATCGTGGCAGCGCTGGTTCCCCCGCTGTGGCGGCGGATCATGGACCACCGCCTGATCGAGCACTACGACGGCGATCTCTCGAAGATGAACATCAACCCGCGGGCGCGCCGGCGGGTCACCGCGCGCTACGGCTCGCCCGCCGCGAGCTCTTGACGACGGCCGCCTCACCAC
>JBARJU010000107.1:0-8680 GCA_049800435.1 Solirubrobacteraceae bacterium
CGCTGATCGAGAGCGCCGAGCGCTCGCGGCGCCCCGCACCCGCTCCGCCGCCATGGACCTGGCGGGATGCGGCCGAGTCGACCTGGCGGGTATACAGGCACGCTATTGCCCACGCCGACGACGAATCCCAGCCGGTTGGTTGGGGTATGGGCGAGCCACGGGCGGAGTTGGACTAGGGACGAAAACCGCCGCGCCCTCGGTTGCCTGTGGCGCACCCAGGAGAGCCGCGAAGAAGTGGGTGTAGCGGGCCGCCGACGATCTCGAGCCAAGGGCGCTCACAACGATCGCGTCCACGTGGAGGACCTGTAGAGCTCGGCGGTAGCGCTCGGCACACCCGCGATCGAGCGCGAGGCCGATCGCGATCCGCTTCAGGCACAGCGCGTCCAGGCGCGTGCGCCCCGCCCGCGTGCTCGCATGGCCACCGAGCCTCGCGAGCGCGTAGAGCAGCGGACCGTGACGCATCCCATAGGAGGGGCCGTCCGGGCTTGGCACGAACACGCCGCCGTCGGGAATGTCGTAGGCGAAGTCGGCCCGCGCCTGCGCGTACATGCCGAGTTGCCCGTTCGCGGAGGGCACGATCAGCACGGTCCTCGCATGGGGCGCGAGCTTCCTGAGCACCCTCGCGTTCGCGAGTACCGCCGGAATCCTCACGACCTCCGAGGGCGTGAGCGTCGGTATGACGGGAATCAGGGCGACCCCGCAGAGGGCGAGCCCGAGTCCTCGCCGACCGAGCAGAGGTCGCCTGCGCAGGTCATCGATCAGGAGCACCGCCAGAGCGCCGCAGGCCAGCCACGTGAAGAGGTTGAAGCGGCTCGGTATGGCGTTCTCGAGCAGGGGCATGTGATTGGGCACGATCCACGGCAGCCATATCCCGGTGTCGTGGCCGAGCACGCGCAGGTGGGGTCCGAGGCTGAAGAGCACGGCGGTGGCGAGCAACAGCAGAAGCAGCAGCGCGCGCCGGCGCAGACGCCATCCGGCGAGGACGATGAGAGCGAGCAGCGGCACGCCGAGATAGGACCCAAGCTCTCCGTCCAAGCCTGAGAAGCCGCTCGTCAGGTGGCGAGAGCCCGCGGTGCTCAACAGGTCGATCGAGCTTGGAATCACGAAGCCGGCAAGGTCGTTTACGTATCGACCCGAGCTCACGATGGCGCCCGACACGTGTTCGGGTCCGAACAGCTGATAGCCGAGGACAGGACCGGCCAGGACGGCAAAGACGACCGTCGCCGCCGCGCCGGCACGTGCGTAGCGCCCCACCATCTCGCGAGTGGGGCGCGAGAGCATGACGACGAGCATCAGGGCCGCCAGGGCCACGATCGCCGTAATCGCGAGAATCTCCTCGTCGACGAACACCTGCGCGGCCGCACACAGCCCGAGGAGCGCCCCGACGCGCGCGGGACCGCGCGCCGTTCGGACGTCGTCGAGGAGCATCGCGGCGAGCGGCGGAAACACGACGACGAGTAGGTTGGCGTGTGCGGTGGCCTGCCCGGCCATGTAGCCGCCGAAGCCATAGATCGCGCCGCCCACCCAGGCCGTGGAGCGATACGGCGTGAGCCGCAGCATGGCGAAGTACGCCGTCCAAGCCGACAGCGCGAGGCCGGCGGTGGCAAGCACGTCGTAGCTGAGCACAGGGCCGCCGACCGCGGTGAGCGGCCACAGCAGCAGCGAGGGCAGGAAGATCGATGTGCTGCCCATCAGGTTGGCCCCGGCGGGCGCCATCAGCGCGGTCGTGAACAGTGGCGAGTGGCCGTGCTCCAGAGCGTGGGGAAGCCAGGACAGAAACCACACGAACCCAAGCGGATCGCCGCCCCCTCCGACCAGTCGCTCAGACAGGCTACCGCCGAGCCACGTGCGGCTCAGCAGGGCGAGCGCCAGCAGCAGATAACCGAGGAGCCCGAGTGCCCCACGCGCGCGCCCGTTAATCGGTGGCCCTCGAGCCGGCTAGTAGGCGCCCCGCTGCATGATCACCGCGGGAATCGTCTTGAGCAGGATCGCCAGGTCGAGCGCGAGCGACCAGCGCTCGAGGTAGATGAAGTCGAGGTGCACGAGGTCGTCGAAGTCGAGCTCCGAGCGCCCCGATACCTGCCACAGGCCGGTGATGCCCGGGAGCACCAGGTAGCGCTTGCGATGCCAATCCTGTAGCAACTCGAAGTCGCGCTCGGGCAGCGGGCGTGGACCGACGAGCGACATGTCGCCGCGCAACACGTTGACCAGCTGGGGAAGCTCGTCGAACGAAAAGCGCCGCAGCAGGCGTCCGACGGGTGTGAGGCGCGGATCCGCGCGGATCTTGAATAGCGCCCCGGAGGCCTCGTTGAGCTGCTCGAGCGCCCCCTGGTGCTCGTGAGCGTCGCAGTACATGGTGCGAAACTTCAGGCACGCAAACGGGAGTTGGCCGATGCCGGGACGCATCGAGCGGTAAAAGACCGGGCCGCGCGAGGAGAGGCGCACGGCGATCACGATCGCACCGAGCAATGGGCTGAGCAACAGCAACAGCAAGGTGGCGCCAACCAGGTCAAAGGCGCGCTTCAGCGCGAAGTCGATCCCCTCGAAGACGGGCGGGCTGAGCTCGAACAGGGGGACCGACTGGCCGGGGACGAACTCGGCACGCTGGATCAGGATCTCCATCGTGGAGGGCGCGATCCGCACGCGCACGCCGCGCCGGTGACACTGGTCGACGAGCTCGACCGCGCTCTCCTGAGGGAAGTCTGGATCGGCGATGATCACCTCGTCGACGCGCTCGGCCGCGATCACGTCATGGAGCTGCTCGAGCGTGCCGAGACAGCGCACGCCGTTGGGGGGAAGCGGCTCGGGCGAGACGAAGCCCACGACTTCGATCGGCGAGTGCGGGCCGTCGGCGAGCGCGTGGGCGACGTCGTGGATGTGCTTGCCGGTGCCCACCAGCACCGCGCGGCGCTGATAGCCGGCCGCGCGCAGCACCGCCCCGGTGGCGCGCTCGTAGAGGTAGCGCAGCGAGGAGATGTACAGCAGCGCGAAGGCCAGCGAGCCGTAGAAGAGGTAGTAGCTCGAGAAGTGTTCGCCGCTCACGACCGCGAACAGCAGCGCCACGAACGCGACCTCGAACAGCGACCCCACGATGCGCGAAAGGCCGGGTCGCTGCGAGCGCGCGGCATACAGACCGGAGCGCGCGAACAGCAGGGCCGTGAGCAGATAGGCGAACGCGAGGGTGCGCCTGGTCTCGGTGAACGCTCCGCTTGCGCTCACCTCGCCGCTGAGCACCGCCGCCTTGAGGATCAGGGCAGTGAAGATCGCGCAGGACAGGCCGAGCAGGTCGAGCGCGAGCAGCGAAACCACCCGCAGCGCGCGGCGCATGGTGTCCATGCGCAGCAGAAACGACAGCACCGGGGGGCGCTTGCTGCGCACGTCGCGGTCCGGCCGCGGCGGGGACATCTGAGGCGTGGCTCCAGCGGGCGCCGGAGGCGCGACCGCGGCGTTGTGAGCATCGGGGGCGTTGCGGGTACCGACAGCGATCCGCCCGGGGCGGTCAGTGTGCGGCGCGTCCGGGGAACGCACTCCCATGTCGCCCTTCACAACAGCTTAGGTTCCCAGATGTTCCGGTCGCGAAGCGTCTCAGGGCGCGGCGCTGGATCGCCACGTGCCGGCTTGCACGTGCTGGCCGATCTCTGATCGGTAGCACGCGCCTCGCCGTCCCGCGTCGCCCAGCTTGGCCCTGAAACGCTTCGTCCGCAAACCTCGTACCCGAACACGTCAGCCGACGAGCTGCTCTACGCCGGACGTGTCGATCGTACGGCGCAGGCCGTCCCGCAGCGATACCTCGGGGGCCCAGCCAAGCAGCTCGCGGGCGAGCGCGATGTCGGGCTTGCGCTGCTTGGGATCGTCGACGGGGAGCGCCTCGAAGAGGATCTCCGACTCGGAGCCGGTGACCTCCTTGACCGCTTCCGCGAGCTCGAGCAGCGTGTACTCGTCCGGGTTGCCGATGTTGCACGGTTCGTGATACCCGGACTCGGCGAGCGCGATCAGGCCGCGGATCAGGTCGCTAACGAAGCAGAACGAGCGCGTTTGGGAGCCGTCGCCGAAGACGGTGAGCGGGCGGTTGGCGAGCGCTTGGCGCAGGAACGTAGGGATCGCGCGCCCGTCGTGCGGGCGCATGCGGCTGCCATAGGTGTTGAAGATCCGTACGATCGCCGTGTCGACACCCTGCTGGCGGTGGTAGGCCATCGTCAGCGCCTCGGCGTAGCGCTTGGCCTCGTCGTAGACGCCGCGCGGGCCGATCGGGTTGACGTGACCCCAGTAGGACTCGGACTGGGGATGCTCGAGGGGATCGCCGTAGACCTCGCTGGTGGAGGCGATCAAAAAGCGGGCGCGCTTGGCCTTCGCCAGACCGAGCGTGTGATGGGTGCCGTAGGAGCCGACCTTGAGCGTGTGCAGGGGCAGGCGCAGGTAGTCGATCGGCGATGCCGGCGAGGCGAGGTGGTAGACGAAGTCGACCGGCTCGTCGATCTCATACGGCTCGATGATGTCGGCGCCCACGTGCCTGAAGCGCTCCGGATCGCGGATGTGCTCGATGTTCGCGAGCGAACCCGTCTCAAAGTTGTCGACACAAATGACGCGATGGCCGCGCGCGAGCAACTCGTCGCACAGGTGCGAGCCGAGGAAGCCGGCGCCGCCGGTGACGAGACACGTTGGCACAACCCGGACGATACCGGCTTGGGCGCCCAAATATGATCTGCTGGTGGCTATGACAGACGAGAGATCGAAGGCCGAGCGCGACGAGCACCTGACGGTGGCCCCGATCGTGGGCCCGGACGACCCGCGAAGGTTCACCGACTCGGGCATCGAGATCGAGGAGCTCTACACCGAGGACGATCTCCCCGCGGATCTCGACGTTGGCAGGCCCGGCGAGTTCCCGTACACGCGCGGGGTGCATCGCGAGATGTACCGCAAACAGACCTGGACGATGCGCCAGTACGCGGGGTATGCCTCGGCCAAGGAGTCCAACGAGCGCTATCGCTACCTGCTGTCGAAGGGCTCGACGGGGCTGTCGATGGCGTTCGATCTGCCCACGCAGCTCGGCCTCGACTCCGACAACCCGCGCTGCCTGGGGGAGGTTGGAAGGACCGGCGTGGCGATCGACACGATCGACGACATGCGTACCGCGTTCGACGGGATCCCGCTCGATCGGGTGTCCACGTCGATGACGATCAACGCGCCCGCGGCGTGCCTGCTGCTGCTGTACGAGCTGGTGGGCGAGGAACAGGGGGTGCCGTCCGAGCAGCTGCGAGGAACCACTCAGAACGACGTGCTGAAGGAGTACATCGCGCGCGGCAACTACATCTACCCGCCGCAACCCACGATGCGCCTGACGACCGACCTGTTCCAGTACTGCCACGAGCGGGTGCCGAAGTGGAACACGATCTCGATCTCCGGCTACCACTTCCGCGAGAAGGGCTGCTCGGCGGTGCAGGAGGTCGCATTCACGCTCTCCTCCGGCATCGCCTACGTGACGGCGGCGATCGAGAAGGGCCTCGACGTGGACGACTTCGCGCCACGATTGGCGTTCTTCTTCAACGGCCACAACAACGTCTTCCAGGAGGTCGCCAAGTTCAGGGCCGCCAGGAGGATGTGGGCGCACATCATGAGGGAGCGCTTCGGCGCGGAGAGCCCGAAGTCGACGATGCTGCGCTTCCACACCCAGACCGGCGGTGTGACGCTGACCGCGCAGCAGCCGGAGAACAACATCGTGCGAGTGGCGCTCCAGGGGTTTGCGGCGGTGTGCGGCGGGACGCAGTCGCTGCACACCAATGGCTTCGACGAGGCACTGGCGCTGCCCACCGAGCGCGCCGCCAAGACCGCCCTGCGCACCCAGCAGATCCTGGCGTACGAGTCCGGCGCAGCCGACACGGTGGACCCGTTCGCGGGCTCCTACTTCGTGGAGTCGCTCACCGACGAGATCGAAGCGCGCGCAGGCGAGTTGATCGCGAAGGTCGATGCGCTCGGCGGCTCTGTCAACGCGATCCAGTTCATCACCGGGGAGATCGACGAGTCTGCGTGGGGCTATCAGGAGCGCTACCGCATCGGCCAGGACATCGTGGTGGGGGTCAACAAGTTCGAGGAGGACGACATCGAGGTGCCCGACCTCTTGCGCGTGGATCCGGAGTCGGAGCGCGAACAGGTGGGGCGCCTTGAGGCGTTCAAGGCCGACCGCGACCAGGCGCTCGTGGAGAAGCGACTGGAGGAGCTGCGCGAGACCGCGCGCGGCGAGGACAACCTGCTGCCGGCGATCCGGCAGGCGTTGAAGGACAGGTGCTCGCTGGGCGAGGTGTGCGGGGCGATGCAGGACGTGTTCGGCTCCTACGCGCCGACGTTCTGAATAGGATTCGCGGCCGATGATCCTCGCCGCCAGCTTCTTCGACGTCGTCCTGGCCGTACACATCATGGCCGTGGTGTTCGCCTTCGGCGCGACGCTCGCCTACCCGGTGCTGCTCGGCGTGATCGGCAAGGCCGACTCGCGCGCGCTGCCGGCTCTCTACAAGGCCCTGCACGCAATCTCCGTCAGGGTCATCATGCCCGGCCTGACGGTGGTGTTGATCTGCGGGATCTACATGGCCTCCGACCACAAACTGTGGAGCGAGTTCTTCGTCCAGTGGGGGCTTGGAGTGGTGGTCGTGATCGGCGCGGTCGAGGGAATGCTCTTGAGCCCCAACGAGAAGCGTCTGGTCGCGGTGGCCGACCGGGACCTGGCCGCCGCCGGCGACGGGGCTGTCACGTTCAGCGCCGAGCACGACGGGCTCGTGCGGCGCATCGGCGCGACAGGCGCCACGATGGACCTGCTCGTGCTGCTCACGATCCTCTTCATGGCGATCAAGCCGTAACCGATCTTTACCATCCCGTAGACATGAGTTCCACCAAGAAGCCGCCCGCCCCTCCACCTCCGCCGCCTGCCCCGCCGGACTTGGGGCACCCTGAGACCCGTGGCGGTCTGGGCATCCTCACGCGGTAAGAGCTACCGGCGTCGCGCTTGCGTCGATACCCTGGACGGGCTATGAGCCAGGGCTACAGAGTCGCGGTCGTCGGCGCCACCGGTCAGGTGGGCAGCTTGATGCTTCAGCTTCTGCGCGAACGCGAATTCCCGGCGCGTGAGATCGTGCCTTTCGCCTCGGAGCGCTCGGCCGGCAAGGAGATCGAGGGCGTGGGCGTCGTGCAGCCGCTCACCGACGAGACCATCCAAGGCTTCGACTTGGCCTTGCTCTCCGCCGGCGGCTCCACCTCCGGCGAGTGGGCCCCCCGCTTCGCGCAGGCGGGCGCGGTGGTGGTCGACAACAGCTCGCGCTGGCGGATGAGCGAGGACGTGCCGCTCGTCGTCGCCGAGGTCAACCCCGACACGCTGGCGTCACACAACGGGATCGTGGCGAACCCCAACTGCTCGACGATGCAGATGGTGGTCGCCTTGAAGCCCCTCTACGACGCCGCCGGTATAGAGCGCCTGGTCATCTCCACCTACCAGGCCGTCTCGGGCACCGGCAAGAAGGCAGTCGACGAGCTGCTCGACCAGTCGCACGCACTGCTGCACGACCGGGAGATCGAGCCGCCAAGCGCCTACGCCCACCAGATCGCCTTCAACGTCCTCCCCCACGCCGGCTCGTTCTCACCCGGCGACGATCACACCGACGAGGAGCGCAAGCTCATCGACGAGACCCGCAAGATCCTTGGCGACGAGTCGATCAGGGTGAGCGCCACGTGCGTGCGCGTACCCGTCGTCAACGGCCACTCCGAGGCGGTCAACGTGCAGACCCGCGAGCCCCTCTCACCGGAGCGTGCCCGCGAGCTGTTGGGCGCGGCACCCGGAGTCACGGTCGCCGACGACCCCGAGGCGGCGCTCTACCCGCTGGCCGTCCACGCCACGGGCAGCGACCAAGTGTTCGTGGGGCGCATCCGCCGCGACCCCGGCCACGAGCGGGCCTTGGACATGTGGATCGTCGCCGACAACCTGCGCAAGGGGGCGGCCACGAACGCGGTGCAGATCGCCGAGTTGCTCGACGAGCAGGGTTTGATCGTGCCTCGCGGCGCAGCCGCCGCCGCCTAGAAACGCAGCCCCCGTTCCACAGGAAGGACTCTCGCGGCGACGCTCGAACCTGGGAGCGATGAGCGTCTCGACCGAGGTGCAACGCACCCTTGTGAAGTCCCCGCCCGAGTTGTGGTCGGAGTTGAGCGACCCCAAGGCCCTCGCACGTCACCTCGCCAAGCTCGGCGAGATCCGGATCACGGGTATCGAGCCCGAGACCAAGGTCGAGTGGGAGGCCGAAGGCGCCACCGGCGTCGTGCGCCTGAAGCAGTCGGGATGGGGCACAAAGGTGACGCTGTCGCTCACACGCGAAGCGCCGGTGCCCGAGGAGCAGCCCGAGTCCGAGCCGGTTGCGGAGCCGAAGTCGATCGCTGCACAGCCTGAGTCAGAGGCGCTCGCCCAGACTCCGCCTGAGCCTGAGCGAATCGCAGAGCCGGAGCCGGTCGTGGAATCCGAGCCCGAGCCGATCGCAGAACCCGAGCTCGAGCCGATCGCAGAACCGCCTGAGCCTGAGCCGCTCGTGGAGCCCGAACCGGTCGTGGAGCAGCCCGAGCCTGAGCCGGTCGCGGTCGGGCAATCAGAGCCACGACGCCGGTTCTTTGCCCGGCTGTTCCGTCGTCGCGGCATCGCGCAGGTCGCGCC
>JBARJU010000108.1:0-5786 GCA_049800435.1 Solirubrobacteraceae bacterium
CCCCCGGAGGAGCCGCCGGGCACGCGCGTGGGGTCCCACGGGTTGAGGACCGGCCCGTAGGCGGAGTTCTCGTTGGAGGAGCCCATCGCGAACTCGTCTTGATTGGTCTTGGCGAGCAGCGACACACCCGCGTCTTGCAAGCGCTCGACGACGGTGGCGGTGTAGGGAGGGAGGTAACCCTCGAGGATGCGCGAGCCCGACTGGGAGGGGACGTTCTTGGTGCAGAAGAGGTCCTTCACCGCCAGCGGAATGCCGCCCAGCGGGGTGCCGGGCGCGAACACGGGCGGGTGGCCGTCGGCGACCCAGGTGAAGCAGTTGAGCCGGTCCTCGCGGGCGCGTGCGGCGTAGGCTTCGAACAGCTCTCCGGCGCCGAGCTCGCCGGAGCTGAGCGCGCGGACAGCCGCGGTGGCGGTGAGATCCAGCGGGTTGCTCATGCTCAGGCCTGCGGGCTCGGGACCAGGAAGCCCTCGCCACTGACGGCGGGGGCCTGGGAGAGCACCACCTCCCGCGGGAGCGACGCGCACGGCTCGTCGGCGCGCAGGCGGCCTGTGACCTCGGCGACGTGCGTGGTGGGCGCCACGCCGTCGAGGTCGAGCTCGGAGATCTTCGCGACGTGGTCGAGCACCGCGGAGAGCTCGCGTGCCATCGGCTCGACCTCATCGTCGCCGAGCTGCAGGCGCGCGAGACGCGCAACATGGAGGACTTCGTCGCGGTCGATCATGAGCGCCGCATTCTACGGAGCGCCGTGCGCGTTTCCTCCCGCGAGGTCGCGCGGCTCGGGCTCGGCGGGCGGGTAGCGGTTGGTGCGTTCGTCGCGGATCGACTGCCAGGAGCCGGATGCGACGAGCAGCGCGCCCACGAGCGCGAGCCACGCGCCCGCGCAGAGCGTGGTGGCGTTGTGGGGGCGCTCGAGCACGCGTACCACGGCGGCGATAAGACCGACGATGCCGAACAGGGTGCTCCATACGGCGGCGGCGACCGGAAAGGCGGGCGAGCGCTCCGTTACGGTGGCGAGCACCAGCGCCAGCCCCGCGAGCGCGGCGAGCATCAGCAGCACGACGGCCGGGCCGAAGCTGCTCCACGCGGAGAGCTTCCCTTCGAGGTTCTCATACCACGGAAGGGTGAGCGCCACGACGATGCACAGAGCGCCCACGAGCACCGCGGACTCCCCCAACCGCATTCGCGAGATCTTCATCGTGCCCCCTGTCGCGCCGGACGTGTGGAGGACGGGTCCTGCGCGCGGCTGGCGCGAGCCGCTTGCAGGGTGTTGCGCAGGAGCAGAGCGATGGTCATCGGCCCCACGCCGCCCGGCACGGGTGTGATCGCCGAGGCGACTTCGCGCACGGCCTCGAAGTCGACATCCCCGACAAGGCCGCTCGCCGGCCGATCGGAGATCCCGCCGTGTGCCCCGAATGGGGTATCGACCTTCGAACGATCGGCTTGATCGGGCGTGAGACGGTTCATCCCCACGTCGATGACCACCGCGCCGGGCTTGACGAACTCGCGGGCGATGAGCCGGGGACGGCCGACGGCGGCGATGAGGATGTCCGCGCGGGCGCACACCTCGCGCAGGTCGCGGGTACGCGAATGGCAGACGGTAACTGTGGCGTTGGCCTCGAGCAGAAGTTGCGCCATCGGCTTGCCGAACAGGTTCGAGCGCCCCACGACCACCGCCTCCGCGCCTTCGATCCAATCCCGCTCCACCCCGTCCACGCTCGCGAGCAGCTCGAGCACACCCGACGGGGTGCACGGGCGCAGTCCCGGCAGTCCAAGCGAGAGCAGGCCGACGTTCACGGGGGTGAGACCATCGACGTCCTTGTGCGGGTCGATCAGGCCCGTGAGCGTCGGCCCGTCGAGATGGGGAGGGACGGGCAGTTGAAGCAGGATGCCGTTCACGGACGGGTCGTTGTTCAGCGCCTGAAGGCGCCCGGCAACCTGCTCCTGCGTGACGGTGGCAGGCATGCGTTCGTCGAACGGCCTCATCCCCACCTCCGCGCACGCTCGCTGCTTGCCGCCGACGTACACCGCGGACCCGGGGTCCTCGCCGACGAGCACCGTCGCGAGACCGGGGGCGGACCCACCGGCCTCCACCAGCTCGGCCACTTCGCGGGCCACCTGCGCGCGCACACGCGCGGCGATGGCCTTGCCGTCGATGATTGTCGCTGACATCGGGCGGATCGTATGCGTCTTAGCGGCCGAGCGTCATCTGCGGCTGACGGGCGCGTACTCGGCCATCAGCTTGCGCTCGGTGCCATCGCCGGCGAAGCGCACCACGATGATCCCGTCGGCCTCAACGCCGGTGACGACGCCCTCGCCGAAGGCGGCGTGGACGACGTCCTCCCCCAGCCGGAACGAGACTGAGGAGGGTGGTGTGGGTGAGTCGGAATGCCATGCCCCCCACGCGCGCGTGGGGCGGCCCTTTACGGAGACACCACCCCCCACGCTCCCAGCGCCCAGCGAGGCGCCGCCTCCCACGGCCACGCGCGCGCCGGTCGGACGCGCGACGGGCAGCTCCTCCCGTTCTGTCAGCTCCAGGGGAATCTCGTCGAGGAAGCGGCTCGAGATGCTGTAGGTCGGGGCTCCGAACACGGCGCGGCGGCGCGCATAGGTGAGATAGAGCTCTCCCATCGCGCGCGTCACCGCCACGTAAAAGAGCCTTCGCTCCTCCTCGAGACCGCCTTCGTCAAGCGCGCGCTGGTGGGGAAACACTCCCTCCTCGCATCCCACCACGAACACCGTCGGGTACTCGAGGCCCTTGGCGTTGTGGAGCGTCATCAGTGTCACGAGCCCCTCATCGTCGCGACGCGAGTCACCGTCGGACTTGAGCGCGAGCTCCTGTAGGAACAGCTCGAGCGTGTCGCCCTCGGCCTGAGCGTTCGCGTCGAACTCGTGCGCCACCTCGACGAGCTGTTGCAGGTTTTCGATGCGTCCCTGGGACTCAAACGCCTTCTCGCCATGACCGACCGCCTCGGCTTCGAGTGCCTCCACGTAACCACTGCGGGCGAGCACGGCATCCATCAGATCGCCGACGGGGATGACATCGGAAGCGAGCGCCGCAAGGTCCTCCATCGTCGCCATGAAGCGCTTGAGCGCCTTGATCGCCGCCGCTCCCAAGCCGGGGATGCGCTCGGCGGCGCCGGCCACGTCCCACACCGACTCGCCCACGCTCGCGGAGTGCGCGACGATCCGCGACAGCGAGGTCTGGCCGAGGCCGCGTCGCGGGGAGTTGGCCACGCGCTGGAAGCTCACCACGTCATAAGGGTTCGCTATCCACGCCAGGTAGGCGATCGCGTCCTTGATCTCGGCGCGCTCGTAGAACTTCGTGCCGCCGATCACCTGGTAGGCGATCTCGCGCCGCACGAGCGTGTCCTCGATCACGCGCGACATCGCATTGGTCCGGTAGAACACGGCGATCTCAGCGCGCGAGGCGCCCTCGTCAAGCAATCGCTCCAGCTCGCCCACGACAAAGCGCGCCTCGGCGTGCTCGTCCTCGAGGCCATGCACCCCGATCGGGCTGCCACTACCCTTCTCGCTCCACAATCGCTTTGCGATTCCCCCACGATTGTTGGCGATCACCGCATTGGCGGCCGACAGGATCGTCTGCGTCGAACGGTAGTTCTGCTCGAGCTTGACCACCCTCGCGTCGGGGAAGTCCTCCGTGAAATCGAGGATGTTGGATACGTCGGCGCCACGAAACCCGTAGATCGACTGACTGTCGTCGCCCACGACCGCGAGGTTGCGATGGCCGGGGACGTTCACGCGCTCACCCTGTGTGGGCTTCTCGCGACCGCCGGGCGGGGGGGATCCCATAAGAAGCTGCAACAGCCGGTACTGGGCATGGTTGGTGTCCTGGTACTCGTCCACGAGCACGTGCTTGAAGGCCTGGGCATAGCGCGTCCGCACGTCTTCATAGAGCTCGAGCACGTTCACGGTGCGCAGCAGCAGGTCGTCGAAGTCCATCGCGTTCATGCGGTGCAGTTCGTGCTCGTAGAGCTGGTACACCTCGGCGACCACCTGCTCGAACTGCGAGGAGGACGACTGCGCACAGTCCGAGGCCGAGAGCAGCTTGTTCTTGGCCTGGGAGATCTGGCTGTGGATCGCGGCGGGCGCGAAGCGCTTGGGATCGACCCCGACCTCTTCGATGCAGCGCTTGACCATGCGTCGCGCGTCGGCCTGGTCGTAGATCGTGAAGCGAGACGTGTATCCAAGGCGCTCCGCCTGCGCACGCAGGATGCGGGCGCACGCCGCGTGAAAGGTCATCAGCCACATCCCACGGGTATGGGTGGGCGGGTCCCTCAATAGGTGCTCCACGCGCCCGCGCATCTCCTGGGCGGCCTTGTTCGTGAACGTGATCGCGAGAATCTCGCTCGGGTGGGCCTGGCTCGTGAAGATCAGGAACGCGACCCGGTGTGTCAGCACGCGCGTCTTGCCGCTGCCCGCACCCGCCAGGATCAACAGAGGTCCCTCGCCGTGCGTCACGGCCTCGCGCTGGGGCTCGTTCAGGCCATCGAGGAGTGTCTGAACGCGCTCAGAGTGCTCGCTGTAGGCCATCACCCTGAGCATAGACGCGTGGTCGGTTGCGGATCGATGACTCCTCGCTCCAGGCCTCCGCTCCACACCTCCTCGAGAGTCGCCAAGCCCTGAGGACGCGCGCGGCCCTAACGTTCAGCCGATGCTTCTCACCGACGAAGTCCGCGCCACGTGCGCACAGATCGCAGGACAAGCCCGCTCGGTGAGGATCGACGTGGATGCGGCCGCCAACGTACAGCCCGCGGACCCGCCCGCGCTCGACCCCGAGCGCCACTACCTGGAGGGAAGCCCGGCAGACGTCGCCGACTACATGCTCGCACTCGACGCCATCAACTTCGGATCGGGCTGGTTTCCGACTTTGCGCAAGCGCACCGCCCACGGCGAGCCCGTGAGCGGGTACTTCACGGTGTCATGGAGCCTCGCCGACCACGTGCGCATGGACGGACCGCCCACGAGCGCGTGGCTTGCGAACGTGAGCACGCAGGAGATCGCGACGATCCTCGACCAGGCTCCCGACAACGAGCTGATGGGCCTCTACGCGCAAGCGCTGCGCTCCCTCGGACGCTTCTTGGGGGGCGATGTCTCCCAGGGCGTGCAACCCCACGTCCCCTGGCGCGCGCTCGACCTTGTAGAGCAAGCGGGCGGCTCGGCCGAGCGCTTGGCGGGGATGCTCGCGCGCGGCATGGCGATGTTCGACGATCGCGGCTTCTACAAGCGCGCCCAGATCGTCCCCAACGACCTCGCGCTCGCCGGGGTGGCCGAGTTCTTGGACCTCGACCGCCTCACGATCTTCGCGGACAACCTCGTGCCGCATGTGCTCCGCTGTGACGGCGTGCTCGTCTATGACGACGAGCTTGCGGCGCGGATCGACCGTGGAGAGCACTTGACCCTCGGCGGCGTCGAGCGCGAGATCCGGGCGTGCGCGGTGCACGCGTGCGAGCTGATCTCCCAGCGCACGGGCATCCCGCCGCGCACGATCGACACGTGGCTGTGGACGCGCGGCCAATCGCCCGAGTACAAGGCACGCCCGCGCCACCGCTGTCGCAGCGTGTTCTATTGAAGCGCCGCACCCTCTCCGCGGATCATGGCGCACCTGAGCCGGGCGCACCTGAGCCGGGCGCCCCCTCGCCGCGGGTCGATGGTCACACCCGATCCGGCGCTAGGCAGGGCGGCCCGATCACCCTCCGGCCGGGTTCGGCCCCTTGACCGTCCTGAGCGGGCGCACCTCCGCGGGCGACTGCGGCTCGTCGCCGGAC
>JBARJU010000109.1:0-10631 GCA_049800435.1 Solirubrobacteraceae bacterium
ACCCGGCCATGGGGAGGCTGAGGCGGAGGTGGAGGCGCGGCGGCGGACCCTTCACACCGGCATGGTGATAGCGATCGCCATCGGCCTGCACAACTTCGCAGAGGGCTTGGCCATCGGAGTCTCGGCAAAAACCGGCGCGATCGGCCTTGCCACGGTGTTGATCATCGGCTTCGGCCTGCACAACGCCACCGAGGGCTTCGGCATCGTCGGGCCGCTCGGGAAGGTCCGACCCTCGTGGAAGTGGCTCGGGCTCGCAGGCCTCGTGGCCGGCGGCCCCACCTTCCTTGGCACGCTCGTCGGCTACCAGGTCGACTCCAGCCCGCTCGAGCTCCTCTTCTACGCGCTCGCCGGCGGCGCCGTTCTCTACGTCATCGGCGAGATCTGGACCGGCATGCGCCGCTACGGCCACCGCACGCTTGGCCTCTACATGCTTTCCGCCGGATTCCTCGTGGGCGTCGCCACCGACCTAGTCGTCACCTACGGCGGCGCCTGAGGGGCCTATTGCCGGCGCATCTCGGCGTCCTACCGATCGGAGATCGAAGGGATCTCCGATCGGCCAGCTCATGTGCTAGCGCACACTTCGCTCCCTGCGTCCTGATCTGCTTGGCAATAGACCCCTCAGGGGGCCTGTTCGTCATCCGACCAAGGCCGAGGGGCGGGCCAGCGCCTGTTCGGCCGCGCGCACAGACTCCACGAAGATCTCGACGCCCGTGAGCAGTAGCTCGCGCGTGATCGTGAGCGGGGGCAGGAAGCGCGCGACGTTTCCATAGTGGCCGCCCACCTCGATGATCGTGCCCCTGTGGAAGCATTCCGTGCGGACCTGTGAAGCCATCTCGGGCCAAGGCTCCTTCGTGTCGCGATCCCTGACGAGCTCGATCCCGATCATAAGCCCGCGCCCACGCACGTCCCCGACCGACGCGAGCGTGTCCTGGGCGTCACGCAACAACCCGAGCGTCAACTCTCCGAGCGCCGCCGCATGCCCGGGCATATCGACTTCCTCCATGAACTCGATCGCGGCCAATCCCGCTGCCATCGCCACCTGGTGGCCCCTAAACGTGCCGATATGGGCTCCCTGCTTCCAACTGTCGAGCGCTGCGTCATAGGCGATCGCCGAGATCGGGTAGCCGATGCCGCCGAGCGCCTTGGAGAGGGTCATCACATCTGGGGTGACCAGGTCGTGTTCACACGCGAAGAACGTGCCTGTCCTTCCAAACCCTGTCTGGATCTCGTCGCACACGAGCGGCACGTCGTGCTTGCGCGTGATGCGCCTCACCTCTGCCAGGTAGCCGTCGGGCGGCACGATCGTGCCGCCCTCGCCCTGGACCGGCTCGATCAAGACCGCCGCCGGCTTGGGAATGCCGCTGTGGGGGTCTTCGAGGGAGCTGTCGAGCAGCTTCGCGCACGCCATCTCGCACGAGTCGGGCTTCAGCCCCAACGGGCAGCGATAGCAGTAGGGGTAGGGCATGAAGTGCACGGGGGAGGAGGTCGGCCCGCCGAAGCCCACGTCGCTGGTCACCGACAGCGCGCCCGTGGTCATGCCGTGGTAGGAGCCCTGAAACGCGATCACGGCGTCGCGACCCGTGTGTGTGCGCGTGAGCTTCAGGGCGGCCTCGATGGCGTCGGAGCCCGTGGGGCCCCCGAAGTGGAACTTGGCGCTCTCGCGCAGGCGGCCGGGGAGCAGCGTCTTCAGCTTTCTCATGAGGTGCAGCTTCGGCCGTGTCGGGAAGTCGAGCGCGTGCACGAGCTTCTGCTCCTGCTCGGCCGCGGCCTTCAGCACGGCGGGGTGGCCGTGGCCGACGTTGAGCACGCCCGCCCCGCCGAAGAAGTCGATGAACGTGTTGCCGTCGACGTCCTTCAGCGTCGCCCCACGCCCCTCCTCGATCGCGACCGGGACGCTGCGCGGGTAGGAGCGAGCGTTCGACTCGAGCTGCTCCTGCTCGGCAAGCATCTCGCGCGAGCGTGGCCCTGGCACCTCGCCGTCGATAGCGGGCGCCGGCGCGAAGTGCAGCGCCTCGAAGTTGTTGTTCTCCCCGTTTCTCATGGCTCAGGTCTGTGGCGACTATAGCTCCCACGTTCTCGCCGAGAGGCTTTTCGCGCGGGTTTGCGACCCGGACGGGGGCTGGTGGAGCGGGTTGTTATATTAACTCTTTGCGCGATTCGCCATAGTAACTACAAATCGTAGCTACTAACGTGAATCGTCCAAAAACGGAATACATACACACACCCTCGCACCGCGTCAACCAAGCCTTCACCCCGAATCCGCGGCCGACTGGCGCAGCTCGCGCATAACCGGGAACGGCGCGACCTCGCGCAAGGTCTCGTGCCCGGTCAGGATCATCAGCAGGCGGTCCACACCCATGCCGCCGCTCGCCGAGGGCGCGAGTCCGTACTCGAGCGCGCGCACATACTCCTCGTCGTGGGGGTGGGGCGCGTCGTCGTCGTCGGCCCTGCGCTGCTTGCGCTGGCGCGCGAATCGCTCCCACTGCTCGACCGGGTCGTTGACCTCCGAGTCGCCGCTCACGAGCTCGATCCCGCCGATCACCGAGTCGAAGTGCTCGGCGAGCCGCGGGTCCTTGGCGTGGGCCTTGGTGATCGGGAACGAGTCGAGCGGGAAGTCGTACACATGCGTGGGCTGGTTGAGCGTCGGCTCGACGAGCTTCGAGTACACCGCCTGCACCGCCTGCGTCCAGTTGGCGTCGGGATGAATCTTGCCGTCGAGCAGCCCCGCCAACTCGTCGCGGTCGGCCGCCAGGAAGTCCACGCCTGTGACGCGCACCATCTCCTCTTGCATGGTCGTGTTGCGCCACGGCTCACCCAGGTCGATCTGCTCGCCGCCGCGTTCGATCACCGTCGTGCCGAGCACGCGCTGCGCCACATACGCCACCATCTCCTCGGTGAACTTCGCCACGTTTGTGTGGTCGGAGTAGCTCATCAGCCACTCCATCATCGTGAACTCGGGGCTGTGCCTGTAGGAGATGCCCTCGTTGCGGAAGCACTTGCCGAGGTCATACACGTTCTCGAGGCCACCGATCAGGCAGCGGTTGAGGTACAGCTCGACCGAGATCCTCAACGACATCTCCTGATCCAGGGCGTTGTGATGAGTGAGGAACGGTCGTGCCGATGCGCCCCCCGCGAGCGCCTGCAGCACGGGGGTTTCCACCTCGATGAAGCCCTTCTCGGCCATGAACGCACGCAGCGCGTCGATCGTCTTGGCGCGCGTCACGAATAGATGGCGCGTGCTCTCATTCGCGAGCAGGTCGAGCTCTCGGTAGCGGTAGCGCGTGCCGGTGTCCCCAAGTCCGTGGTACTTGGCGGGCGGCGGCCTCAGCGCCTTCGTGAGCAGCGCGCAGCGGTGCACGCTCAGCGCGAGCTGCCCGCGCTGGGTCACGTAGATGGGGCCCTCGGCTTCCACGATGTCTCCCACGTCGAGGTCCACCGTGCGCTCATACGCCTCCGCGCCGAGCGTGTCGTGACGCACCGCCAGCTGTATCTCTCCGGAGAAGTCACGGAGGTCGATGAACGTCGTCTTGCCGTGCCCCCGCCTTGCGATGACGCGCCCGGCGAGACGGTAGGCGAAGTGCGGGTGCTCGCCGGCCTTCAGCTCCGATGGGTCGTGCGCCTCGTGCAGCTTGGCGATCTCGGTGCGCTCGCCGCGGGGAATGTGCGGGAACGGCTCGATCCCCTGCGCGCGCAGGCGCTCCGCCTTGGCCAGCCGTTCATGCGTGACGGCATCGTCAGGCGCGCTATCGAACATCCGAAATCACCACCAGAAGGTACCATCGAGCCGTCTACGGTCCGCTTGTGTTTTCACAGTGGTGTTTCTGTAGGCGAGTGTGGATGATGGGGTGGTGAGGCACACACGGGACCCCGAGATCGACGATCAGGTGCGCGCGTTTGGCGAGAACATGCGCGCCGCGCGGCTGCGCGCGGGACTCTCCCAGGTGGCGCTCTCGGAGGCCACGCGCCTTGACAGGGCGGCGATCAGCTTTCTGGAGCGCGCCGAGCGCGCACCCGACCTCTCGACGCTGGTGCGCGTCGCGCGTGCCCTGGCCGTCACGCCCGCCGACCTGCTTGGCGGGGTCGGTCTCGACGGGGCCGGCGCGTTCGCGCTACCGGTCGTTCCACAGCGTCCGAGCGAGCCCGGACTGTGCTTTGGGGCGAATCTCCGCGCCGTGCGCACTGGGGCCGGCCTCTCCCAGGAGGCGCTCGCCTATGAGGCTGAGGTCGACCGTGCAGCGATCTCCGTGTACGAGCGCGGCGGGCGCGAACCGAACCTGCGTACCGTCTTGAAGCTGGCGCGCGCGCTCCGGTTGAGCCCGGTCGTTCTGCTCGACGGGGTGCGGTAGTCGGCGGGCGGGCCTGTCCGTCCGGCGAGGCCTGGCGGTGCAGGGCGGGCTTGTGACCGGCGGGTGTGCTCAAAAGCTCAGCTCGCCGGCACGCACGGCTGCGCGGGTCGGCCTGTAGAGGCCATCCTCACACTCGGCCAAGCCGTCGTCGACCAGTAGCGTCAGGGCGGCTTCGGTCTCCTCCATGTCGGCGTGAGTGTTTGGGTCGCGCTCGCAAGCGAGCGCAACACGTGCAGGCGTAAAGCCCTCGCGCCCCTCCGTCACGAGGGTATGTAGGACGACCGCCGCGAGCAGGTCCGGGTGTTGGGAGGGGGCGCCGTCTTGTGAATTCGCCACATTTCGAAACTACACCATGGATCGGTTGGATGTGGAGCTGACCGCCTCGGCGATCACTGGCCGGCGGGCAGGACGCGGAAGCTGTTGCGGGTGGGCGCCGCGCCGGCGGAGCCTTTCAGGTTTTTGATCGCGGTGGGATCGTAGACGAAGTTTTCGCTGCAGGACCCGAAGTTGATCCCGCCGTTGCCGTCGATGTCGATGGCGCCGATGAGGCGGTTGCAGCCGTGGAGTTCGACCACGATGCCCGAGGATTCCTGCTTGTCGAGCGCGTACACCACGCCGAAGTATTGGCTGTTGCCGTTGAGCGTCAGCGTTCCGTTGACGAGGACCAGGAAGCCGGGTTTTTCTTCGGTGTTGCCGGTTCCTTTGGTGTAGCTCAGTTCGCAGGGGCCTTCCACGTAGGCGGGGAGGCCGTCGGCCGCTTCCGGGCTTTCGGGACATTTCCCGGCGGAATAGTAGGTGCCGGCGGATTCCGCCTGTTGCTTGAGGGCTTCGAGCTGGGTGGCGGAGAGCGTTGGGCTGGGGCTTCCACCGGCGCCGGTGGTGTCGGGCGACACCTGTTCCTTTGACTTGTCCCATTTTTCGCATTCTTCGGTCTTTTTGAACCCATTGCAGCGCATGCTCACCTTCCCGCTTTTTGACGCTTTGGGCCCCTTGGTGTTGACGATCGTCTTGTTGCCTTTGTTGCTGGTTTCAAACCAGTTGGCGGTGGCGGCGTTTTCGGGGAAGCTCACGGTGACTTCCTGCCGGGAGACGAGCGTTACGACCGACACGACGTGGCACTGCACGAGCCCCACCGAGCGCACCCACAGCTTGCCTGTTTTGTGTTCGTCCCAGACGGGCGCTGTCCGCTCGGTCGTGGAGTTGAAGTTGGGGGATCCGCCCACGTCTTCGCGAACGTAAGTGGTCCATCTGTTGGTGAGCGGCGATCCCCATGCCTCTGTCGCCGTACCCGCCGGGCAGGAGGCGCCTCCAGCGGCCGGGTATCCCGCGTTCATGCCGGCGGTGGAGGGGCAGCCGTTCGTCGAGGTGCTCGTGGTCGAGGTGCAGGTCGGGAATTCTTCGCCGATTTTTTCGGTGTTGGGCCAGCGGCGTGAGAGCTGGCCGACCTGGGCGTTGAGCGCCGCCTCGGCGAGGTTGAAGGCCGACTCGCTCGCCTGCTCGCGGACCGAGGCTTTCTGCTGGTTGTCGGTGAACAGTAGAAGGCCGAGGCCGAGGCCCATGATCACCGTCAGCAGGATGATCGCCGCCACCAGCGCGACCCCCTGCTCGTCGCGTGCGCGCGGCATAGCACGATCGTTTTTCCGCGAGGTCAGATCGGACATGAGATTTCGCTCGATTCCTTGGCGCTTGAAGATTTTGTGACTTCCTTGACTTCTGAGCAGGCCGACAGGCCACCGGGGTTGGTGACTTCCAGCTTAAAGATGTGACTGCCCGCGCTGAGCTTTTCCGGGCTCGTGTACTGCTGGGAAGTAGTTTCAAGCACTTTTGTGTCTTCCTTCCACTTGTACGTGAGGGCCAATCCGTCGGGATCGCGCGACGCCGAGGCGTTGAGTTTCACGTATTCGTTTTCCGCGGTGGCCGTGAAAGCGACATCCGGCTGGCGGTTTGCGTTGCGCAGCGACACGCCGCTCGTGAGCTGACTTTCCCCCGGCCGCGGATGGCCAGGATTGACGTTTGTGAGCAGGTTCATCTCCACCGAGAGGATCTCTGGGGTTTCATGAGCCGAGTAGACGAACAGGGGCTGGTTCGGCCGCCCGCCGATCTTGTTGGTCACGTTCTGGACGGCCTTGGTCGTGGTGCTCCAATCGCCGGCGGTAAGGTCGGGGCAGGCCGTCGAGCTGGGGAGTTTCGGCGATTCAGCTTCTTCCCAGCGGCGGATCTGTTCCCATAGGATCTCGTTGGTCGGGCTGGAGTCGTCCAGGCAGTAGCGCACCCTCATCGCGTTGTTCGCGTTCGCGCCGCTCGTGGCTTTCGTGGTGTCGACCGTCTCAAACGTGATCCAGTATGGTTCGGCTTCTTCGAGCGCGCCAGGCACGATCCCGGTGGAGGTCGTCCGAGCGATCACGTCGCGCAGCTGCCGTGAGAGGCGGTCGATCGCGGTGCGGGCGTTGTCTTGATTTTCGTTGCGGAGCTGGTCGAAGCGGTTGTTGCTTTGAAAGATGTCCAGCACCGTCAGCGTCGCGCCGAACACGATCACGGTGATCGCCATCGCGACGAGCAGCTCGACGAGCGTGAAGCCGTCCTCCTCGCGCGCTCGCATCATCCGCTTTCCGGTCCCAGGAAGGGCGAGGACTCGGTGAGCGTTGAGCTGACCGCGGTGACCCAGTATTGGTGAGGTTCGCTCGCTTCGGTGTCCGTGTAGGGACTCGCGAACGCTGTAGCGTAGCGGCTCGTATAGTTCTTCGACCCGCGGTAGATACGGTAGAACGCCACCGCCGGACCACCAGATGGCGCTGACCATTCCAGGGTCACCGAGCCGCTTGCGTTCTTTGTGACTTTGAGCCCTGTTGGAGCGTTCGGCGTTTCTGGAGTCGAGCTGAGCGTGAACGAGGCTGTTGCGCCTTCCTGCACGACGCCTTTGGAGTCGAGGTAGAGCGCGGCGATCGAATAGGTCCGTTCCGCCGCGGACGCGGTCTTGGCTGGGGGGCTTGAGTCGATACACGAGGTGGCAAGGCTCAAACCCCCGCCGCCCGGGCAGACTTCGCCTGCCCGCTTGACGCGGTAGCCGATCACGTTGAGTTCCGAGTTGGCCTGCCACTGGAGCTCCGCCACTTCTGTGGGCGCGCCGCTCTGGAAGACCTTGTTGAAGCCGGCCTTGATGTTTTTCGGCGCCGCCGGGACGTGGCGAATAAGCTGCACCGAGATCGTGACGGGCGGCCCATACACGCCCTTCGCGTTGATCGCCTGCGCGGACACCTGGTATGTGCCGTCGGAGAGCGCGGCGATCGGCCCCCAGGTGAACGTCCATTCCGTCCCTTTGCTGAGCGTGGGCGCGGACGTCTGGGTGGTGCCGTCTAGCGACCAGCTCACCGCTGTGGTGGACGCGGGGGCGGATACGGAGAAGACCAGTTTTTCGGTCGCGGCGTTGGTGATCACGGGCGCCGTCGATTTTTCCGGTTCGATCAGTTCCAGTTTGGTGGCGCTCAGTCCGATCGCCTCGCCCGCAGCGGTGAGGGTCGAGACCTGCTTCACGACGGGCGTCCTGCCCAGCGCGGACCACTTCACTTCGACGGTTACTCGCTTCAGGTCTTCGTTTTCTTCTTTTTCTCCGGGGTCTTTGCAAAACGTGCCTTCGTGCGCCCCGGCCCCCGTCTTGGGGTCGTCGAGCGAGCACTCTTTCACCGCGACCGTGTAGGTGACCCCGCGCCGCACGATCTGCCAGCCGGGCGCCGCCGATTCATCCTTCAGCGGGTACGTCGGCGCATTCATCGCCTGTAGTTCGCTTTCGATCGACGTGGGCGAGAGCTGCGCGTACGGGATCGTGCGCGCGTCCTCGAGGATCTCGCGCGCCAGGCTCGTCGCTCCCTCTCGTGCGCGCGTGCTCGCACTGGCCCTGACCGAGATGTCGACCAGGCCGAGCAGTCCGATCAGACCGACGATCAATATGACCGCCGCCATGAGCGCTTCGATCAGCGTGAAGCCGTCGTCCTGCCCTGCCCTATGCCAAAAGTATGTGCGAAAAGTCACAAGAGTGTCCTTGGGTCGTCTGGACACCTTTTCGACCGATTGGCCGCCTTGCTTGAGCCTTGGCGCGGTCGGTCGAATACGCGCGTTCGCGCGGAGATCGACCCGATGCCGTTTGGGGCTACAGCGGCCGGGTGACGTGCGCAGGCAGGCTCAGAATCTCACCGCGGCACAACGCCTGGCGCGGGGGCGGTGCTACTGGTTCAGAGCGAGCGTTTCGAGCAACATGTTCCAGTCGTCCTGGCCATGCGTGAATTCGAGTTCTTCGAAGCGGGTGGCAAGATGTTCGTCGCGAGTCCGTAGGCCCCTGTCGGAGGGTTGAACGTACGGGGCGAGCAGTCGCCTGGGGACTTCTTTGACTACGATGGCTTCCACGCGCCGGTCGTACTGCTCGGTGCTGGCGGACACGGCCTTGAAGCCATCAGCGGCCCAAGAGCGCACGTCGCCGCACAGGTCCGGGATCGGCAGCATGGTCATCTCGTGCAGCGCGGTCGCGTACCTGTGTGCGCTGCTCGTGATCGCGGGGTTGCTCCACCTGAGAGGGCTCACCGCCCTCACGAACCTCTGCACGATCTTCGCGTCGGTGTGGTAGCTGGTCGCCCACAGTGCCCCCGCCACCTCCGAGCTCAGCTTCTGCTCTTCGTCGCTCTGGGGCGAGCCGGCGCCCACGTTGGCGCATTCGGCGTGGAACCTGAGGTCGAGCTTATGGAGGCTCGCTTCGACGGCCGACCATTTGGTCACGGTGGCATGCAGCGCGGTGTAGGCGGCGACGAGATAGGCGTGCGTCGAGGCCACATCCCTGGGTGCGGCGGCGGCATTGCCGGGCGCCAGTCCCAGAGTGAGTACAGCGGCGAGTGTCGCCAAGCGTCCGAGCATCGTCCTCCAAGAGTATCCTGAGGGGCGGAGCATCGGTCGCATACCCACCCGATTCGCTCGACATGGCCGGCGCACGATTCGAGCGGCAACTTCCGGCGAGGGCTCCACGCATTACCAAAATGGCCTGCAAATCGGCCCTTTTGGGGGACTGGTGTAACGGTAACATGGGGGTCTCCAAAACCCTTGCTCGAGGTTCGATTCCTCGGTCCCCCGCTTGGCTTTCTCGGATGGTGTGCCGTCGAACCAGACATCTGGGAGGTGCAGCTCACGCCGCTGACTGCGCCAGTCCGACGGGCTCCGGCTCCTGAACATCCAAGCCTTCCAGGTGGCGATTTGCGAGGCTTAGGGCGTGTATCACGTCGAGTTGCGTCAGTTTCCGCACAACTTCTGCCGTTTCAACCTCACCGAGCGAGAGTTGCGGGAGACCATTCTCGATGCTTGGGCACGAGGAGAGTGGATCGAGCTGGGGGAACGCAAGTGGAATCCTCATCAGGCCAATCTGACCGTGATCGAGGGGCCTCAACTGCCGGTCGGGGAGCTCTCAATGGGCCGCGGTTGGCGCAACGCCGAGCGTCGGGGCGATGACGTCACCGAGCATCTGCTGGCTGCCGCGCGCGCGGCAGCGAACGACACTGACGAGACGGCTGCGCGGGCGGTTGGTCTCGCCGGTGCTAGTGGACTTGCGGGCGCCACGGGAGCGGGGTTCTCCGCCGGACGGGGCGCCGGACTCGATCCGAGGCCCAATCTCGTCGCGTCGCTCGACACGCGCTTGGCGGCCGATTCGCTTGGCCTCGAAACGCTGGCCAAGCTCGGCGAGGAGCCCGTGCCGATTGCGATCGCGTGGCAGATCGCCAGTGAGCGCTACCCCGACCGTCCCGCGAGCGATTGTCTGAGATTGGCGGAACTCGCCATTGGGTCGCTTCTCGAATCTGGGCTCGTGGTGCTTCTGGCGGCCCGCGGGAGCGGCAAGGCCGAGCCGTGCGAGCCCGGCGAGCAGTCCGAGCGAGCGATGGGCTCTGTGGTCGGCTGGACGGGCACAGGGGGCTCCCCAGCAGTGCTGCTTCGCAGGACATAGTCGGCGTTGATGTTCGCGGGGCTCCAGCGAGGCTTGGAGCGTCAAAGTGGCACCTCGCGTACCGCGAACGCTGCCTACACGTCGCTAGACTTCCGACTACCAGCGTGGTGGGCGTAGCTCAGTTGGTAGAGCTCCGGGTTGTGGTCTCGGCGGTCGCGGGTTCGAATCCCGTCGCTCACCCTCAGAGGTGTTCACGTTTGAACGTGGACCTTGTTCACGTTTGGGCTGTGCCGGGCGTCCTGTGGCGGACGTTTGTGCGTCACGGGCGCTCGTGGGGCTGGCGGTGGGCGTTCTGGCGTTTGGAGTGAGGT
>JBARJU010000110.1:0-1749 GCA_049800435.1 Solirubrobacteraceae bacterium
TCCCGACACCCGAGCTCAACCGCTTCCTCGCCGAGGCCGTGCAGGCGCGCCAGCCGCCCGTCGGCACGCGCCGCGGCTCCGGCCAGCACCGCCTGAAGCTGATCTACATGGCCCAGATCGAGGAGCGCCCCCCGCGCTTTGCGATCCAGGTCAACTCGCGTGCGCGGGTAACTCGCGACTATGCCTACTTCATCGAGAACCGACTGCGTGCGCGCTACGGCATGGATGGGGTGCCGCTGATCATCGATTTCGTCGAGCGTGGCACTCGTACGGACGCGCGCACCCGCACCCGGGTGGCATAGCGCCGCTCTCCCAGCGTCGCTTTCGATCGAGCTCGCCGTCCTCGCGCGAGTCGCGCGGCGGGAAATCTCGATCGAGGTTCCGGGTCGGCTTAACGCATAGACTTCCGCGTAACTTCAAGCCTCGACCGTGGAGCCGACCCCCAAGCCATGAGCCACCATTCCGATAACGAGTTCTTGTTCACCTCCGAGTCGGTCACGGAGGGCCACCCCGACAAGATCGCCGACCAGATCTCAGACGGTGTGCTCGACGCCGTGCTCACGGACGACCCGTACGGTCGCGTGGCCTGCGAGACGCTCGTCAATACCGGCCTGATCGTCGTCTCCGGCGAGATCTCGACCGATACCTACGTGGATATCCAGCACGTCGCGCGCGAGACGGTGCGCAAGATCGGCTACGACAACGCCGCTTACGGCTTCGATTGCGACACGTGCGCGGTCATCAATGCGATCGACAAGCAGTCTCCGGACATTGCCCAGGGCGTCGACTCGGCCTATGAGACCCGCCATGATCCCGCCGATGAGGACGAGCTCGACATCGCCGGCGCGGGCGACCAGGGAATGATGTTCGGCTACGCATCGAACGAGACCGAGGAGCTGATGCCTCTGCCGATCTCCCTGGCGCACAAGCTCTCAAAGCGCTTGGCCGAGGTGCGCAAGGGCGAGGTACTGCCCTACCTGCGCCCCGACGGCAAGACACAGGTGACCGTGCGCTACCAGGACGGACGCCCGGTGGAGATCGAAAAGATCCTGATCTCGACCCAGCACGCCGACGGGATCGACTCGGAGTCGCTGATCAAGCCAGACCTGTTCGAGCATGTGCTGCGCCCGGTGCTGCCGGCCGAGCTCTACGACGAGAAGAAGCTGATGAAGAACTTCCTCGTAAACCCGACCGGGCGCTTCGTGATCGGCGGGCCGATGGGCGATTGTGGGCTCACAGGGCGCAAGATCATCGTCGACACCTACGGCGGCATGGCCCGCCACGGCGGCGGCGCATTCTCCGGCAAGGATCCCTCCAAGGTCGATCGCTCGGCCGCCTACGCCGCGCGCTGGGTCGCCAAGAACATCGTCGCCGCCGGCCTGGCCGACCGCGCCGAGGTGCAGGTCGCATATGCGATCGGGGTCGCGCACCCCGTGTCGGTGATGGTCGAGACGTTCGGCACCGAGAAGATCGGTCGCGGGCAGATCGCGCGGCTCGTCGACGAGCACTTCGACCTGCGCCCCGGCGCGTTTCGCGAGGAGCTCAAACTGCACCGTCCGATCTACCAGAAGACCGCCGCCTACGGCCACTTCGGTCGTGACGACCACGACTTCACATGGGAGAAGACAGACAAGGCCGAGGCCTTGCGCGCGGCCGCTGGGCTCTCGGCCGCCGGCGCGACCGCATGACGCTCCCACCGCCGCTCCGATAGCGGCTCGCGGCCCGTCGAATCGCCGCGAGGTCCCGCGC
>JBARJU010000111.1:0-3400 GCA_049800435.1 Solirubrobacteraceae bacterium
GGGGGCGGCCATCGGGCCGCCCCCACATGCATTCTTTCTCAGTTCACGACAGGAGTTGCCGGTGCGACCTCAACCACATAGGCTGGCGAGAGAGGAGTCGGGCTTCACGCTTATCGAGCTGCTGGTCGTGATCATGATCATCGGCATTCTGGCCGCGATCGCGATCCCTTCCTTCCTGAACCAGAAGGGCAAGGCCGACGATGCCTCAGCCAAGGAGCTCGCGCGCACGGCGCAAACTACGGCCGAGACGGTTGGCACGGACAACAATGGCACCTTCTCGGCCATCACGGCCCCAAGCGTCTTGCGGGAAAACGAAAAATCGTTGTTGATCGCAAACGACGGAAAAGACGCGTGGATCAGCGCCGCGAAAGCAATCGAATCGGGACAAGGCTATGAAGTGACCGCGACTGCCGAGCCCACGGGCGACGAATTCACGATCACAAACGCGAAAGGCGTGGTCACGCGCACATGCAAAGCCGCTACCGAATCCAATAAGGGCGGTTGCCCGACAGGCAGCTGGTAGCCGTGCTGTGGGCCATGCACCCGCAGAGACTTGACAAAGCGGGCGGCCTCTCAGCCGTCCTTTGCGTTCTGCCGCCAAGGTCTGGCCCGACGCCTCAGCTGCCGCGATCGGACTTTGGGCGTCCAATTGCAGCGTCGCTCAAGTGCGAGGCCATGCGCGCCGATCAGTCGTCCATGGAGACCGCAACCTTCGCAGGGCTGTTCGGAGCGCTGATCGGATCGTTCCTGAACGTCGTCGTCTACCGGCTGCCCCGCCGCGAGTCGCTCGTGCGCCCGGCATCGCACTGCCCCTCGTGTGGGGTGGGGGTTAAGCCCTACGACAACGTGCCCGTGCTTTCGTGGCTGCTGTTGCGCGGACGCTGCCGCAACTGCTCGGCTGCCATCTCAAAGCGCTACCCGCTCGTGGAGTCGCTGACAGCGCTGCTGTGCGTCGGGGCGGTCCTCGCCGGCGGTAGCGCCGCGACGATCGCCCTGAACGTCACCTTCATCCTGCTGCTCGTACCGATCGCCTCGATCGACGTCGAGCATCGCATTATTCCCAACAAGCTGACCGCGCTCGGCGCGGTGCTCGCGCTCGCCATCGGGACGGCGCTCGATCCCAGTGGGGAGCCGGCGCGTCTGATCGCCGGCGCGGCCGCCGGCGGAGCCCTGCTGCTCGCCGCGCTCGCATACCCCGGAGGCATGGGCATGGGTGACGTGAAGCTGGCCGGCGTCATGGGTCTTTTCCTCGGCAGCGCCGTCGCCCCCGCGATGTTGATCGCGCTCCTGTCCGGCGTGCTCTTCGGCGCCCTCATAGCCGCGCGCACCGGAGCTCGCGAGGCGCGCAAGACCGCCGTCCCGTTTGGCCCCTTCCTCGCCTTCGGGTCGCTCGTCGCGGTTTTCGTCGGCGGTCCGCTCGTGCACTGGTACACGACCCAATTCCTCGGCTGATGTCCCCCAAGCAACCTGGACAGATGACCAGCGCGGATCAGAGCCTGCTAAGGCCCACCTCGATCGTGGTCGATGCGCCGCCGGAGCCGCCCGCGGGCGACGCCGTCACGCCAGAGACCAAGACCAAGATGCGCTCGATCTCCAAGCCCAAGCTGAAATTCGTCGCCGGCGGACGTTCGCGAAGCGGCTCGACGCTCGTGGGCCTGGACATCCAGCCGGGTTACGTGACCGCGGTGCAGGCGCGCGTGAACGGCTCGATCCTGGTGCAGCGTGCCGCGGGCGCGCCGCTGCCACCCGACACGGTTCGCGAGGGCGAGGTCCTCGACGGAGTTGCGCTCACCACGACGCTGCGTGAGATGTTCCGTGACTCCCGCATGGACAAGCGCGTGCGAATCGGGGTCGCCAATCAGCGCACCGTGCTGCGCACGCTGGAGTTGCCGCCGATCACCGATCGCAAGGAACTGGCGACGGCGGTTCGCTTCCAGGCCGAGGATCAGGTGCCGATGCCGCTCGACAACGCCGTGCTCGACTTCCATGCGCTCGGGGTGATCGACACGCCCGCCGGCCCGCGCCAGCGCGTGATCGTGGTCGCGGCCCAACGCGACATGATCGAGCGCTTGCTCGCCGCGGTCCGCGCCGCCGGACTTCGTCCCGAAGGCGTCGACCTGTCCGCATTCGCACTGATCCGTTCTTTGCATCGCCTCGACGAAGAGCACGCGGGCCGCGTGCTCTACCTGAACGTTGGCGGCCTGACGAACATGGCGATCGCCGAGGGGGCGCTGTGCCGCTTCACGCGAGTCGTCGGCGGCGGCCTCGAGTCGATGGCCGCCGATGTCGCCGAGCGCAATGGCGTCAAGCTACAGGACGCGCGCGACCTGTTGGCCTCCGTCGACTTGGATGAGACGCCCACGCCCCCGCCGCTTGAGCCTGCCGAGTCCGCCGAGTCCGCCGAGCACGAGGAGTGGTCCGCGACCAAGGAGCCGTCCACGATCGATGTCCGGCCTGTGCTTGCCGCCGGCGTGCGCGAAATCGCGGGAGAGGTGCGCAACTCGCTTGACTTCCATCGCTCCCAAGACGGTGGCGGCGAGGTCACGAGCGTCGTGCTCAGCGGCCCCGCCCTGCAGATATCCGGTTTTGCGACGGCCCTCCAACGAGAGCTCCGGGTGCCGGTCGTCCCGCAGACGGTCGGCCTGCTCGAGGAGGGCTCCGCCGGCTCGGTGCCCGCCGAGCTCCTGGCGATATCCGCCGGACTCGCTGTCGAGGAGGCGCCGCGATGAAGGCTGTCAACCTGATCCCGGGCGAGCAGCGTCAAGGCGCCGGCAGTTACACCGGACGCTCTGGTGGGGGCGCGCTGATAGTGCTCGGGATGCTCGCCGGACTCGCGGTGCTCGTCGCGCTGTACGGAAGCGCGCATCATCAGATATCCAGCCAAGCCGGGCAGGTCGCGAGCCTGGACGCGCAGACCAGCGCCGTCGAAGTCCGTACCGGGGCGCTCGCCCCCTACACAAGCTTCGTCACTATGGCCGACCAGCGGACCGCAACTGTCTCCCATCTCGTTCAGGCGCGCTTTGACTGGTCGCACGTGCTGCATGAGCTCGGCCGTGTGCTGCCCGCCGGCACCGCCCTGAGCACGCTGCATGGCACGGTCGGCTCGACGACCGGATCGGGATCGAGCGTGCCGGCGAGCGCCGCGGGCGCAATCCCGGCTTCGAGCACCCCGCCGGGGAGCACACCGGTGTTCACGCTCACCGGTTGCGCCAAGGGCCAGTCGGTCGTGGCCCAGACGCTACAGCGCCTGCGACTCATGGACGGCGCCAGCGAAGTGCAACTGCAGAGCTCCACGAAGTCGGGGGCAGCCTCGGGATCCTCGGGTGCCTCAGGCTCCGGTGGAGGCTGCCCGAGCGGGACGGCATCCTTCTCGGTTCAGATCCTCTTCACGGCGCTGCCC
>JBARJU010000112.1:0-8308 GCA_049800435.1 Solirubrobacteraceae bacterium
GATGCGCTGCACGTCGACGCCGATCACGCCCGAGCCCTGCTCCCGCTGGCCGAACGCGGCGATCGCCATGCGCGCGAGGTCGCGCATCGCGCCCTCGGCTCCGTCTCGCAGGGCGGCGGCAATCTGACGGCGCAGCGCGTCCAATTCGTTTTCAGAGAGGTCAGCCAGGTCGGACCGCGACCCGTCGCCTTCATCGATCCCCTGGCGCACCGACTCGATCTCGACGGCCCTGAAGAAGAAGCGGTCGAACACCAGCTCGAACGTGTGCCTGTCCTCTTGGCTCTTGGCAAGCGTGGCCGCCAGCGCCTCACGGAAGTCGCCCTGCGAGGTCCACGGGATCTCGCGCAACACCGCGAACGCGTCGAGCAGCTCCGAGGTGCCGACGGCGACGCCCTCGGCGCGCAGTTGCTCGCCAAGTTCGAGGAGTCGGGCCGCCATTCCCTCAGGAGGACCTGCTTCGACGGTCGGAGTGTCGGGCGGGCGGCCGCCTGGCACGGTGGGACGCGACGGGAGGGGATTAGGCGGGCTGGGCATTGGCCGGCGCAATCTCACCGGACTCGGACGCAACCTCCTGGGCCGCGCCCCTCTCCGCTAGCTTCAGCCCGACGCGCTCGGCGACGATGTCCATGTCGGTGCGGTGCTTGACGATCACCGACATCGTGTCGTTGAACATGTCGGCGTCGATGTCCTTGGCGCCGAGCAACAGCAGCGCGCGCGCCCAGTCGATCGACTCGGCGATCGACGGGGGCTTCTTGAGATCCAGGTCGCGCACCATCCCGACCACCTCGACGAGCCGCCGCGCCACGGCCTCGGAGAGGTCGGGAGCGTGCAGCCTGACGATCGCAAGCTCGTGCTCGAGCTCGGGGTAGTCGAGCCACAGGTAAAGGCAGCGGCGCTTGAGCGCCTCGGTGAGCTCGCGCGAGTTGTTGGAGGTGAGCAGCACCACCGGGTGGGTCGTCGAGGTGACCTTGCCGAGCTCGGGGATCGAGATCTGGAAGTCTGAGAGCACCTCCAGCAGCATCGCCTCGAACTCCTGGTCGGTCTTGTCGATCTCGTCGATCAGCAGCACGACTGGCTGCTCCGAGGCGATCGCGCTCATCAGCGGTCGCGCGAGCAGGAACTCCTCGCCGAAGATGTCCTCCTGGACGGCCTCCCAGCCGGTGCCTGAGGCCTCGGCCTGGATGCGCAAGAGCTGCTTGCGGTAGTTCCACTCGTACAGGGCCTTGGCCTCGTCGAGGCCCTCGTAGCACTGCAGGCGGATCAGCTCGCGCCCGAGATAGCGTGCGAGCGCCTTCGCGAGCTCGGTCTTGCCGACGCCGGCGGGGCCCTCGACGAGCACGGGCTTGCCGAGCTTCGTCGCCAGGTACGCCACGAGCGCGGTCGACTCGTTCGGGAGGTAGCCGACTGCGCTCAGGCCCGCGGCGACCTCGGCGGAGGAGTTGGGTCCCTCAGGGGGCATCGTCGGGGGAATGATAGGGGTCACCTACCGCTCGTCCCGCTCAGGCGGCTGGTCCTCGAACGACAGTTGATCCGAGGGCTTCGGGGGGTAGCGGGGGCGCCTCGGTCGCGATCCCGCCGCCCGTCGCGTCGCCGCGGGCGGGGAGGATGAAGGGGAGGCTTGCTGGATTGGAGGGGATGGGTTCGTTCTTGGCGGCGATTGTGGGCGATCCGCCATTACCGGGGCTGAGCCTTGTGCGCGTTGTGGACCGCGCGCCACCACGTGGGTGGTCTCCTCGGAGGGCTCGGCCGGGTGCGCGGCCACGGGTGTCGAGCGCTCCGCGCGCTGGGGCGATGGTGCGACGACCGTGATGTCCTCGCCGGTCGCCGGTCGGCGTCTCGTGCGCGAGCGCATTAGCGGCGGCTCAGGGGTGGCGGTGGCGCGCATGCGCCAGCCCGCGTATGTGAGCACCCCGGCGGCCACGAACGCCAGGAAGAAGCCCCACTGGATCCCTACCGGGTAGCCGTGGCCCGCGGGCCTTGAGAAGACGCGGTAGAAGATCAGTAGCGCCGCCCACCCGCCGGCCACCATCACGACCGTGCCGTCGCTGCCGGGCATGTGGAAGTCGCGGCGCTCGGCACGCGCGAACAACAGTGCGCCCACCCCCGCCGCCACCAGGAACACGGCCGCCTCGACGAACGACACGTCGCCGAAGGCGCTGATCGAGCGCGAGTCGATCGCCCCCGTCTTGCGATTCAAGCTTTGCAGCTCATACCACGGGAAGAACATCGTCAGGAGCAGCGCCAGGGCCGCCACCGCGGCGAGGCGTTGCTCGGGCTCGAGCGAGCCCCAGGCACGTCCCAGGCGCGTCATGCGCGCGTGGCGGCTGCTGCCCCCATCCGCTCGAGCAGCAGCTTCGTGTCTGCCTCGGAGACCGTGCGCAGCTGGCCCTGGAAGGCAAGCTTCCAATGCTCGGCCGGCCACTTGCGGGTGTGCTCGAGCTCCGCGGCGAGTGTCTCCGCCGGGACCCACTGGTCCTCTTCGAGCACCAGCTCGGGGCGGGTGGGAAAGCGCCACGGGTAGGCGTCGGCTTTGCCCGGCTTCCCGGGCCACAGCTTGGTGCGGTCCTCGTACATCTCGCCGGTCACGAGGATGCTGCCGGCGAAGGCCATCACCTTCGTGAGGTAGAGGACGATCCGGTCGCCCTGCTCGATCTGAAGCGCTCTGGGACGGTTGCGCTCCTTGATCCCGATCGCCGAGAACCCGTGCGCCCTCGTGGCCTCGTGGTTTTCAGGGGAGGCCGTCAGAATCCAGGTGCGGGGGTCGTTGTCCGCCACGGTTGGATTGTACGGGGCCCGCGGGCGTCTGGCCGTGCCTCGATCGCCCGGCGTGGCCGGAGGGCCTTCGTCGCCTCGCGTATCCCACCACCAAGGCGGCTCTGTCATCTCTCGGCAGCGCGACTGATGCTCCGTCCGATGTCGCCGCAAGGGCCAGACGAGGGACAGACATCCCGCAAATATCGACGTTCTCGAAGGTCATGGAAAAGTTTTCCCGGAGGGGTTGACTTTTGCTGTCACTTCGGTATAGAGTTGTTCATGTCATGGCATCCCCCTTTGGGGCGCCAGGCATAAATAGGTCTGGCTCGGTTACCCCAGCGGGTTATCTGTCGCAGCCAGCCAGCGTTTTGGAGAGGGAGCGGGTCGCTTCTATGGGGGAGCCTGAGTTTTGCATGCAATTTTTCGCTGCCTTCGAGGGAGTATCCGTGGCCGCGATGTCCCACTCGGGCGCCGGCCCGTGTTCATCCCAGGAAGAGATGCGGTGATGGGGCCGTCCATGCTCCGGGGGATCGTTGGACTTGCGTCTTCACTGTGCTCGCTCGTGCTGGTCGGTTCACTGGTTCTCCCGGCGGATACGCTGGCAGACAGCTGCCCAAACGCGGTCCTTCGCAGTGGCCCATCGTCGCGTCTTCCGGATTGCCGTGCGTATGAGATGGTGACGCCGCCGTATAAGGAGGGGTTCCCTGTCTACGTGGCGCTGGGACTTGCGTCGCCGACGCTTGCCGTGGATGGGTCGCGGGTGGAGGGTGAAAGTATCGGTGTGTTCGCAGGGGCCGAAGATAGTCACCTCCTATTGGAGGGTGCGTATCTCAGTAATGGGGAGTCGTATGTGTTCTCGCGTGGTGGGTCAGGCTGGATGACGACGGCTGTCAGTCCGCCTGCGTCGCAGTATCCGGATGCCATTTCTCCATTCTCGAGCTCCGATCTCTCCGAAAATCTGTGGATCGCGTCGACGACGGTACAGGTTGAAGCCGCCGGAGCCGGAGCCAGTTTCGCTGAATTGCCTGCAAATTTCTACGTTCGGAGTTTGAATGGTCCTCTTTCTGAGGTGGGGCCGGTCTTGCCGTCACCGCTCAAGGCGACTCGGTTCGCTAGGGACTATTTCGATTTTCGAGGAGCGTCCTCAAGTAATCTATCGAGGGTGCTCTTTTCGATGAAGGAAGAGCATTGGCCGGGTGATACGACGGCGCTCGGCGATGAATCCTTGTACGAGTACGTAGGTACTGGTAATCAGGAACCACTGCTGGTCGGGGTGAGCGGTGGTGAAGGAAGTACGCACTTGATCAGCAAGTGCGGCACGAGCTTGGCTGGGGCTGGGGAAATCACCGCGACCAGGTATGGCGTTTCCGAAGATGGGAATAAGGTTTTGTTTGTGCCCGCGGTGTGTGGGTCGTCTCCGGCGGTGAGTGAAATCTATGCGCGGGTCGATAACGGGTTGGCCGATGCGCATACGGTTTCGGTGTCTGAGCCTTCCGGAGAAGATTGCTCTGTGTGTGATGTCGCGAAGGGTGTGCGTCAGAACGCGGTTGCCGTGGGTATGTCGCGTGATGGTTCGCGAGTGTTGTTCTTGACGAGTCAACAGTTGCTGGGCGGTGACTCGAGCAACAACTTGTACGAATACGATTTCGCTAGGGAACCCGGTCAGCGGATCGTACGTGTATCCGGTGGCGACTCGACGGTTTCGAACCCGACGGCGGGTGTCGAAAGCGTCGTGAATTTGAGCCCCGATGGTTCGCACGTGTATTTCTACGCGTCGGGTGTGTTGACCAGGACTCCGGATGCTCTGGGTCAGGAAGCGCAGGTGGGTCAGAGCAACCTGTACCTGTATGAGCGCGACGCGCAGTATCCGGATGGACGGACCGTGTTTGTGCTCCCGCACGTGGATGTCAGCGGGGTCTCGTATGTGTCGCAGAATGGTCGGTTTGTCGTTTTTGGGAGCGCTGCGCATCTGACGCCCGACGATCTGAGCAGCGTGGCCCAGGAGTTCGAGTACGACTCTGTGACGGGTGGTGTCGTGCGTGTTTCGGTCGGCCAGGACGGTTACAACCAGAACGGGAACACCGGCAGTGTCCGCAACGCGATGGTCGCCGACGACGGCGCCGTGTACTTCGAAAGCGAAAATCCGCTCGTGCCGCAGGCTGTGAACGGTGTGGCGAATGTGTATGAATATCGTGAAGGTAACCTAGCGCTGATCTCCGATGGGCAGGACACGCATAGTGGGTCCAGCTCGGGTGGTGGGTTCCTGGATTATATTTCTCCGTCGGGCACGGACGTGTTCTTCACGACGTACGATCGGCTTGTCGCGCGGGATACCGACGATCAGGAAGATCTCTACGATGCACGTGTCGGTGGTGGGTTCGTCGAACAAGTTTCGCCGCCGCCGTGCGAGGGGGATTCGTGCCAGGGTCCGTTGGCTCGTGCTCCGGTGTTGTTGTCCCCGGGCTCCGAGTTCCAGGCCGGCGGGGAAAATCTCGTACCTTCGATCACGGAATCCTCGACGGTGGCGAAGAGCAAGCCCAAGCCCAAGCCCAAGCCCAAGCCGAGGCACAAGGCGAGGAAGAGGCGTAGGGGCACGGCCAGCGGGCGCAAGCGAGAGGGCGCAGGGGTGTCCGGTCGCGTTTCTCGGGGGGGTGGTCGCTCGTGAGGATCGTGCGTGTTTTTCTAGCGGTTTGTGTGATCGTGGTAGCTCAGGTGGGTGTGGGGTCAGCGTTTGGGTCGGTGACGGCTTCGCCTGGTTATTTGATCGAATCCGATCCGACACCGACGAATTTTTCTGTGGCGTACAACAGTTGTGGCGGTGCTTGCCAGGATTACAACCGTTACATGGTGACCGTCACGAACTCCGGTAGCAAGGCGACTGACGGTAGTCCGGTCACGATCACGGACACGCTTCCTGCCGGGATTACCGCGCACTCAATCGAAGGAGAAGTAACGAGAACGAGACAACTGGTGCAGTGTTCTGTTCTGAGCGTCAGTTGTTCGTCCGGGGGTGTGTTGGAGCCGGGCGAATCGATCGTGATCTATTTGAACGTTGCTGTTGAACCCGGTTTGTCGGGTAGTGTGACGAATGCGGTGCAGGTGTCCGGTGGTGGTGGGTTGGCGGCTGTCGCGAGCTTTCAGAACGTGGTCAGCTCGGTGCCGGCGGCGCCGGGGCTGTCGAGCTTCTCGTTCAGGCTTGGCGGGAGTGACGGTTCGCTCGATATGCAGGCCGGCGATCATCCCTTCGGGGTGACCTCGAGCTTTCAGTTCTCCGCGCTGGCCGCACCGGGCAGCGGAAGCGCGGCGCACGAAGGCTATCCGACCTCCCAGGACGTGAAGGACGTCGTCGTGGATCTCCCGCCGGGACTGGTGGGCAACGTACAGGTCGCCTCGCAGTGCACCGAGCGAGAGCTCGAACCATCACTGGAAGAATTGAAACAGCTCGATCAAACAAGTGGTTATACGAAGTGTCCAGCGAGTAGCGCCGTGGGGACTGTCAGCCTCGATGCCAACGGGAAACTCGAGTTCGCGGGCGGCGGGTTTCTGGCGACACCTGTTGTCTATAATCTTGTTCCCGAGCATGGTTATCCGGCGGAGTTTGGGTTCAATTACGCCGGTCATGCGATCTTGATCTATGCGACGGCTGTTCCGTCTGATCATGGTTATGTGTTGCAGGTGTTCTCGCCGGGGATCTTGCGTTTCTTTTCCAGTTGGGATGCTGTCTCGCTGACGTTTTGGGGTGTGCCCGGGGAAACGGGTCACGATTCGTTTCGTGGTGGCTCAAGCGATGTCGCGCCGCTCGGGTTCCTGACTAACCCCGTGGATTGCTCTGCGAGTCCTCTCGTTGCGAGTGCGATGTCCGATACGTGGCAGAACCCCGGGCGGTGGACAGCAGACGGGTCGCCTGATTTGAGCGATACGGCGTGGGTCGTGAAGAGCACGACGGTTTACCCGTCGATCACTGGTTGTAACTTGTTGCAGTTCGCCCCCGGGATCGAAGTGACCCCCGAAGTGACGCGGGCAGACGAAGCGACTGGTCTGAGTGTGGATATTCGCGTGCCTCAGGCTCCGCAGCTACCGCCGGACTTGACGACGCCTGAGTTCAAGAACGTCGCGGTCACGTTGCCCTCTGGGATGTCTATCAATCCGTCTGCCGGCGATGGTCAGCAAGCGTGCTCGGCTGAGCAGATCGATATGAGCTCGAGGCTGCCCGGCTCGTGTCCCAACGGTTCGGTGCTGGGTAGCGTGCAGGCCACTACGCCGTTGTTGCCTACTCCGTTGGAGGGTCAGGTGTTTCTCGGGGAGCCTGGTTGCGATCCGTGTAGTAACGCGGATGCTGCGGACGGGAACATGTTCCATTTGTATATCGAATTGCAGGGTGCCGGTGTCGTCGTCAAGCAGCAGGGCACGATCTACGCGAACACGACCACAGGCCAGCTCACGACCGTCTTCAAGGAAGCGCCTCAGGTGCCGGTCAGCGATCTGCTGGTCCGCTTCAAGGGCGGACTACGTGCCGCGCTGGCGACACCGCAAGCGTGCGGACAGTTCGTGACGACGACGGATATCACGCCGTGGAGTACCCCGATAACACCGGATGCGACACCCTCGTCAGCGTTCAACGTGAGCTACGACGGCGATGGTGGGGCGTGTCCTGCGTCGTTGCCGTTGACCCCGGGTTTTAGCGCGGGGACATCGAACGCGAATGCGGGCCAGTTCAGCCCGCTGACGTTGACGTTCAGTCGGGAAGATCGTGAACAGGATTTGGCGGGGATCCAGGTCACGACTCCTCCGGGATTGTTGGGATCGCTGTCGGGTATCCCGTTGTGCGGGGAGCCTGCCGCGGACCTGGGGACGTGTTCTGAAGCGTCGCGTATCGGCACGATGACCGTCGCCGCCGGTGCCGGTGGTCACCCCTTCTACGAGAAGGGCTCCCTGTACCTCACGGGACCCTATAAGGGAGCACCGTTCGGACTGTCGATCGTGGTGCCGACTATCGCGGGCCCCTTCAACCTCGGCAACGTCGTCGTGCGCTCGATGGTCAACGTGGACACCCATACAGCCGCGTTGACCGTCACAAGCGACCCTTTGCCCCAGGTCATCGACGGTATCCCGTTGCGTCTGCGCACCGCGAACGTCACGGTCGACAGGCCTGGGTTTATCTTCAACCCCACCAACTGCGCCCAACAACACATCGAAGGCACCATCACCGGAGCGCAGGGAGCCGTCGCGCGCCTGTCGGTCCCCTTCGCGGTCTCCGGTTGCAAGGGACTGGGTTTCGCCCCCAAGTTCCACGCATACAGCTCCGCTCACACCTCCCGCAAGAACGGTGCCAGCCTGTTCGTGAGACTCGCCTACCCCAAGGGCGCCCAATCGAACATCAGCCATGTCAAGGTCGAACTACCAAAGCAGCTCCCCTCACGCCTATCCACCCTGCAACATGCGTGTCCCGCGCAAACATTCGACGCTAACCCCGCAACATGCCCCACGGGATCCTTGGTCGGCATAGCCCGAGCATCCAGTCCAGTCCTACCCGTACCGCTCACCGGTCCCGCGT
>JBARJU010000113.1:0-4767 GCA_049800435.1 Solirubrobacteraceae bacterium
GCTCGAGCGTGATGGACGACGCTCGCGAGGTCGCGGCACGGCGCAAGCGCCAATTGGGTTGGGGGCCCGCGCAGTCGGGACGGGGGCCGAAGGGCTCGGGAGGTGAGCCTGGACAGTCGGGGGGCGGGCCCGGGCGGTCGGAGCGAGGGCGGCAGAGTTGAGCGTCGGGTCGATAGCCCAGCGGGGAAGCCCGGCGAGTGGGCGTGCGCGCGGCGCGGGCTTGCCCACGGGAGCGCTCGGGGCGTTGGTCGTCGTGGTTGGGGTGGCCCTGTCTGCTCTTGTGGCGAGCGCCGGCATGCTCGGCGTCATGTTGAGCATGCCCATGAGCTCCGCGGCGGGCGCGGGTGGCGCTGCGTACGGCGCGTCTGTGAGGGCACTGGCGGAAATACCGCCGAACTACCTAAAGCTCTACATGGAGGCGGCTGGGCGGTATGGACTGGACTGGTCGATATTGGCAGGTATCGGAAAGGTCGAGTGCGATCACGGACGCGATCCCGACCCCTCGTGCACGAAGCGCGGGGCGACCAACTCGGCCGGCGCCGGCGGTCCGGCGCAGTTTCTCGCTTCGACGTGGAGCGCGTACGGGGTGGACGGCAACGGAGATGGCGCGACCGATCGCTGGGATCCGGCCGACGCCATCTTCGGCATGGCCAACTACCTGCACGCCTCGGGCGCTCCACGCGACTATCGGAAGGCGATCTTCGCTTACAACCATGCGGGCTGGTATGTGGATGAGGTCGAGCATTGGGCGTCGCTCTACCGCGGCTCGTCCGCGCCAGCTTCCTTCTCGGCGCTATCGGAAGCGACGGCCACGGGCAGTACCGCGCCAGTGGCGCTCATAGCCGGAGAACGCGCGATGCTCTCACCAACGGACGGCCATGTGGCGCTGATCCCGGGCCAAGCGCCCGGGGTGGTGCAGGCGATGGTGATGGCGGGCAACGAGCTACAGGATCTGCCGTACGGGGTGGCCGGCCACCCCGACCCGCGCGGCGCGATAAACGAGGACTGCTCGAGCACGCTCAACTACGTTCTCTATCGCTCGGGGGTGCGGTCGATCGATGAGATCGTGCGAGACAACCCGCTCGCGCAGAACTATGTCAATTGGGGCGACCCCGGGCCGGGCAGATGGGTGACCATATATTCAACAACATCTCCCACCGACCACGTGTTCGTAGTGATTGCCGGACTGCGCCTGGACACGAGCCACCACGGCACCGACACTGGCCCGAACCGCAGTGAGGATGGGCCGCGCTGGCGCATCCTCGACCGCATTCCCACGTGGGCGCACTGGACGGTGCGCCACCCCCCGGGGCTGTAGGGCGGCGGCTGAGCAGGGTCGCGCTCGTGTCCAAGGTTCACTATCGTCCCGAACATGAGCGCTCGCGAAGTCGAGTTCCTGCTGATCGGCGGTGGCCTTGCATCCGCCAACTGCGCTCGCTGGCTGCGCGAGTCCGGCGCCGAGGGCGAGATCCTGCTCGTCGGGCGCGAGCCCGACCCGCCGTACAACCGCCCGGAGTGCTCGAAGGGGTACCTGCGCGGAGAGGAGAGCCGCGAGGAGCCATTGTTCAGGCCAAGCGACTGGTGGGACGAGCGGAAAATCGAGCTGCTAACGCGTACGAGCGTCACGGAGCTCGACGCGCAGGCCCGTAGCGCCAAGCTCTCAAGCAAAGAGGAGGTCAGCTTCGGCAAGGCGCTGATCGCCACAGGCGCCAACGTTCGTCGTCTGAATGTGCCCGGCTGCGAGCTCGAGCAGATCCACTACCTGCGCACGCTCTCCAACGCCGACACGATCCGCGAGGGCGTCGCCGACGCCGAGAACGTGGTCTTGATCGGCGGCTCATACATCGGCTGCGAGGTCGCCGCCTCGCTGACCCTGATGGGCAAGCAGGCGACGATCGTGATGCAGGAGGAGGCCACGCTCGAACGCGGCTTCGGCAAGCAGGCCGGGCGCTTCTTCCAGGATCTGCTCGAATCGCACGGCATCGCGGTGTACGGCCCGGATGGGCTGGGGCGCTTCGAGGGGGATGGTCGCGTCCAGAAGGTTGTGACGACGAGCGGCCTTGAACTGCCCGCCGATGCGGTCGTCGTCGGCGCCGGCGTCACACCGGACGTCGCGCTTGCCAAGCGCGCCGGCCTTCAGATCGGCGAGCGCGGGGGAGTGTTGTGCTCCTCTCGCCTTGAAACGTCCGCGCCCGGCATCTTCGTGGCCGGCGACATCGCCGAGTACGACTCCCCGCTCCACGACGCCCACGTGCGCATCGAGCACTGGGACGTCGCCTTCAACCACGGTAAGACCGCCGCCCTGAACATGCTCGGCGGCGACGTCCCCCACGAGGTCGTGCCCTACTTCTACTCGGTGCTCGGGAGCTGGGGCGAGCTCGAGTACGTTGGGCCAGCCTACGAGTGGGACGAGGAGATCGTGCGCGGCTCCTACGAGGACGGCAAGTTCACGACCTGGTACCTCGCCGACGGTCGCGTGCGTGCCGCGCTCACCTTTGGGCGCTCCGAGGATCTCGAGCACGCACGCAAGCTGATCGCAGCGCGCACCGCGCTCGACGACCGGGCGCGCGCTGGTCTCGCGAGTCTCGACACCGATCTGGCCGAGCTGTCTCGCTGAGCGTTCTCGCGCCGCGAGAACGTGTCGCCGTAGCCCGCAAGGGCGGAGGCCATCCATACAAACGGGCCGCCACGCACGACCGTCGTCAGCGGCTGTAGGATGTACACGTTCATAACGGTCGGTGGCCAAGGGAAGTCGGTGAGAATCCGGCGCGGACCCGCCACTGTGACCGGGGATGCCAGCCGTGGCGCGTAAGCGCAGCCACTGATCGGCCGCTCGGCGGATCGGGAAGGCGCGGAAGGTGGGCCCGGGAGCCAGGAGACCTGCCTCCGACCACAAGCCCACAAGCCCTCGTGGAAAGGGGTGGCTCCATGTCTCAAATGCGTATCCACTCGCGCTCGGCGCTTCTGCTCGGCGTGCTGCTCTGTCTACTCGTCCCGTCCGCTGCTGTCGCGGCCTCACCGGCGTCGGTGAGTGTGAGGGTCGAGGGACTCACCGAAGCCAAGGTCCTCCCAACGCTCGTCACGACGACCACCACGCCTGTCGTCAAGGACGATAATTCGGCCGACTCGTGCTCCGGCACGAGCGCCCTCGGCGCCCTCGAGCTCGCCACCGCCGGCAACTGGAGCGGCCCGTGGGAAGCAAAATTCAACCAGTACTCGATCGCGAGCATCGCCGGCGAGACGCACGAATTCGAAGAAGGCGCGCCCGCCAACTACTTCTGGTCCTTTTGGCTCAACAACAAGTTCTCCGAAGTGGGCGCATGTGAAGCCGAGTTGCAACCCGGGGATCAGGTGCTGTTCTTCCCGTCCTGCTTCGGCTCTGCCTGCCCGACGCCGGAACCCACCCCGCTCGCCATCGAAGCGCCCGCGAGCGCTAACACGGGCGAAACTGTGACGGTCACCGTCAAGCAGTACAACGCCTCGGGCGAAGCCTCGCCGGCGGTTGGCGCGGATGTCGGAGGCGGTGGCACCGGCGCCATCGCCGACGCACAGGGTCACGCGACGCTGAAGTTCTTCGGCGACGCCACCTACACGCTGCGGGCGAGCGCCGGCGCCGAACGGCCGCCGGGAATTCGCACCGAGGCGACGATCTGCGTGCACGAAGGTAATGACGGCACCTGTGGGACGCCGCTTGTCAACAAGGGGGACCTCCCGGCTCCCCCCGGCTCGAGCGTTCCACACGTCACCGAACCGAGTGCTTTGAGGGCGGCTGCCGGCGGTGCGCGCGACGGGCACGTCTACTCGCGTCGCAAAGCCCCGCGCGTGCTGTCTGGCAAGGTGACCTCCAAGTCGTCCGTCACCTCGATCTCGATCAGGCTGCGCCGCTCCTACAGGCACCGTTGCTGGGCCTACAACGGCGCCCTCGAGCGATTCGTGAAAGCGCGCTGCGGCCGCGGCGCCTTCTTCAAGGTTCGCTCCGGTGGCTCGAGCTTCTCCTACCTGCTGCCCTCACGGCTCGCGCGGGGGCGCTACGTGTTTGACATCGAGGCAAGCGATACCGCGGGCGAACACACAGCGCTGCATCGGGGCACGTCGAGCGTCGTCTTCTATGTCAGGTAGGAGACCGACGCGGTCTCCGCGGCCGGGCCCGCGCACTCGGCGCGTGCCCAGCCGGCGCCTGCTCGGTGGTGTGGGCCTGGTCGTGCTACTGCTCACGAGCTGCGGCTTCGGCCCGGGCCCCACGCCAAGCGCGATCCATCTCAGCGTGACACAGGGGTTTGGGGCCGCGAGTGTGGGTGCGCAGAAGGCTCCCAGGGTGCGGGGCCAGGAGACCGTGATGAGCCTGTTGGTGCGCAACCACACGGTCAAGACCCGCTATGGCGGCGGCTTCGTGCAGAGCGTGGACGGTCACTCTGGCGGAACGCTCGGCGGGGAGCCCCTCGACTGGTTCTACTACGTCAACGGCGTCGAGGCGTCCAAGGGAGCGGCGGACACGAACGTGCACCCGGGGGATCGCATCTGGTGGGACCTGCACGACTGGAGCCAAACCGCGGACGTGCCGGCGGTCGTCGGATCGTTTCCCGAGCCGTTTGTGCATGGGATCGGCGGCAAGCGCCTGCCGGTGCGTGTCGAATGCGTCGAATTGTCAAGCCCATCGTGCGAGACGGTCGTGGCACGCCTGCGCGCCGCGGGCGTCCCCGCCGGGGTTGCCGCGGTCGGCCCGGGTGACGAGCCGAGCACGCTGCGAGTGCTGGTCGGGCCATGGCC
>JBARJU010000114.1:0-10380 GCA_049800435.1 Solirubrobacteraceae bacterium
TGCTCAGACAGTCCGGCGCTCCTACCCTGGCTCACGAGGAGCGATCAAGGACAGTCAGTCCTGCTCGATCTGATCGAAACGCAATGCTGCCCTCGCGGCGAACACGAAATCGTGGCAGCGATGAACAAGGCCAGCGGCTTGCAGCGCGGCGAGTGCATCCACGGTGTCCATCCGGCGACCAATCTCGGAGACCAGCTCCTCGACCGACCAAATGCTCTGACCGCCGGTCAGCAGCAAGACAAGGACGGTCTGCTCGGTGCGGCGGTCTTGCTCTGCGGGTGTCTCGTTACTCTGATCCTGCATAGGACTACACCTCCTGTGCCGGCCCCGGGCGGTTCCAGCCGCGCCGGGGCACTTTGTTTGATTGACGCGACGAGCACCAGGCCCGGCGCGCTCGCTCACGCTCCCTGTGGCGGTGCCCGATCCGGGCTGCCTGGCACCAAAAGCTCCGTGCCGGGGAACACTTGCAAGATGGTTGAGAGGGTCCGCAGTTCCTTGAAAGGGAGAGCCACCCCCCACACGTAGAAAACAGCACGCTTGAGGCGCAGGGTGCGCATCGTGCAACCGGTCTGCTGGGTCAGCTTCACCGACACATGCACGATTGAGCGCGGCATCGCCGCTGAGCGTGCCGACTCCCAAAGCGTCTCCTTCCCGCGTTTGCCCTTCACGAAGTACGACGCCAGGTACGCCGCCGCGTTCTGGGCCGGTTGGGGCTTGACGTGCTTCGGGCTGTGATGGACGAACCCGAAGCCGTAGTGCGGCGCAAGCTCAGCCAGTCGTGCGAGGTAACACCGAGCACCCGCCATCTGCCGCGCTGTCCCGTATGCGAGCACCGGATGAACGTGCAAGACGCCGCGCGCCTGCATCTCCCACACACGCGCCACCAGGAATACGGACCCTTGCCCCACCTGTTTGACGGTCTCTTGGTACGCCCGCCGATGAAGTCGCCGCCAGCGATCCGCTGCCGACTCGTTCCACTCTCGTGCTGCAACTCTGCTAACGCGACACCCAAGCTTCCCCGAGTGTTTGTGCTCACCCAGAGCGGCGCACTGCTGCGTATCCCACGGCAGCACCCCTGCGCCGGGAGCCGTGACCGCACTCAGCAAGATGTCTCCTGGCAACGTCTCCAGGTTGCGGAACAGCTTCTGGCGCTGATCCCCTGCCCATACCGGGCCGTACTCCGGACACCTCCGTGAACGACACACATTCCCACGACCAAACAGTTGTCGTCCACAACTGCGGCACCGACGAATCGTGCTCTCGGCACGGCGTTCCTCCACGCGCCGCACGGCTTCGCGCAGGGTCCCCCCACGCGCGCTCATCGCTCGATTCCCCGCATGGCGACGTTGCGACCCGGCGCGGGGCAGCCTGCACCCGACGCTCCGCCGGCTTGCCTCCGACTCCTGCCTCCGAACCGAGGGGCGTCTGCCTCCGAGTTGCCTCCGTCACTGCCAAGCAGTGCCGCAAAGTCCAGTATCCGTGCGATCGCTCCTGTCGCCCAAGGTCCTCGGCTTTTTGGGCGAATGTCCCGTACTGGCGGGACGTGTCGGTCACCGTCGCCGACCTGAGAAAAATGGGCCCGCCAGGACTCGAACCTGGGACCAACCGATTATGAGTGCGCTACGGGCTTTACGGCTGTTTGCGGCTGCTGGCTGATTTGGCTCAACCGTGCGGTTTTTCGAGGTGCAGTGCCGGACGTGTTTTGCACTTCCTCCGGACCTTCGGTGGCCCCAAGGTGGCCCCGAGCGTCCCCCAGGATGTCGTCCCATGCGTCCGCGCCGCCGAGGCCGTCATCGACCTGGTGGATGTAGACGTTCATCGTCGTGGTGAGCTGCGAGTGTCGGAGCCAGCCCTGCACCTGCTTGAGCGACTTGCCGTGCGCGAGCAGCAGCGACCCACACGCCTTGCGGAAGGCGTGGAAGGCGACGCCCTGGTAGTCCCACACGGGCTCCTCGACATCCTCCCCTCCCCTGCGCACCGTCACCGTCCCCATCTGCACGGCGATCCCGGCATCGATCAGAGCGGGATGCAGGACGCGGTTGTAGACGTTGTGGTAGCTCAGCGGCGTGCCCGTGGCGGACGGGAACACCGGAGCCTGGGGTGAGGCGTCGTCGGGCCGCAGCTCGGTCAACCACGCCGCCATCGAAGCCGACAGCGGCACGCGTGCGTAGCTCGCCTCGGTCTTGAGCTTCTTGCGCTCGCCACGGTAGACCTGCTCGGCGACCATGATGTGCGGATCGTCGCCCAGGTGGACGTGCTCCCATGTCAATCCCAGTAGCTCGCCGATCCGTACGCCCGTCTGCGCGAGCAGCGTGAAGAACGCGCGCCAACCCACCGGCATCGCGGCCAGGATGGCCATGACATCCTCGGCGGTCAGCACGCGCGGGGCCGGCTTGCGGTGCTGGCGCTTTGCGGCATCGGACGGCACGTATCTGACGCCGCCGGCCGGGTTGGAGCCAAGGTCGCCATCTTCGACGGCCGACGCGAGCATGACCGACAGCGCGGCCTTCGCGCGACGGATCGTGCTCGGCGTCGCGCCTCGACGCTCAAGCTGGCCGAGCCAGTCCCGAACGTCGGGCGCCACCAGGTCGCGCATCCGGATGTTGGCGAGCGGCAGCGGGAGTATGTGCAGCCGAAAGCTGATCTCATACTCCCGCCGCGTGGACTGCTCAAGCCCTCGGCTCGTGCGACCTCGATAGGCGGGGAACCACGTCTCGTAGTAGGCCGCGACGGTTAGCGACGACTGCGGCCGACGGCTGCCCTTGCCCGAGCCGAGGCTCGCCTTGAACTCACGCGCAAGCTCAAACGTGGCGAACATCTGCTTGTGTTCCTGCCCGCGCTCCTTCCACCGGACCACATAGGGGCATTTGCAGCGCCCACTGCGCTTGCAGCTACCAGCGTGCCGGCGATAGATGCCGGGGACGCTCGTCTTCTCCAGCTTGCGCTCGTCTGCCATCACGTTTGATCGTAGGGCGTGCATCGGCCATTTCGCCGTCGCAACTTCACGACGCGCGTTGTCTGAGGTCGAACCCGTCGATCGACGCTTCGAGCTGCTGCTGCCAGTCGTTGCGCTTCGGCTTTACGCCCCACTCGGCGATTAGGTGCCACAGGACCAGCTCGAGCGGTACACGAAGCGTCGGGATGTGAAGCCTGTCGGTCTGCTGACCCTCGGGGAACGCTCCACGCACGTGAACGTGCGCACGGGCGTACGGGTAGTCCGAGCGCGGGGAATCGCGCTGATACTCCCAACGGATGAGCCACGAAGCCCGCGATCTGCCAGTTTGAAGACGATAGGCATAGGACTCGATGCTGAAGTCGCCGTCTTTGACAACGATCACGTAGCGTACGAACAGGCTGACTGTGGTCCCATGCAACTCCAGCGGGGCGGTGTCTCCGTCTATGAGTCTCGTCAACTCGAAGGTACCGGGATCACCCGGCAACTGAATCAGCGACAGCCGCGAGTCGCTGACCGTGCTGTTGAGAACGCCGTTGAGACGGTCTACGAGGCGCTGCGCTGCTCTACGCGACAGCTCGATGCCCGTTCTGGCCGATCCGGAGCAGCCCGACTAGCTCGCCCACGGCGGCGTCCGCGTCGTCAAGCTCGCCGGCGCTGTACGCGCGGACGAACTCCGCCCGACTCATACCGACCCCACGACGAACCTCGCGTTCGAGATAGGCGTCGTACTCCTCAGGAGTGAACTCGATGATGGGTGTACCGGCCTCGGTTTCGCTGCGCTTCATGGCTTTTCTTCCGTCGTGGCTGTGCCTTGCTCCAGACAGAATGATAGACACGCCGGATGGCGGGGTCGTTTCATGGCCGCTTGCCGCCTCCGACACGAAGCCACGAGTCAAGCTCGCTGCGCCTGAACAGCGTCCGGCTGCCGTCCTTCACGAACGGGATGCGACGGGCGGACACGAGGCTGTAGACCCTCGACTTCGGGCAACGCAGATACTCGGCCGCCTCCCCCACCGTCAGCCAGCCGTCGGTTGGGGCAGGCTGACCCAAACGCGGTGCGAGTCGCTCGGCGAGCGTGTCGAGCGCGTCGTCATCGAGAGCGTCGAGCAGGACCTGGACGAACGTGGTGTTCATGGGGCGGCCCACTTCGTACGTGGACGCGCCCAGATGATTCGTGATGTCTTCCGGAGTGTCGAGGAGCGCCGCTTTGGAGTTGGTGCCATCGCGGTCATAGACCACGACCCCACCAGACCGGCCAACGACTTCAGCACCGACGAGCAGTGGCGTAGCCGATCCCCTTCGTAAGCCCTCATACTGTTATTGACCGTGAGCAGGCCAAAACGGCCACTCAATTCGTCCAGACGCTCCTGACAAGCGCAGATCGCGCATCCTCTACCCGCCGATCTGACCCGAGATCCGCCGAGCGCACGACCACCCGTTGCCGATCAAGGCGCCTTCAGCGCAGCACTACCCGCTACGCTCCAACAGCCACGACAGACAACATGCACAAGAGTGCGAGCGCTGTGTGACGACTGTGTGAGCAAGTCGGTGGCCGTTTCGGCCTTCTCACGGTCATCACTTCATGTGATGACCGCAGCAAGCATCCCGGCGGCGCGTGGTGGCGACTACGCCAGATACCTGGAGGGAAAGACCGTCGCACCGGAGCGCGGCGATTATTACCTCACCCCAGACGGCGAGATGACCCAGGCTCCGGGACGATGGCTGGCCGACTCAGAGACGCTTGAAAGGCTCGGCATCCGGGCGGACACGCCAATGAGCGGCGAGGACTTCGTAGCGCTCATGGAAGGCCGCCACCCACAGTCCGGACGGTGGCTTCGGCGCGCCGGCGCCGACGGCAGCCGTGGCGGTGGGATCGACGGCGTTTTCAGCGCGCCGAAGTCGGTATCGACCACTTGGGCACTCGCCGATCCTTGGCAGCGAGAGCAGATCGAGAAAGCCCACGCAAACGCGGTCGAGCAGACGGTCAGCTACATGCGCGAGAACGTCGGCGTCGTCCGTCGCCGCTATGGCGGCGAGGTCATCGAGGAGCCAGCCAAGGACTTGATCGCAGTCGAGTACCAGCACACAACGGCACGCGGCGTTTCAGGAGCCGACGCGCCCGATCCACAACTCCACAGCCATGTCGTCATCACGAGCGTGGTACGCGAGGACGATCGGATCGTCGCCGTGGCCTCCCGGCCTGTGTTTCGTGCGGCGGGCGAGGTGGGTGCGTTCTACCGCTCCGCGCTCGCTCAAGAACTTGCCAACCAGGGGTATGTGATCGAACGGGCCACCGGGAAGGACGGCAAGTATTTCGAGATCGCCGGCGTCCCCGAGGACCTGCGCGACGCTTTCTCCGGACGCTCCCGTGAGGTCGCGAGAGCCGCCGACCGCTTCCGTGCTCGCTACGGTCGCGCGCCCGAGCGCGGCGAGCTGCGCAACCTCGCGCTCGAGAACCGTCGCGCGAAGAAGCTCACCAACCGGGCCGACCTTGAGAACGTATGGCGAGAGACCGCCAGCCGTCATGGGTTTGGTCCCAATGAGGCGCTGCGGCTTCTCGCCGGCGAGCGCACCCCGCCTGCCATTCGGCCGGTTGAGGATCGGATTGAGGAACGTCTCACCGAGCGTCACGCCGTCTTTGAGATGCGCGAGCTGCACACCGTCGCCCTGGAGCAGACCACTGGAGAGATGTCGCCACACGAAGCGCTCCAGGTTGCGCGGGAGATGATCCGGGATCGGCGCGTACTGACGCTTGAGGGCGGTCAGATGACCACGCTCGCGGTACGCGCGCAAGAGCAAGCAATCGAACGACGAGCAGCCGTGCTCGCTCGACCGGCCGGACGCGATGTCGGCCATACCGCACGGATGAACGCCGCTCGCGAGGTCGCCGAGCGTATTGGGGCTCCGCTCACCGACGAGCAAGACATGGCGTTGCTCGTCCTGACTGGTCCCGAGCGCGCAAGCGTGCTAGTCGGCCCGGCGGGAACGGGGAAGGGCGTCGTGATCGACGCGGCAGCCCGAGCAGAGCAACTGGCAGGACGCGAAACAATCGGGATCGCGGTCTCTGGCTCCACCGCCGAGCGGCTCGGCGCCGACAGTCCAGCCCTCCAAGGAAACACGCTCACGCTCGACGCGCTCACCGCCCGAGCAAACATCGGGACCGTCCACGTTGGTCCCGATACAACGATCATCCTCGACGAGGCCGGGATGGTCGACCATAAGCGCCTCGACGCGCTCACGAATGTGGTGGAGGGTTCAGGCGCGAAGCTGATAGCGGTTGGCGATGGCAAGCAGCTCCCCTCGATAGGTCCGGGTGGCATGTTCGACCGGCTCACACGCCACGCGCCGACAGTGGAACTGGAGACGATCCACCGCACCACCGACCCACAGGAGCAACGAGCGTGGCAAGCGCTACGAGCAGGCGAACCCGAGCGCGCGATGGCCCACTACAAGGCCCAGGGACGACTCCACCTCGCGGACACCCGCGACCAGGCCGCCGAGAGCGCCGTCCAAGCCTGGGCACAACTCATCAAAGAAGTCGGGATCGGCAAAGTCGCGTTGATCGCGGACTCCTCGAACAAGGAGATAGACAGGCTCAACGCCCGCGCGCAACACCTCCGCGCCCAACGCGGCGAACTCGGCCCCAACGAACTCCCCCTCTCAAGCGTCAATTATGGGCTACGCCAAGGCGATCACGTCGCGTTCATCGCCCAACACCGCCCCAGAGGCCAACCGCGCGTCGAGAACGGCACGCGCGGCCAAGTCACGAACATCGACCAGGCGGGGACGCTCACGCTCACGCTCGACGGATCAGACCGCCGGCTACAGCTCGCACGCCAAGACGCCGAGTCGCTGCGGCTCGCCTACGCCCAACACGTCTACCGTCAGCAGGGCTCGACGGTCGATCGTGCCGTCGTGCTCACCGGCAGCTGGCAAACAAGCAAGGAGACCGCCTACGTCCAAGCCACCCGCGCCCGCCACGGCACCGACTGGTACCTCGCCCGCGACCAGCTCGGCGAAGAAGGACAAGACGCCGACCGGATCACGCGGCTCTCGCGGCGGATGAACCGAAGCCGTGTACACCCGCCATCCACAGCCCACCGCGAGATCACCGACCGAGCGTGGGACCCAACCCGCGACCCGTTGCGCCTCAGCGGGCTGATCCCTCATGTGGGCAAGCTTATGCGTATACCAGCACGCGACACACAAGATCGCGACATCGGACGTGGACGCTGACCGATCGTGGTTGCCTTCATGGTTCGCAAACTCCGGATGTCGCCCGGAGCGGGCGCGCAGGGCGCGACCATCGAGACCGGTTCCCGCCCAAGAGGCGGAAGTCGAGCTACCCCCAAAGGGCGTGTGTGTTGGTTACGCCAAGCGGGTCACCTATTTCAGTTCGACTCCTTCCTCGGCACATATTGTTCTCAGTGCGTTCATCGCAGGCTCGGGTCTGACGAGGGCAGAGATGCGGTTGCCCGCCCGTGCGTGGCCGATGGCGTCGCAGAGGCTCCATGCCGCCTCTCGATCGGCCTCGATGACACGGCGCAGGTCGAGCAGAATCTCAATATCGGGTGCGGCCTTGCCGAGTTCGGTTTCGATGTCGAGCAGGGCCGGATAGTCCAGTGGGCCGGTCACAGTGATCGTCGTGTTGCCGTGGTCGTCGTGGGTCGTTGTGACACTGGAGTGTTTGCCTGACTGGTCGGGTCCGCGATGTTGTTCGCGCCAGGTCTGAATCTTGAGTGCGATCACGAGCAGCAGCACCGGCCCCATGAATACCGGCAGCGATACGTACCAGTGGCCGAGGTGTGCAAGGGGCGGTGCGGGCATCTGCTGCTCAGCCTACGCCGAGTGCGTCGTTCTTTATGCCGAGCTGCGTGTTCGCCGCGTGGCGAGCAGTGCGGTCAGACCGGCAAGCAGGCCGAGTGCGCCGAGGATCAGCGCCGCGATACCAAGGCCCTTACTCGCTCCGCTGCTCGCCGGTTTGGTGGCGGCCGTCGATGTGGCTGTGGACTGGCCCGCCGGCGTCTGGGTGGCTTCTGGCCCTGCCTCGTCGCCTGCGATGTCCTCGATCACGCCTCCCTTGGCCGTGACGTTGATCCTCGGCGCTGGGTGTTCGGCTGTGAGCGAGGGGTCGATCCAGTGCACGACTTGGCCGTTGCTGTAGGTCTGGACGGTCCTGAATTCAAGCGCCTTGCCGCTCGCGTTGTCTGGGATCGCCAGCGACAGCGGGAAGTTGATGAACTGGCCGTTGTTTACCTTGCCGAGCGGCCCGACCCACGTCCAGACGATCTGAGATACCTCCGTGTCGATCGTTTCGCCGCCTTCTTTGATCGGCGTCGCGAGCTTGGTTTCGACGATCCTCGTGCTCCAGCCGGGCACGTTTTCATAGTCAACGCCCACGAACCCTTGCGGGAACAGCACATCGACCTTCTTGACATAGGCGCCTTCCTGCTCGCCGGGGACTCGCACGTCGAGAGTCGCAAACGCCCCGGCGGGGATTGTGTTCGGGTGCAGGCTGATGTGTGCCTGCGCGGTTGCCGGCGCGAGCAGGGCTCCCGCTGCGAGCAGAACCGCGACCTTTGTTGTTTTCATTGTTTTCGTGTTCCTCCTGAGTAGATGACTTGGGCGGGCGGGATTTGAGGGCGGACGGCTCATCGGATGGGCACCTTCACCACGCGGCTGAACTGTTGAAATTCAGATACACGGTCGATGATTTCGATGTCCCATGTGCCACCGGGGCTGAGCACGGCTGAGTTGAGGACATAGTGGCCTGGCCCCGCAAGGTTTGTCTTCAAGGACAGGGGACCGATGTTCTTGGACGGCAGTCTTGCGGTGGCAGTGAGTTCCTTGGTGGCGGTGAACTGCGCGCCCGTCTTGGCGTCGATCAGATAAAGATGGACGGTGTTGGGTCCGGCTCTGGCCGGTTCGACGGTCATCTCAAGCTCGGCTGATCCGATCGTCGTATTGGTCGAGAACGGTCCCGATGCGGCGTCGATCGGCGGCGCGTAACTGACCAGAGCAGCGGTTACACCGAATACGCAGAGCATCAGCGCCAACTCGCTTCGCATCGTGCGCCGCGCCACCATCCCTACACTGCCCGGCGAATGGCCGTCGCCCACGATCCGCCGCAGCATGGGGATCACCCCTTCGCGGTTGATCCACCCCAACCCGATCAGCACGAGCAGGAGGATGATCTTCACGATTACGAGCGCACCGTAGGCCGTGTGGAACAGCCCGTGGAGGCTGCGCACGTCGATGTATGCCTGGATCGCGCCGGTTGCCGCTATCGCGATCACCGAGCCGAGCGCGAGCGGCGAGAACCGTCCGAGCGTCGCCAGCAGCAGCCGGCTTCGCTCTGGCCCCTCTAGCTGTCTGGTGGCGCCCGGCAGTGCGATCAGCAGGCACGCAACCCCGCCGACCCAAACGCTGGCGGCCAGTACGTGCAGCACGTCGGAGGAAAAGAACAAGCCGGTGGGACTCTCGATGCTCGCGTGACCGGCGAGCGCGGGTGTGATCGCCAGATACGCGCTGCCGAGGGCGAGCAGCGCGACGACCACGCCGGGCGGACGCCGAACGTGCGGCACCACCTCAGAATCGCTCGCGTCCGAGCTGAGCACAGGGATCACGGTTGCGCCTGCCGCCCTCGATGCCGACAGCAGCACGCCGAGCAAAATCCAGTCGATCGCGCGAGCGCCCCATACCTCGCCGAAGCGGCTTTCCAGGGTGTTGTTGACGATCGAGCTTTTCAACGAGCTCCACAGCGATACCCCTGCTGCGCTTGCGCCCTGGAGCAGTACCCCGAGCACGCTCACGATCACACCGAGCACGATCGCTACCGAGAGCAGCCGCCACACCCGCAAGGCGAACGCCCGCGAGGCCACCGACCAGCGCCGCTCGACACCCGCGAGCGCCGCCAGAGCCGGAAGCCAGGCCACGAACACGAACGCCAGCCCGCCGATCATCAGCGCGATAGTCAGATAGTCCAGGCCACGCACGACACCAAACGCGACCTCCGTGACCTTGCCGCTCTTGTTCTTGCCGATGAGGCCGGCGACCGTGAACCTGGGAGCGGCGCCCGCGTGGCCGATGTTGAACACCAGCCCGCCGTAGACGATGTGCGTGTCGGCCGAGATCACACGGTAGGTCGCCGTGTAGGTGCCGTCCGGCAGCTGCGGTTTCAGCCCGACGCCCATCCAGCGCTCGTTGCCGTATGAGTGTGAGACGTTCAGGTCGTCCACCTCGTTGCCCTGTGCGTCATAGACGCGCACCGCGCCGAGCGTTCCGCCGACAGCCTGGTTGAACTCGAAGATCACTTCTCGTGGCTGGACTGGCACCGTGGAGCCAGCGGCCGGAGAGGTGCCGAGCAACTGCGCGTGCGCCCACGCCGCCGGCGCCTGGGCGAGCACGCAGGCTCAGCCGAGCGC
>JBARJU010000115.1:0-18308 GCA_049800435.1 Solirubrobacteraceae bacterium
GGCGTAGCTCGTGGGCGCCGACGAGGTAGAGGTTGCGCCAGACGGCGCTCTCGGACTGGTAGCCGAGCTGCTCCAGCGATGCGGCGTGCAGCTCGAGCGCCTCGGCGTGCGTGGGGTTGGCGAAGACCGCGTGGGAGCACAGCTCGCAGGCCCAGCGGTAGTCGCCGTCGTCGAACGCGGCGCGGGCGTGGGCGAGCAGCGAGTCGATGCCGCCGGCGAGCTCGACGTAGCGACGGGCGGCCTGCGCGGGTGGGTGGGGATCGAGATGCGCGGGGTTGCCGTCGAAGAAACCGAGGTAGCGCTGGTAGACGGCGCGCACGTTGTGGCTGACGGTGCCGTAGTAGCCGCGACACGACCAGGTGTGCTGGAGCGACGGGGGGAGTTTCACCTCGGCGGCTATCTCGGTCGGCGTGTGGCCGCGGTTGGCGAGGCGGAGGGTTTGGTCGTGGAGGTAGCGGTACATGTCGCGGTGGCGGGCGAGGTGGGAGACGATTCTCTCTTTGCCGAAGCGGGGCCAGTGGTGTTGGGCGAACATGACGTCGCTGTCGCCGCCGAACAGCTCGATGGCCTCGCCGAGGTACTTGGACCAGAGCAGGGCGTCGCGCACGGGGGCGCCGCGTGGGGTGAGGACGTTGTGGAGGCAGTGGACGGCGTTCTCGGCCACGCACAGCGTACGAGACTCGGGAAGGTGGAAGTTCATCTCGGCGGGGGCCTCGCTTTCCGGGACGAGTTGGAAGACGAGCGGAACGCCGTCGATCTCCTCCTGCTGGCCGGTGTGCGAAACCTCATGGGTGGGTGGGATCAGGGTGATGGTGCCGGTTGAGGTGGTCTTTCCGATGCCGGCGTCCACCTGCCCGCGCGGGCCGCGCGGGAGAGCGGGGGCGAACATGTAGGAGGCACGGCGGGCCATGGCGGTGCCGGCGAGCACGTTCTCGGAGACGGCGTGCTCGAGGAAGCCGGTGGGCGCCCAGATGAGGACGCGACCCGCGCGCACGTCATCCTCGCTGAGGACGCCCTTGACCCCGCCGAAGTGGTCGACGTGGCTGTGGGTGTAGATCACTGCGCTCACCCTTCGATCCCCACGGTGGGCACGGTAGAGCTGGAGGGCTGCCGCGGCGCACTCGGTGGAGATGAGCGGGTCGATCACGATGACGCCGGAGTGGCCCTCGAGGAGCGTCATGTTGGAGAGGTCGTAGCCGCGCACCTGGTAGATCCCGGGAGTGACCTCGAAGAGGCCGTGGAGGCAGTTCAGCTGGGCGAGGCGCCACAGGCTGGGGTGAACCGTGTGGGGCGAGTGCTCGTCGCTGAGGAAGCCGTAGCTGTCCATGTCCCACACCGTGCGGGCGCGCTCGTCGCGCAGAAGGAGGTTGGGCGTGGTGGCGATCAGCCCGCGCTGGGCGTCGGCGAAGTCTTCGCGGTCCTCGAAGGGCAGTGCGCCGAGCGCGTCCCGATGGAGAGTGAGGGTGTGGGCGCTCGCGGGGAGGGGGTCGCTCACGGCGCGTATTGTGCCAGTTGCGGTGCCCGCTCGGCTACTCGTATATCGCGAGCGGCAGCACCACCATGAAAGGGGGCTTGAATGTGACTGACTTCTGAATCCCCCCGAGTGTTTCCTGCTGAGATGCGCATTTCTTCTTTTTGCCTTGAGGCTGGGGATTGCGGGTGGTCACAGTGTGTGCTTTGGCGACGGCGGTGCGTTTGCTCTGGTATGGCCTGGTCCCCGGCGGGGGTTTTACCGAGCAGACGCCCAGCGCGTTGCGCGCGGACTTGGCCTGGAGCAGAGCCCGCCCGAATTTTGAGACGGTGGGATAGTCGATGTAGGAGGGGCCGTGGTTGGCGTAATAGACGACCTCGCCGACGATCGTGACCGAGCCGCTGAGCAGGCTTGGCTCGAGAGTCAGCCCGCGATAGAGCGCCGGGAGGAAGATCGGTATGCCGCCGCCCTGCTTTTTGTCGCCGATCTTCTGAGCGTTGCCGTACGGTGCGGCGACGAAGGGCATCCGCGGGTTGGAGCCCACCAGTTCGATATATCGGTGCAGGGCCTTGGTGATCTTTGCCGACTGAGTGGGTGAGGTGAAGGGAAGCCGTGGCGCCGGCAGTTCTCCGTAGAACGCGTTGGTGCTGCGAGCGCGCGGCAACGCCTGGGCGAACGGCGGGAGGAACAGTTGAGCATTCTCGATGCGTACAAATTTGCCGGAACGCAGACATTCCAGCTCGCTGATGATTTTCTTTCGAGACGATTGGTCGTTGATCTCTCCAAGCCATGGATGTTCACACGTACTTAAATGTCTATAGTCTGCCTCTAATGGCTTTCGCAATAACTGGAGGAAGGTGTAGAAACGGTCGGCCGCTTGCGGCGTGATCGTCGTGAGTGAGCTTTTCTGCGTCTGCTGCGAGCCACCAACCGAAGCAGCGGTGCCCACGGGGAGCGTGGCACTCAGCGATTGGCTAACCGAGTTGGTCTGTTGAATGCTCGTGGAGAGCCCCCCTTCAAGCTCACCGAGGTAGGCCGCGGCACGCAGCGAATCCAGATACGCGTACTCGATTGGCGGGGTGTCGGACGAGCCCAGAGGGTCCGACTCGCTCGTGTGCAGGGGCCCCGTTCCAAACAGGTCCAGGACGGCCAGCACCGCGAGGCCCACGACAGCGAGAGCAAGAGCGACACCGGCGACTAAGGGGAGCGTCGCGCTGATGGCACAGGGTGAGCCGGGGTTTCCTGCGGGTGGGGTTGCCGATGTCTCAGCGACGCATCCGACATTTTGCGTGGCGATGTGCTGGGTCCCCACATGTTGAATATTGTCAGTCAACAGACGGGCATTATTCCAATATCGCGATCTTTGTCAAGGCGCCGACCATCTCGCCCGAACGGCCGCCGTAGTGGCCACCAAGCTCGACCACGAGCCGAGCAAGCTTGTCGAGGTTCTCAGGTGCCGGTTCGGGCACGATGTCGCAGTCCTTTGTCCCGCGTATGACGCCCCATGATCCGAGCGCCAAGCCGCCGATGACGACGAAGCGTATGTCCGCCTGCGCGAGGCGCGCCAGCAGCTGATCGAAAGACGGAACGCTCAACGGGCGCGCCGTGCAGCGTCACGCAGTTCGAACAGCTTGCGTGTCAACGAGATGGTCTCCTGGAGGTTCATAGCAAGCGGTCGCAGCCCATCGGCCTGTAGACGCTCCTTGCGCACCTGCTCGCCCTGCGAATCCCGTGCCTTCGGTATGGACATAGGTGCGCCGTGCGGGACTCGAACCCGCCCCGCCGGATTAAAAGTCCGGAGCTCTACCCGATGAGCTAACGGCGCGCGAGTAGGTCAGTGTGCCAGATGGCTGGGCGATGAGGGTTGCCGGCAGGATGCGTTCGCATGGGCACCCTCGAACGCGTGCCCATGTCGCGGTGGCCTGCGGATGCTGGCCGGCGCTGGTCCTCATGCCCCGCCGGCACGCGGCCGCTCAGCGCAGCCCGAGCGTGTCCAGCGGCTCGGCCGTTGGACTCTCCCCGGCGGCGACCCTCAGCAGCTCCTCGATGCGCGTCAGCTTTACGCGCGGGCGGCCGTGCGGCTCGCCGAGCGATTGCTCGTGTCGGTCGATCTCGCGCCAGCCTTCGTAGGTGACCAGCGCCGGCACGCGCTCTTGCAGCAGTCGCTCGATCGCCTGCGGGTCGGGGTCTGAGGGGCGCAGGTGCGCGTCCTTCGCCAGGTCCTCGAGTAGCGCGTCCACGGTCTCTTGCGCGTCCTTCTTGTTCGTGCCGATCACGCCCGAAGGCCCACGCTTGATCCAGCCAACCGCGTACTCACCGACGCACAGCCCGTCGGGTCCGACTACGCGGCCGCCCTCGTTTGGGATCGTGGCCCTGTGCTCGTCAAACGGCACGCCTTCGAGCGGCTTGCCGCGATAGCCGATCGCCCGCATCACGAGCTCCGCCTCGATCGTCTCCGTCTCACCTGTCGGCTCGGCCCTGAGTTGGCCGTCCTCGCCGGCCTGAAGTGCATTGCGCGCGAGCTTCACGCGTCGAACGTGTCTCTGCTCCCCTATCAACTCGACTGGGGAGAGCAGAAAGCGCAGGACCACCTGCTTGCTCTTGCCGGTGGGCGTGCGCTTCGCATACTCGCGCAACACAGAAACGTTGCGCACCGACGTCGGGTCCGTGTTGGGGTCCTCGACCGCCAGCGCCCTCTCCAGCTCCTCCCCGTCGACGATCACATCCGCGTCCGCCAGCTCGCCCAGCTCGCGCAGCTCGGGATTGGTGAACGCCGCCTGTGCCGGGCCCCTGCGGCCCACCACCACGATCTCCTTCGCATTGCTTGCATCGAGCGCGCGTAGGGCATGGTCGGCGATGTCGGTCACCGCCAGCTCGTCGTGCGTCAGCGTCAGCATGCGGGCCACGTCGAGCGCCACGTTCCCGTTGCCGATCACCACCGCGCGCTCGGCCGACAGGTCGAAGTCGTGGTCTGGGAAGTCCGGATGGCCGTTGTACCAACCCACGAAGTCCGTCGCCGGATGGCTGCCCTCCAGCTCCTCGCCGGGGATGCCGAGCGGTCGGTCGGCCGGCGAGCCGGTCGCGTACACGATCGCGTGATACCGCTCGGCCAGCTCGTCCCTGGAGATGTCACGTCCCAGCTCCACATTGCCGAAGAACCTGAACCGCGGATGCGCGGCCGTCTTCTCGTAGATCCTCGTCACCGACTTGATCTTCGGATGGTCTGGCGCCACGCCTGAGCGCACAAGCCCCCATGGGGTTGGAAGGCGCTCGATCATGTCGACCTCGACGGACCGCGACCCCTCCTCGGATTGCTTGAGCAGGTGCCCTGCCGTGTAGAAGCCGGCGGGGCCGGACCCGACAACGGCGATGCGAATGGGTGTGTCGGTCATGGGCGAGTGGCGACGGCGATGCGAATGGATGTATCGGTCATTGACGATGGGCGCGGCCCGACTCGAACGGGCGACCCCCTCGGTGTAAACGAGGTGCTCTGGCCAACTGAGCTACGCGCCCCGTGTGACCCCTTGCTGGGGGGCCGATGGGTGCTCTTAACAGTAGGGACTCCCGGCCTGCCAAGCTGTCGCTATGCCTGTAGGGGTGTTGGCTCACCGCGGTGTGCGCGTCGCGCTCGCTGTGGCGGGCGTCGTTGTGGTGCTGCTCGTGCTGGCGCAGCTGCTGCTTCCCGTGCTCGCCGCTCGACGCGTGAGCGACCGCGTTGCGCGCTACGGGACCGTCAAGAGCGCTCACGTCAGTGCCTTCCCCGCAGTGGAGCTCCTGTGGGAACGGGCCGACTCGGCGAGCGTCACCGTGGCCACGCTCGCCGCTTCGCCCTCCCAGATCGTTTCGCTCTTGCGGGAAGCCCGCGGCGTCAGCCGCATGATCGTCACCGCCGATGCCGCCACGCTGCGCGTGCCCGGCCTTCCACGCGGGCTCACCGTTAGCGATGTGCGGATGGATAAGCACGGCTCCGCGATCCAGGCGAGCGCCACTCTGACCCAGCAACAACTGGACGCGGCGCTCCCGGCCGGCTTTCATATCGAACCCGTAGCGAGCGGGGGCGGCCAGGTGGAAGCCCGGGCCTCCGGAGGCTTCTTCGGCCTGCAAGTGTCGCTAAGCGTGCTCGTGCGGCCACTTGGCGGGCGGCTGGTGGCTGAGCCGCATGGTCTTCCCTTGGCTGGGCTGGCCACGATCGTTCTCGTCTCCGACTCCCACCTGCTGGTGCACTCAGTTGGCTTGCGCGTGCTCCGCTCGCAGCCCCTCACCTACGGGCTGTCTCTCAGCGCGATCCTGCGCTGAGCTCGTCCATGAGCTCTCCCTGCGGACGGGCTGGCGCTGAGTGCTCGTCTACGGGCTCAGCCTGCTGACCCGCTTGAGCCGATCGCTCCCTCACGACCATCGGCAGGCCGTGCTTCGGGCTGATCGTGGGCATCTGACGGAACTCCAGCGCGAACTCGCTCGGTAGCTCAAGCGTGTATCGACTGGCGATCATGGTGGCGATCGTGCGCACCTCGAGCTGGCCAAAGCGCATCCCTATGCACGTCCGCGAGCCGCCCCCAAAGGGGATGTACGCGCCCTTCGGGATCGCTGCCTTCGCCCCGGGAGCAAAGCGCTCGGGACGGAACGCCTCCGGTTCGGGGAAAACGTCCGGGAGGTGGTGGCTTGCCCACGAGCAGTAGTCCACATACGCGTTCCCCGGCACACTGTGGCCTTCGAACTCGAACGCCCCCACCGACTTGCGTGGGCCGATCCAAGCCGGCGGATACTTGCGCAACGTCTCCTCGAGCGTCATCTCCAGGCGCGCCAGCTCGCCGCTCATCAGCTGCTCGGCGTTGGGCTTCCCGTCGCGCAGAACCGCTTGCTGCTCAACCACCAACTCGTCGGCGAGGTGGGGGTGGCGGGCAAGCTCGTAGAACATAAACGCCACCGTCGAGGTGGTCGTATCGTGGCCGGCGAACAACAGCGTCATCATCTCGTCGCGGATCTGCTCGTCTGAGAGCCGCTCTCCGTTCTCGTGCTCGGCGTCGAGCAGCAGACTCAGGACGTCCTCGCCTCGCTCGCCGGTGGCCCGCTGCCGTGAGATCTGGGCATACAGCAGCCGGTTGAGAGCTTTCGAGGCCTCCTGAAGTCGTGCCCACGGCGAGCGGGGACCGCGGATGAAGCGGTACTCATACCCCGACGCATAGAACGCGAGCGCCTGCTCGAACATGGCGGCGGCGTCGATCTCCTTGGCCGCCGGCCCGTCCGGGTCGATCCCGAACAGTGCCCTCATCGCGACTCTGGTGGCGAGCCTCCTGGTCCACGCATACAGGTCGATCTCGACGCCCGGGCTCCACTGCTCGAGCGCCCCCTCGGTCTCCTTCACCATCACATCGATCGAGGCGGCGATCCGCTCCCTGTGAAAGGCGGGCAGCATGATGGCCCGCGCGCGGCGGTGATACGGATCGTCGGTCGTCAGCAGCCCATCGCCGAGCAGCGCGATCAGGTCCCTGAAGTGCGATTCGCGCCAACGAAAGTTCTGGGCGTGGGAGACCGTAATGTAGTGGTTCGCCTCCGGCCCCAGCATGAACACCACCTTGCTGTGCAGCACCCTCAGCGTGAAGATCGGTCCATATCGCTCATACGCCTCGAGCAGCAGCGGCAACGGCTCGTCGATGAAGCGCTTGGTTCTCGCCAGCGAGAAGCGTGTGTCTCCGGGCGGGTAGGGCACCGTCGCGGCGCGTTCGTCCGCAAGGTCCTGGACCAGGATCCTGAAGGGGTTTTCGTGGCGTAGCGGCGTGGGCGCGAGCACAGGCATCGAGCGAAGCGTAGAGCACTCTCCAGCGATTTGGCTGGCCGGCCAGTTCAGGTTTGGGAGTTGGGGTTGGTTGTGCGGCGATTGGGCTGCCCCACGCGACGCGCCCGTGTGCGTGCGCGTGCGGGTGTGGCCTGTGCGGGTGTGGCCTGTGCGGGTGTGGCCTGTGCGGGCGTGGCCTCGCGCAAGCACGCACTTGCGGGGCACAGCCCGCAGGCACGGCTCAAGTCAGCCACCCGACCACACGCCCGTGTGCGCGCGGCGCCTGCGATACTCTGCGCTACGCACGTACTTAGGTCCCGTGCGCCAGCACGGGGGCGTAGCTCAGTTGGTTAGAGCGCTGCCCTGTCACGGCAGAGGTCGCGGGTTCGAGTCCCGTCGCTCCCGTCGAAGTCCCTGCATATGGCGATTTCGAGGGTTGAACCCGCGTTTGTCACCCCGGAGCGGCGGGCGGCTCGGCCCCATAGGCGGTGGTTCTCGACGCAGTGGAGAGGCGCCGATCTGTCGCCTGTCGTCCCTGAGCATCAGTGCCGACGGGGCTGACGAACACGGCTGCTTTCATCCTGGGCAGAGCGGAAGTAAGGCAAGCGACGCAACGGCCTGCGGTGCCGTTCCGATGCAGCGCTTCACCGTTGCGACGCACCACCCGTGCGTTCTGCTCGGCGGCGTATCTGGCAGCGCCGGGCCCCCGCGCTGGCCGACTGCCTAGGATCTCTTGGCCGATGGGGACAGCATGTCTGGTATCGTCGGGTGGCAGGAGCCAGGTGGAGAGCGGGCGGTGCGCGCGATACGCAGGCACATCGAGGGGATTCTGGCCGTCGACCGGGTCGGCAGGCGCGATGCCACGCGCCGGCCAGCGCTTGTGGCATTGCTGGCGCTCGTCATGCTGATGGGCGCTCAGAGGACCGTCACGGCATTGGCGGCCGATGGGCTGCCGCCCGGCGTGCCCGTGCCCTCGTGGGCGAAGGGCAAGAGGGTCCACTTCGACCCGGCCGAACCACAGAATCCCCGTCTCGCGGATGGTTATCGCGCTCGGTCGGACATCAACACCAGCCCGACCTCATTGCCAGCCGGGTCGCTTCACTACCACGGTGGTCCGGTCGAGAACGAACCGCGATTGATGCTCATCTTCTTCGGGACGGGATGGGAAGCTGGGTCTGCTCTAGCGCTGCGCCACAAACTCGAAGCGACCGCGGAAGGGTTGCCTGGATCGGGTTATCAGAAGCTCTTGACGCAGTACAGCAGCCTCGAGGGTCCCATATCTCCAGGTCCGCTCTTGGGCTCGCCGATCATCGAAACGTATTATGACGGGCGGGAAATCACCACCAAGGTCACTGGTCCCGCGGCCGCCCAGGAGGCCAGGAAAGTGATACAGCTCACCGGTGGGGGTGGGGACACCAACGCCACCTATGCGGTCCTGCCTGCTCCCGGCACCGCCGGACCAGAAGGCTACACGTGCGGCTTTCATGAGGAAGATGGTGGGTCCGGGATCACCTGGACGCCAGGACCGTCGATCGCCGTGATATTGAGCACCGAAGGAAGTCTGGGATGTGGCACTCCCTCAATGGTCCTCACGCACGAGTACGCTGAGAGCGTCACTGATCCCCAAGGCGGATCCGGCTGGAGCGGCTCGGACAACGGCAATACTGAGATTGGGGACCTCTGCAATCATCTGGGGCCGCAGCGGATGGCCGACGGTGCCCTGGTTGCGTCACTTTGGGACGATTCCAAGAACGCCTGCGAGGTCGAAGACAACGACCCGGTATCCCAGCCGATCGGTCCCTATGCAGAAACTTCGAACAGAAATCCGTCGTTGGAGGGCGCAACGAATCTGACCATTGAATCCGAGGAACTTGAAGCCTCGATTTATCCGTGCGACCTGGAAGCTCACTATTACTTCGAATACGGCACGAGCACCGCCTACGGCGACAAGACCGCCGAGTCGGCCGTACCGGGAGCTTGGGGGGCTGTCAAAGTCAAGACCACCATCAGCGGATTGATGCACAACGTTCCCTATCACTGGCGGGTGGTGGTGAGCACTAGCGACGGCACTGCCGACGGGGCGGACCACGAATTCTTCGTCCCCTACGACGTGGAAGTCCGGGACGAGGGAGCAAGCAATGTGGAGTTCTCGGAAGCTACGCTAAACGACGAAGTGCAACCGGTTGGCATAGAAGCTCGCTATTATTTCGAATACGGCACAACGGAAGCGTACGGGTCGAGAACGGCAGAAGCCAGTGCGGGGTCAGGCGATGCCTTTGTAGAAGCGAGCGCCGGCCTGACCGGCCTTACGCCGGGCGCGGTCTACCACTTCAGGATCGTCGCCTCCAGTGCCCGCGGAACGACGGTGGGCGAAGACAAAGAGTTCCGCACGCTTGGCGGCAAGCCAAGAGTGGAAACCCTGCGCGTGTTTGAAGTCAGTTACACCAAAGCCACCATCAGGGGTCGCGTCGAACGAGATGGCGTACCCAATAACTATTATTTCGAATACGGGACGACAAGCTCATACGAACAGCGGACGGCCGAACGGGAAAGCGAAGGCGAAGAAGAAGAAAAAGAAATCCTTGGCGATCTCACTCCCGGCACGCTCTACCACTACCGGATCGTTGCGACAAATAGTTACGGAACTAGCTATGGCGCCGACCGGACCTTCTCGACAGGCCCGGAACCGCTCGTGGAAACAATGGCAGCCGAAGCGGTGAGCTACGACGATGCCACGTTGAGCGGAGCGGTCAATCCACGCGGAGCAGAGATCGACTCCTACTTTGAATACGGCACCACGGAAGCCTACGGCCGGCGCACAGCAGAATCCACCGCAGGCTCAGGGACGGCTAGCGCGCGAGAGATACACACCGTGGGCGGCCTCGCGGAAAACACCACCTACCACTTCCGGATAGTCGCCACGAACAGCTACGGAACCACCTATGGCGCTGACTTGACATTCTCGACAGGAATCGAGCCGTCGGTGCACACCAACGCGCCAGTGACGGTTGGTTCCGACGAAGCGACGCTGAGCGGAACGATAAATCCCCACGGCACGGAAGTAGCGTACTACTTCGAATATGGCTCCACGCCTGAATACGCTATGAGCACCGCCCAGGCAAGCGCGGGTTCGGGAGACGTTGATGTGGAAGCCGCCAGCACGATCGCCGGTCTAACTCCTGGCGTCACCTACCACTACAGGGTCGTGGCGGTGTATGGCTCGGTCAAGCGTTACGGCGGTGAAGTGACGTTCACGACTACGACGCTCCCCCCCCTCGTCAAAACCGTCGGTCCGAGGCCTACCCCGAAAGAAACGCCGCTGCCGCCAGCGCCTCACCAAACACCGTCACCGCCGTCGGTGCAGAACGCACGCCAATCCACGACGAGATGGCGTGAGAGCAACCAGCTCGCCCGCATCAGCCGCGCAAAGACGCCGACTGGAACGACCTTCTCGTTCTCGCTCAACGAACAGGCTACCGTGAGCTTCAGTTTCACGCAGCTCCTGGGAGGACCCCGTGTCGCTCACCGTTGTCTTGCCAGGACCCACAAGAAAGCAAAAGACACGATCTGCAACCCCGCTTCGGTCGGGACGTTCTCCTTCGCCGGCCACGGTGGCACAAACAAGATGATCTTCGCGGGTCGCATCTCGCACACCAGCAAGCTGAAGCCAGGGCAATACCGGCTCACCATCACCGCCACCAACTCCACCGGCCAGGGCTCGATTCCAGTCTCCCTGATCTTCACGATGCTGAAGTAGCGCGGGCGCGCGCCTCAACGACTCTACAACACCCGGTCCGTTAAGATTGGTCAGCGATCAGTTGCTGCCGCTTCTTCACACTTGCAGGAATCCTCCCGACGGGCACTCTCGCTCGTGAGTTGGCAAGGAGCGGAACTCCCGTGGTGTCTCGTGGAAACGCCTACATTCGTATCTCGATCTGCGGGGTGACAAACGCGGGTTTGACCCCCGTCGCTCCCGCTTTCGGCACCACCCTGTGCCGGTTGGTGTTGAAGGGATTGCTGTGTGGCTTGGAAGTAGGGCAGGAAGTCGTCGTGTGGTTGTACGGCGACGATCCGCCTGTTCTGCGCCCAGATTTGCTCGTACAGTGAGAGCAGGCTGTTCCGCCGGACGCGCGATCCCGGGCAGTGTCGGTGCGGTGAAAACGGTCGAAGGTACGTTCGCGCTCGTCTCCGGGGATGCCCGGCCCATCGTCTTCGACCACGAACCGAATGTGATCTGCGTCCTCGCGCTCGAATCCTAGTCGCAATTCGTTGATGATCAGACAAGCAGACGCGGTAATCGGACAGACTGCTTGGGTGTTCATTCGCCACCTCCGCTTGCGGTGGGAGAAGCGGCGAGCGTCCCACTGACAGTGCCTGCGCCGGCGTTGACGGCCAGGGCCACCTGAAGCGAAAGGCTCCGTCCGTCGCTACTGCGCACCCTCGCGAGCAGGCGGTTGCCGTTCAGCGCGAGGATCTTCCCGGTATAGACCACGGGTGTCGGAGGGCTGCCAAGTGTCACGTGACTGCTGCGCAACGAAACACCGCCTTCTCCCACAGGTGGACCGTCGAGCTCGATATCGAGCCGTCCCGCGACCGAGCCGCTGAAACTGGTAGCGATCTTGACCGCCACCAAACCCGCCCCGGGCCCGGGGCCCTGTTTGATACTGCCCGAGAGGCTCACGTCAAAGGGCCCGCTCAGCGTGCCCGGCGGGGAGGTCGGAGTGCTCGTCTGCCCACTCGGTGTTCCGGCTACCGAGGAGGCCACGGTGGGAGCGCTCGAGGCGAGCAGCGATACCGGCGTGCCCGAGCGGCGAGCCCAGCTGTGCCCGAGCGGGCCGCCTGGCAGCCACACGATCAAGCCGATCGGGACGAGCGCGGTGAGAGCCAGTGCTCCGCCGCGCACACGCCAGCGCTCGGGCCAGCCGCGTAGCGTCCGCATGCAGACCGCGATGGCCACCGCGAGGACACAGATCGCGGTGAGCGTGAGCGACCATGCGCTTTTGACGTCGCTGCCGGTGCCGAGGCCGTGCAGAAGAGCGATTGGCCAGCACGCGTATGCCAGCCAGTGAGTGATCCGCCAGGCGCGATGCCCCAGCCGCTGGCGCATCAGGCTCGTGATGGCGAGGGCGAGCAGCAGATCGAACGCGACCGCTCCGAGCCCCAGCCAGAGCGGGCGATAGCTTCCGATGAAAGGCAGTACAGCATCCAGGAGGGAGATCGGCGCGAAGCTGTCGAGCGCCGCGGTGACGATGTGCAGGCCGAGGAAGACGAGCACGAGCAGCGAGACGCTGCGATGCAAGGAGTCCAGCACGAAGCGGGGCCAGCTCGGAGTGCTCCAGCGGCTCACGTCGATCACGCCAAGGACCATCGTCACGGTGAGCAACAGCAACGACACCACACCGGTTGAGCGCGTCAGGTACCAGTAAACACTTGGGCCGATAGTGCCCTGTACAAGTGTCATAGCTTCAACACCACGCTCGTGCCAGACGCCCGCGAGGTTGCCGATGTGGGCTTGCGGCTACCCATGAGCGCGACGTTCCTCTAGGAACCGCCCGAGACTACCGGCGCTTCTTGCGTCGGCTGGGCGGGTTCGCTCTGTTCAATCGCGGGTTCCTGGGCTGGCGCTGATTCCTGGCTTGGCGCCGATTCCTGGGCTGCGCCGGATTGCGGCGCTTCGGCGGGCGGTTTCAGCGAACTGGAGCTTTGCGAGCTTTCGGTGGGCTGTTGCTGACGCGTCGATGGGCTACGTTCGGTTGCCGTATGGGCGCTCGACGGCTTGATTGTCTTGCCCGGAAAGGCGTGGGCTGCAATCGCCGTGAACACTCCAGTCAAGGTCACGCTGGCAGCGACTACCCAGCGTCTGGCGAGTACGAGCTTGCGCAGCCCGGCCTCTCTAAGCTGAGATGAATCCCTTGGGACCATGCAAATCATTTTCCTCTCAGAACAAAATCCCAGCTAAGACGCGGGTGAGACATCTCTTACGATGAAAGATCGCTCATAGGCACGATGGAGCGCCTCCTCGTGTGAAGGGGACGCTAGCGTGAGTAGACGGCGAAGAAGTCCCGGTCATCGGGCGTCAGGTACCTGGTGACGGGACGTTCCATGCCGGGTAGTAGATTCAGGGGTGCCAGCGCGCCGGGAGCACCGTAGGTGATAAAGCTCACCCAGTAGGAGTTAATGTCCAACTCCATCGCCCGTACAGCCCCGGCATGAGCGAGCGTGTTGGCGAGGCTACCCACTGTCTGGTCTTCGCCGGCGGCGTAGATGAGGTTGCCGTGGCGGTCGACGCCGATGCCCGAGCGCCATACGAGGATCGCGGCGCCGACGGTCGCTCCCCATTCCGAGCTGTTGCCCAGGTTCGGCGTGGGTTGTCCTGCGTTTACGATCAGCGGCAGGTTCTGGCGCGCGAATACGACCAAGTTGGGTGCGCGCGATCCGTACCGCCAATCGATGATGTCCACACGGCCGTCGCGATAACCGACCAAGGTGGCCAGGCCGTTTTGCATCGTGGCGTAGGTGTGGCCGTTCAGGGCGAAGCCACCGTGGGAGTCGCTCAGCTTGAAGCCGCTGTTGAAGGTGGCAAGCAGCTTGCCTCGGCGTTCTTGGGGTACGTCCATCGAGCCGCGCGGGATCGATACCGACGGCTCCATGCGGCCGGGGTTGAGGGTCACGGTCGTACGCTTCGTGTCGATCCACGCCAAGCCGGCGACCACGCGCGGATATTCAGGCTGGTTGCGCAATGTGGTGATCCGCAGCGGAGCGCCCGTCCCTGCTCCCGGGCGGGTGGTACGCCAGACCCCCTCGCCTGGCAGAGCGGGATGGAGCAGCGGGGCCACGCGATGAGGACGGTAGCTCGCGGCGGTCAGTCGTTGTGAGCGCAGCCGCCGCGCCCGCGCCCTACCGGAGGAGCCGTAGCCGACCTGGGGCAGCGCTCGTAGGGTCGCCCCGCCCTTGCTGGGCGCGGTCAACGAGTAGTAGACCGACTCGACCCGTGACACAAGCCCCGCCGCGCCGTGATCGCGCAGCCACTCCACCGAACGGATGCCCAGGCTCGAGTTGGACTCCTCGACGATCGCATGCAGGTAGGAGAACGCGCCAGGAACGAGCGCTAGGAGAGCGGCGATGAGCGCGATTCGTCGTACCCTGCGCGCGGCTTCTCCCCCAGAGCGCTCTGGGTGACGGTTCGTCTCCGGGGCCGGCGTACGGCGGATGGCTGTGCCAAACTCCATGCCCAGACTGTAGGCGTAGCGCTATCCACGTGCAGGTTCGTAGCCGCATAATTAGAGCACCCTCACATATGAGAAGTCTCACTCTTTGGTGGCGCAATCAAGCCGGAAATAGGGTAGTCATGTTGAAGCCATATGGTGGCTACGCAGCCATGCCTCACCCAAGCCGCGCACCTTAATCGGGAGATTGAATATTAATTCACTGCAAGCGATAGCAAGCGTCGAGGAGCCTCAAGCCGAGATCGGTGCTAACGAGTTGCGCGGCGATGTGGCGCCGATCCAGCTGCAGCCCTCGGCTCGACCTTCGGCGCGGGTGTTGCTGCGAGCGTGCCGTCCTCGCCAGTGGAGCAAGAACCTGCTCGTGTTCGCGGCGCCGTGCGCAGCGGGCATGATCGACCGCCCCCAGGTAGCCGCGCAGGCCACGGGGGCGTTTCTCGTGATGTGCCTACTGTCGAGCGCGACCTATCTGGTCAACGACGTGCGCGATCGCGATCAGGATCGCCGCCATCCACGCAAGCGCTTGCGGCCGGTGGCCACCGGCGAGCTCTCACCCCGCACGGCCCTTCTGGCAGCCGGGGCGCTGGCCCTCCTCGGCGTCGCCGCGGCCACCTTGATCGCTCCCGGGTTCGGCGTGGTCGCGTGCGGCTATCTCGCGTTGACAGCGAGCTATTCGCTGTGGTTGCGCCATGTGGTCATCGCCGACATCTTGGCTATCGCGGCCGGTTTCGTGCTGCGCGCCATCGCCGGAGGCGTGGCGACCGACATCTATCTATCGCACTGGTTTGTCATCGTGACGGCATGTTGCGCCATTTATCTGGTTGCCGCCAAGCGCTACGCCGAGCTTCGCGAGCACGAGGTGTCCAGTCCCGCGCGGGCGACGCTGCGCCGCTATTCGGTCGGCGGTCTGCGTCTGACGCTGCTGGCGGCGGCCACCTTGGCTGGTGTCGCCTACACCGGCTGGGCGTTTACACGACCGTCCCATGCCGTGTGGTACGGGCTGTCGATAGCCCCGTTGTTGCTGTGGCTGGGTCGTTACGCGACCCAGATCGGCGCCGGCGCCGGCCAGGCGCCAGAGGAGTTGATCCTGCGCGATCGAACGCTGCTGGCGCTCGGCGTCGCATGGAGCCTGCTCTTCCTCGGCGGCGTCTATGTCGGCCACTGAACTGACGAACCGCGTGCGGCGGCCGGGGGTCCAGCGCCTGCTGAGCGGATGGGGACGCACGTCGCATAGTCGAGCTCTGGTGACCCACGCTCACAGCACCGAGGATGTCCTCGCGACGCTCGTCGAAAGCGCGGGTTTGATCGCGCGCGGAGCGGGACGCTGCTATGGCGACGCCGCTCAGAACTGCGGCGGAGACGTACTCGACACGACCGCGCTGAACCAAGTCGTCTCGGTCGATCGCGAGCGGCAGTCGATCACCGCACAGGCGGGCGCGACGATCGCACAGATGATGACAAGTCTCGCCCCGCACAAGCTGACCCTGCCGGTGGTACCGGGGACGCGGCACGTCACGCTCGCGGGCGCCGTCGCGAGCGACATCCACGGCAAGAACCACCACCGCGATGGCGGGCTGGCTCGCCACGTCACGGCGCTGTCCCTCTGCACACCGACTGGCGCCTGCCTGGAGATCTCGCCCGAGGTCAACTCCGAGCTGTTCTACGCCACGCTCGGCGGCATGGGCCTGACGGGCGTCGTCGTGCAGGCCACCCTGCGGGCCGAGCCACTCGCGGCGCCGTGGGTGCTGGCGAATACCGATCGCACCGATAGCTTCGAGCAGACGCTGGCACTGATGTCGGGCGAGGAGCGCCATCGCTACTCGGTCGCCTGGCTGGACCTGCTCGCCGACGGCCCACAGCTCGGACGAGCTGTCGTGAGCAGCGCCGACCCGTGGCCGGCAGGGAGCTCCCCACCGTCCGGCGGAAGGACGCGCGCCACCTATCCCGGCGCGCTCTCGCGGCGGCCTGCCCTTGAGGTACCGCACGGCTTTCCAGCGGCCCTACTGCGCCCGTCGGGCATGCGCGCCTTCAATACGCTGCGCTGGCGCGCCGCGCCACGGCGCGAGCGCGAACGGCCACTGGCGCTTGCGCCCTACTTCTTCCCGCTCGACGCATTGGGGGCCTGGAACCGGCTCTACGGCCAGGGTGGCTTCATCCAATACCAGTTCGTGATCCCCTCTGGCAGGGAGGCGGAGCTCGTGCGGTGCGTGCGGCTGCTGCGCCTGCGACGGTTGCCCGTCTACCTGGCCGTGCTCAAGCGCCTCGGCCCCGAGTTCGGCGGCCCGTTGTCCTTCCCACTCGAGGGCTGGACGCTGGCCGCTGACATGCCGGCGGCGGCGCCCGGGCTGATGGCGGCGCTTGACGAGCTGGACGAAGTCGTGGCCGGATGCGGGGGTCGCGTTTACCTGACCAAGGATGTTCGGCTACGGGGTGAGACGATGGCCGCCATGTACCCCGAACTCGACCGCTTCCACGCGCAGCGCGTCCAGGTCGACCCCGGCGGGGTGCTGCGCTCGGACCTCGCACGGCGTTTGGGATTGTGCGAGGCCGCACGGTGAGCCGCGCAGGCGCCGGCTCGGCGGGCAGGCGTGTCGTGGTGCTGGGTGGCACCTCGGAGATCGCCCTAGCAATTGTGGGTGAGTTGAACACGCGAGAGCCACGCGAAGTGGCGCTGGTTGGCCGCGACTCCGACGCTCTCGCCCGCGCGGCGGGATATCTCACCGAAGACGGCTGCCCGCGGGCACTGACCTTCGAGCTGGATGCCATGAACCTCGATCGTCATGAGCAGGTCATCGGCGAAGCCTTCGACGAGCTGGGTGGCGCGGACATTGTGGTGCTGGCCGTAGGCGTCCTCGGCGAGCGCGGCGGCTTGCCCGACGATACATCCGCTGCTCTGGAAGTACTCCAAGTCAATCTCGTGGGAGCCGGCTCGCTGCTGATCCACAGCGCTCGGCGCCTGCGCGAACAGGGCAGCGGGACACTCGTTGTGCTCTCCTCGGTTGCCGGTGAACGGGCGCGGGCCGCCAACGTCGTCTACGGAGCTTCCAAGGCCGGTCTCGATGCTCTCGGGCAGGGCCTTGGCGACGCGCTGCACGAGGAGGGTGTGCGGGTCCTTGTGGTGCGCCCCGGCTTCGTGCACACTCGCATGACGCGAGGACTGGAGCCGGCGCCACTGTCCAGCACTCCATCGGAGGTCGCGCGGGTCGCCGTGGACGGGCTCGACCGCCACTCTCACACTGTATGGGCGCCACCCGCTCTACGCTGGGTCATGATTGTCGTGCGTCTGCTCCCCCGCTCCGTATTTCGCCGCCTGAAGCAATGAGCGCCACCAAGCCGCCGAAGGACATGCCATATCTGCACGCCCGTCGCCTCCGGGCGCGCAGACGCCGTTACCTGCTACGGGTGGACTTCGGTCTTGGAGTGCTAGTCGCGGTAGTTGCGCTCCTGCTCGCGCCCGGCGTGGCGATCGTTGCCGTCGCTGCGCTGCTGGTACTGGCAATCTGCATCGCCTCGTTCGTGTTCGGGAGACGGCGGTCGCGCCGACGGTGACTCGACGGGCGCCGATCAGGCTCCTGGAATGGACGAGCGGGAAGAACGCAGTTCGACCGACGAGCGAGTCCTGCGTTCGTCGACGAACGCAGGACTCTGCGGCTGGCTGCTCGGGCGCTCGGACCTCGTCCGACGCGAGGGTCTTCGCCCTGGCCGACGAGGACTGGGCGACCGCTGTGCATGCATTGAAGGACGGCTGCTGGCGGCCGTTAGCCTCATCGGGGTGCAACATCTCGCAGCCGCACGGGCGCGTCAAGTGTGCCGCGGAGCCGGAGCCGGCACGGGCGCGCCG
>JBARJU010000116.1:0-8870 GCA_049800435.1 Solirubrobacteraceae bacterium
CGTCGATCGCGGGCATCCACCTGCGCTCGCGGCCGTCGGTCAACTCCTCGAACATGCGGTCGAAGCGGCTGCGCAGCTCGCCGAGCTCCGCGAACGGTTCCCAACGTGTCAGTGCTCCAGGCATGACCTACCTCCATTTGCTCGATTGATGGGAGAGCCAGCGACACTATTCGGCGACCGGGCATGGCACATCGGGAGACGACCCCCGTCAACATTCCGTAGTAAACCCGCAGCACGCGTCGTCGCCCTTCGTCTGGAGTTGCAGGCAAGCTGCGCCGATGGCTGCTGCGCCGCCACACTCTGCCCATTCCAGTCACGACTGCTGAGCGTGCGAGGGCGATCACCTGAGGACCCTAACGAGGCGGCTCGGTGGTCTCTACGGAGGATTACGGTATCTATCACCGATAATCGAGGTGGCGCGCACGCGTATGGTTTGGTCGAGATGCCCGGTCGCAGCCTTCGCATAGCTCGTATCGCGGGGATTCCCGTCGGGGTGAGCCCGTGGTGGCTGGTGATCGTCGCGCTGATCACGTGGTCGCTCGGAGCCACTTACTTCCCCGAAGTGGTCCACGGCATCAGCCCCGTGGCGTCCTATGCCCTCGGCCTGGCGAGTGCGCTGCTTCTGTTCGCGAGCATCCTCGCGCACGAGTTCGGCCACGCGATCGTCGCGCGGCGCCGAGGCATCGAAGTGGAGGAGATCGACCTGTGGCTGCTCGGCGGCGTCTCGCGCATGCGCGGGGAGGCCCACGAGCCGGGCGACGAGCTGCGCTACGCCCTCGCCGGCCCCGCGGTTACCGCGGTGATCGCCGCCTGCTTCGTCGCGGCTGCGCTGCTGCTGCCCTCCTCCACGCCTCCGGTCGTCCGTGCGCTTGTCGAATACCAGGCGCTCGTCAACGGGCTGATCCTCGTCTTCAATCTGCTGCCCGCGTTTCCGCTCGACGGGGGGCGGGTGCTGCGCTCGCTGTTGTGGCGACGCAGCGGCAACGTGGGCCGCTCCACAGAGACCGCTGCGAGCGTCGGCCGCGCCTTCGGCTACCTGATGATCTTCCTCGGACTCCTGGAGTTCCTTGGCGGCGCCCCGGAGGGATTGTGGCTGGCGCTGATCGGCTTCTTCGTGACGATGGCTGCCGGTGCACAGGCAGCTGGCGCCCAGGTGCAGGCAGCCCTGTCAGGCGTGCACGCATCCGAGTTGATGTCCACGCCCGTGGTGAGCATCCCCAAGAGAACCTCAGCGGCACAGGCCGGCGCGGAGTGGTTCGTGCCTCACCGCTACAGCTCGTTCCCCGTCGTCGATGAGCAGGGCCGCGCGATCGGGCTGGTGAGCATCGCGCAGATCGAGAGCCTCGCACGATCCGGGCAGGCCCGGCGAGACGTTGGCGAGCTCGCGGATCGCGACCCGGCGCTGCTGATCTCCGGGGATGAGGATGTGGCCCGGCTGCTGGAGCGACCGGCCTTCGCCAGGGTCGGACGGGCCGTGGTCGTGGACGGGCCCGGCAGGCCCGTCGGCCTGGTCTCGATCACCGACGTACAGCGCGCGCTACGCGCCTTTAGACTGGCAGACCGCGCTGCCGACGCAAGCGCGCACCTCACCCCAAGCTGATACCCCGCAAGTCTTCACAGACATCCTGTGCGGCGTCGATGGGACGCGGACGAGCACCGCAGCCGTCAGGATGGCCGCCGATCTGGCCGGCCCCGACGGGCATCTGACGCTGCTGGCCGTGACCGCGGTGTCGGGCTCCGGGCAGTATGCGACGGCCGCGATCAGTCCGAGCCGGGTCGTGATGGGCAGCCGACGACTGCGTGGTCTACGGGCACTCGGCAGCGTCAGCCGACACGCGGCGCACGACGCGCCCTGCTCGGTGCCGCTGCTGCCACCAGAGTGACCGCCAGACGACAAGCGTCACACGCGATGTTCAAGGACGAAGAGTTCTCGCAGCCGCGCTGTCAGTCGTCGGTATCGATCAGTCCGCGCTCCAGCGCGTAGCCCACGAGTTCCGCGCGCGTGGAGAGCGTGAGCTTCTGCTGAATGTGCGACCGGTGGGTCTCGACCGTACGCACCGAGAGGTACAGCTGCCCGGCGATCTCGGCGTTGGTGTGCCCCAGCCCAATCAGCCTCAGCACATCGACCTCGCGCTCTGAGAGATCGTCCGGGGGGCCGGGTGGAGACTCGGAAGCGATGCTAGCGCCCAGCCTGGGGTTCAGATAGCTCTCCCCGGCAGCAGCGCGCCGTACCGCTTCGACCAGCTCCTCGTCGGCGGCCTCCTTGAGCACGTAGCCGAGCGCTCCCGTGCCCAGAGCCTCACGGGCAAACGCCGGCTCCTGCTGCATCGTGAGCACCACGATCTGGGTGTCAGGCGACTCCGCGCGGATCGTGGGAATCGCCTCCAGGCTCAATCCGCCCGGCATGTTGAGATCGAGCACGAGTACTCGCGGGTGGTGCCCGCGCACGTAGCGCCGGGCGCTTTCGACATCGCCGGCCTCGGCGACGACCTCGAGGTCGCTCTCACTGTCGAGCAGCATCCGCAGGCCGCTGCGCACGACTGCGTGGTCGTCGGCAAGGACGATCCGAATCGTCTCAGAGGAGGAGTCCTCCTCCTCTGAGACGATGTCGAGGGAGCCTGTGTCCTTGCCGATCATCGGCCATGAAGGTATCGACTTCCCGTCGAGATGAACGCACGGCACGAGCCGTTCGGGGGACGAGGCGCCGAACCAGCGTCGCTGGCGTGTGAGTGCCTCGGCTATTTACCACCGCCATCTTCAGTAGAGACCAGCGACCGTTCTCAGTGGGAGCACCGGATGATCGACCAGACGGTGAGCGCAAGGATGCGTGTCCAATCCAGACACGAGCAGGGGAGGATTGAAGTGTCACCCACGAGGATCGCCATATCGTTGGATCGCGGCCTGCCTGGCCTGGGGGCCAGCGCCGGACGACGCACCGGCCCCCATCTCGGGATTGAGACGGCCGACCGCGATCATCTGATCGAGCGCCTGCACCGCCTGCCCAGCATCTTGCCTGTGTTCGCCCAGGAGCTGGCAAGCGCCCGCCGCCAGACGGCCGCGCTTCGCATCGAGAACCGCGGGCCGCTGGAAGAGGTGCGCCGGCTACGATCACAGCCTGGCGAGAGCAGCCCCCCTCAGCGACACCATGCGCGCGTGGTGTCCCAGGACCACTGTTGCACCAGCCGCGAGCTGGACGGGGTGGAAGGCTGAGCGGTGGCCACCCCGCTGGCCCTTCCCCTCGGTGAGCACGCGGTGCTCGACGCTGTGCGGCGCGAGGCGCAGCCGCTCACTGGCGACCATTGCGACTACGACGCACTGCTCGCGCTAATCGGCGACGCGAGGATCGTGCTGCTCGGCGAGGCCAGCCACGGCACGCACGAGTTCTACCGCGAGCGCGCCCGCATCACCAAGCGCCTGATCGCCGAGAACGGCTTCACCGCGCTTGCGATCGAGGGGGACTGGCCCGATGCGTACCGCGTCAACCGTTACATCCACGGCGCGCGCGAGGACCGCGACGCCGAGGAGGCCCTGCGCGGCTTCCGGCGCTTCCCAACATGGATGTGGCGCAACGCCGACGTGCTCGACTTCGTCGGCTGGCTGCGCGCCCATAACGACGGTCTCGCGCGCGGAGCGCGCATGGTCGGCTTCTACGGTCTCGACCTCTACAGCCTCGCCGCGTCGATGGAGGCCGTCATCGGCTACCTCGACGCGCAGGACCCCGACGCCGCAGCTCGCGCGAGGGCGCGGTATGAGTGCCTGCAGCCCTACGCTGGCGAGAGCGCCGCCTACGGCCAGGCCGTCTTGTTGGGCGTCGGCGAGCCGTGCCGACGGCGGGTGATCGAGCAGCTCGTGGAACTGCGCCGCCGCGCCGGAGACTACCTGCGCCGCGACGGGCTCCTTGCCGAGGACGAGTACTTCTTCGCCGAGCAGAACGCCGCGGTCGTCGCCGACGCCGAGGAGTACTACCGCACGATGTTCGCCGACCACGCCGGCTCCTGGAACCTGCGCGACCGTCACATGGCCGACACGCTCGATCAGCTCCTGGCGCACCTGGACCGCCACGGCGGCACCGCGCGCGTCGTCGTGTGGGAGCACAACTCGCATGTCGGGGACGCGCGCGCGACCGAGATGGCCCAGCGCGGCGAGTTGAATATCGGCCAGCTGATGCGTGAACGCCACGGCCGCGACATCGTCAACGTCGGCTTCACCACCTATACGGGCACCGTCACCGCAAGCTCGGAGTGGGGCGGGCCCGCTGAGCGCAAGCGCGTGCGGCCCGCGATCGCAGGCAGCTACGAGGCGCTGCTGCACGCCACCGGCATTCCCGCCTTCCTGCTCTGTCCGCTGGCCGCTGGCGAGGTCGGGCGCGCGCTGACAGAACCACGACTGGAGCGCGCGATCGGCGTCATCTATCGCCCCGAGACCGAGCGCCAGAGCCATTGCTTCGCCGCGAGCGCCGCACGGCAGTTCGACGCGCTCGTCCACCTCGACCACACCCGCGCCGTCGAGCCACTCGAGCGCACCTCCACCTGGGAGCTCGGCGAGCCGCCCGAGACCTACCCCAGCGCCCTGTGACCATGCTCGTCGGTGAGCAGCATTCCTAGCATCGCACGCCCGCGTTGTGAGAGGCTGCGAGGATGACAGACCAGGCGCTGGGCCATGCGAACGGTAGGCAGTCGTCGGGGGGCGCCCCGCCCAACATGGTCGATTACGAGCAGGCCCGCGCGCAGTTCTCCTGGGCCGGGGCGCAGGCAGAGCTCGAGGGCTTGCCCGGCGGCGGGTTGAACATCGCCCACGAGGCCGTCGACCGGCACCTGGGCGGGCCGCTTGCGGAGAGGGTTGCGTTGCGCTTCCTCGGCAGGCGGAGTGGCGCGCGCGAGCTCACCTACGCAGAGTTGGCGCACGAGACCGACCGCTTCGCCAACGTCCTGGGAGCGCTCGGGGTGCGGCGCGGCGAGCGCGTGTTCGTGCTCGCCGGACGGATTCCCGAGCTGTACGTCGCGGCGCTGGGGACGCTCAAGCACGGCAGCGTCTTCTCGCCACTGTTCTCCGCGTTCGGGCCCGAGCCGATCGAGCAGCGCCTCGCACTCGGCGACGCGCGGGTGCTGCTCACCACGCCCGCGCTGTACCGGCGCAAGATCGCCCAGTTGCGCGAGCGGCTGCCGGGCCTTGCACATGTGCTGCTAGTCGGGGAGGAGGCGGAGATCGCCGAGCTCCCCGATGTTGAGGACTTCAAGGGTCTGATGCGCGCCGCCGAGGATTCGTGCGAGATCGCCGCCACCATGCCCGAGGACATGGCGCTGCTGCACTTCACCAGCGGCACCACAGGGACTCCCAAGGGGGCGATCCATGTGCACGAGGCCGTCGTAGCCCATCGCGCGACCGGGCGGATCGTGCTCGACCTGCGCCCCGGGGACGTGTTCTGGTGCACCGCCGACCCAGGGTGGGTCACGGGGACCTCCTACGGGATCGTCGCCCCGCTGACGCTGGGTGTTACCAGCATCGTCGACGAGGCCGACTTCGACGCCGACCGCTGGTACGGGATCCTCCAGGACGAGCGGGTGAGCGTGTGGTATACGGCGCCGACCGCGTTGCGGATGCTGATGCGCGTCGGCGCGGATGTCGCCCGCGAGTACGACCTCAGCGCGCTGCGGTTCATCGCGAGCGTCGGCGAGCCGCTCAACCCTGAGGTGGTCGAATGGGGCCGAGAGGCGCTCGGGATGCCGGTACACGACAACTGGTGGCAGACCGAGACCGGGGGGATCATGGTCGCCAACTACCGCTCGATGGAGGTCCGGCCGGGGTCGATGGGCCGCCCGCTGCCTGGGATCGAGGCCGCGGTGGCACGACGCGACGCCGAGGGTCGGCCGGTACTCGCCGGCGACGGCAGCCTCGAGCTCGTTGGGGCACCAGGCGAGCAGGGCGAGCTCGTTTTGCGCCCCGGCTGGCCGTCGATGTTCCGCGGCTACCTCGGCGAGGAGGAGCGCTACCGGCGCTGCTTCGCCGGCGGGTGGTACCTGACCGGCGATCTCGTGCGCCGCGACGGGGACGGCTACTTCTGGTTCGTCGGCCGGGGCGACGACGTGATCAAGTCGGCCGGGCACCTGATCGGTCCGTTCGAGGTCGAGAGCGCGCTGCTCGCCCACCCCGCCGTCGCCGAGGCGGGTGTGATCGGCAAGCCGGACCCGGTGGCCGGGGAAATCGTCAAGGCGTTCGTCCTGCCGGCGCCCGGCCAGGAGCCCGGCGAGGAGTTGCGCAGGGAGCTGCTCGGCTTCGCCCGCAAGGCCCTCGGCGCGGCGGTCGCCCCACGCGAGATCGACTTCGTAGCGAGCGTGCCGCGCAACCGCAGCGGCAAGATCATGCGCCGCCTGCTGAAGGCCCGTGAGCTCGGCCTACCCGAGGGGGATACCTCTACGTTGGAGCCTCAGTAGTGGATCCCCTCGAGCGCGATCACGGACTGCACCTGCTCCGCCAGATGCTGCGCGTGCGCCGCTTCGAGGAGAAGTGCGTGGAGCTCTACTCCGCCGCGAAGATCCGCGGCTTCATGCACCTCTACATCGGCGAGGAGGCGGTCGCCGCCGGCGTGATGGAGACGCTGGAGCCCGAGGACGCGATCGTGGCCACCTACCGCGAGCACGGGCACGCGCTCGTGCGCGGGGTCTCCGCCGGCTCGATCATGGCCGAGATGTACGGCCGGGTCGAGGGCTGCTCGCGCGGACGCGGGGGGTCTATGCACCTGTTCGACGCCGCGACGCGCTTCTACGGCGGCAACGCGATCGTCGGCGGCGGGCTGCCGCTCGCGGTCGGCCTCGCGCTTGCCGACAAGCTCCAGGGGCGCGAGCGCGTGACCGCCTGCTTCTTCGGGGATGGCGCGGTCGCCGAGGGCGAGTTCCACGAGTCGATGAACCTCGCCGCCGTGTGGCGGCTGCCGGTGCTGTTCTGCTGCGAGAACAACCTCTACGCGATGGGCACCGCCATCGAGCGCTACGAGTCCGAGACCGACCTCGCGCTGAAGGCCGCGAGCTACGAGATGCCCGCCTGGACGGTCGACGGGATGGACGTGCTCGCGGTCGAGGACGCCGCGCGACGGGCCACGGCCGAGGCGCGGGGCGGGATGCCGTGCTTTTTGGAGCTGCGCACCTATCGCTTCCGCGCGCACTCGATGTACGACCCAGACCTGTATCGCCCCAAGGCCGAGATCGAGCGCTGGAGGCAGCACGACCCGATCCCCGCGCTCGCCGGCCGGCTGCAGGCGGCGGGACTGCTGAGTGCCGGGGACGTCGAGGAGATCGAGCGTGGCGTGGCCGAGGAGATCGAGGCCGCGATCGCGTTCGCCGAGGCCGGCACGCTGGAGCCGGTGGAGGATCTCGAGCGGTTTGTTTATTGGGAGCCCGCCCACTCCGAGCCCACCCACCCTGAGGGCACCCAACCATGAGCGCCTCGGCGACGGTGTCCGTGAGCTACCGCGAGGCCGTTCGCGCCGCAATACGCGAGGCGCTGGAGACCGACGAGCGGGTGTTCCTGATGGGCGAGGACGTCGGCGCCTACGGTGGCTGCTTCGGGGTCTCCAAGGGGCTCCTGGAGGAGTTCGGGCCCGAGCGGATCCGCGACACGCCGCTGTCGGAGTCGGCGTTCGTCGGCGCCGGGATCGGCGCCGCGATGGGCGGCATGCGCCCGATCGTCGAGGTGATGACCGTCAACTTCTGCCTGCTCGCGCTCGACCAGATCATGAACAACGCCGCCACCATCACCCACATGTCCGGCGGCCAGTTCGCGATCCCGCTCGTCATCCGCATGACGACCGGCGCCGGACGCCAGGTCGCCGCCCAGCACTCCCACAGCCTCGAGGGCTGGCTCGCCCACATCCCGGGGCTGCGGCTACTCGCGCCGGCGACGCTTGCCGACGCCCGCGGGATGCTCGCGCCAGCGCTCGCCGACCCCAATCCTGTGCTGATCTTCGAGCACGGCTCGCTCTATAACGCGGAGGGCGAGCTCCCAGCCGACGCCGGCGCGGTGGACATCGAGCACGCCGCCATCCGCCGGCCCGGCGCCGACGTCAGCCTGATCTCCTACGGGGGGACGGTCGCGACGGCGATGGACGCCGCCGAGCAGCTCGCCGCCGGCGGCGTCAAGGCCGAGGTGGTCGACCTGCGGGTGCTGCGCCCGCTCGACGAGGCCGCCGTGATCGAGTCGGTCTCCCGCACCCACCGGGCGGTAATCCTCGACGAGGGCTGGCGCTCGGGCAGCCTCGCCGCCGAGGTCTCCGCGCGGATCATGGAGCATGCCTTCTACGAGCTCGACGCCCCTGTCGCCCGCGTCTGCTCCGCGGAGGTCCCGATACCCTATGCACAGCATCTCGAGCAGGCCGCGCTGCCGCAGGCGAGCACAGTGGTCGCGGAAGTGCAGCGGATGGTGAGCGCCCATGGCTGACTTCCTGATGCCCTCGCTGGGCGCGGACATGGAGTCCGGCACCCTGCTCGAATGGCGCGTGCAGCCAGGCGACGCTGTCAAGCGCGGCGACATCGTCGCGGTCGTCGACACCTCCAAGGCCGAGATCGAAGTCGAGATCTTCGAGGACGGCGTGATCGAGCAGCTGCTCGTTCCCGAGGGCACCAAGGTGCCCGTCGGAACGGCGCTCGCGACGTTGCGGGGCGGTGCAGGGGAGAAGGCTCCTGCGCCGACCACACCGCCCGTGGCCGTAGCACCCGTGGCCGTTCAACCTGTGTCCTCCGCAGCGGTGGCCACCCCTCCCGTGGCGACACCTCCCACATCCACGCCGCCGCATCCGTCGGAGGGGCACCGTCCGCGCATCTCGCCACTCGCGCGGCGCATGGCCGAGCGGCTCGACGTCGACTTGGCCGCAGTCGCGG
>JBARJU010000117.1:0-2124 GCA_049800435.1 Solirubrobacteraceae bacterium
GTACTGGCCCACGCACAGTTGCGCCACCGTCACGAACTTGTCCGCGATGACGGTCGAGGCCATGTTCGTCGTGGTGACCCAGGTCGGCTGGAGCAGCACCGACGGCACCGCGACGTTGGCCTTGGAGTCCTGCGTCGTGCCGTTCACCAGGGTGCTCGGCGGGGTCTTGCCGGCCCGGATGAACATGGCCAGCGCCACGGCGGCCTGTGCCTCCAGGTAGATCGGCTTGTAGACGGTGCCGCACTGGTAACCGGACAGGATGTTCTGCAGCCCGACCGTGGTCGCGTCCTGGCCGGTGACCGGGAAGGTCTTGGCCTTGACGCCCTTCGTCTGCAGGTAGTGGATGATCGGGGCGGCGTTCTCATCGTTCGGCGTGAGGACGGAGTTGATGCTCTTGTGCGCGGTGAACTGCTGCTGGAACTCGCTCAGCGCCGTCGGCGGGTCCCAGGTTCCGGCGGCCGAGCCGACCTTGACGTACTTCCCGCTGGAGAAGAACGGGGCGAGCACCGCGTCGTAGCCCTGGGCGAACAGGGTGGCGTTGTTGTCGGTGGGTGCGCCCTTCATGACCAGCACGTTCGGCTTGGCGACGTGCCAGGCGGCGGCGCAGGCCGTGAAGCCCTGGCCGATCTTCGTGCCGACCAGCACGTTGTTGAAACTGACGTAGTACTTCCGGCTGCCGCCCAGGGTGAGCCGGTCGTAGTCGACGACGCCGACGCCGTGCGCCTTGGCGTAAGACTCGATCTGCGCGCCGACCCCGGAGTCCAGCGGGTCCATGATCAGGACGCTGGCCCCCTTGGTGATAGCCGTCTGGGCGTCGGACAGCTCGGTGGCGTCGCTGCCCTGTGCGTTCTGCACGGTGAACTGCGAGGACGAAAGACCCGCCTTGGTCAGCGCCTGGGTCAGGTACGGCGCGTCGAACTGGGTGTACCGGGCCGAGGAGACGGTGTCCGGCAGGATGACGGCCACGTTGCCCTTGCCCGCCGCGGTGAGCGGCTTCAGCACGGACATCGCGGACAGGGTGCGGTCGAACTGGGCCACCGAGATCGATACCGTGGCCCCCGATGACGAGCTGGTGGGGCTGCTGGTGCCGGTGCTTGCGCTTGAGGGGGAGGAGGAGCTGCTGCTGCAGGCCGCGGCGGCGAGGCACACGGCCAGCGACGCTGACGCAACAACAGCCCCTTTCCTGACCATTCGGATCATATAAACCACCTTGCGTCTTAGGAAGGGCCGTCGGGGGTCACATCCAGGCATGCGAAACTGACCCCCTGACCTGGCGGTCGTCGCGGCCATAACGTCTCGATAATGACCTTAGAACGACAATAATTAACGTAGCCTAAACATTGGCGCGGGTCCGTGAAGATACCGTGAACAGCAATCATGTCGTGTTAATACCGATTTAGATTTGTCACCTGGGCGTTATTGTTAGCGCGATCATTCGGGGGCCAGCCGGTAGCCGGCCCGCGGCTGGGTGAGGATGAGCGGGGCGCTGTCCTCCGCCTCGAGCTTGGCCCGCAGCCGCCGCACGTAGACGCGCAGGTACTCGGTCTCCGTCTCGTACCCGTGGCCCCACACCCGGCGGAGCAGGTGGGCGTGGGTCAGCAGCTTGCCCCGGTTGACGGCGAGCTCGCGCAGCAGGGCGAACTCGGTCGGGGTCAGGTGCACCGGCTGCCCGTTCCGCCGCACCTGCTGCAGGGCCAGGTCGATGACGATGTCTCCGACCACGATGACCGGCGGCGCCTGCTGCTCGGTGGGCGCGGCCGGGCGAGTGCGGCGCAGCGTCGCGGTGATCCTGGCCAGCAGCTCCTCGATGCTGAACGGCTTGGTCATGTAGTCGTCCGCCCCCATGTGCAGGGCCGTCACCTTGTCCCGCTCGCCGCCGCGGGCCGACACGACGATGATGGCGACCGGCGAGCGCTCGCGGATCTGCCGGCAGAGCTCGAACCCGTCGGCTTCGGGCAGCATCAGGTCGAGCAGCACGATGTCCGGGTCCTCGGTCTCCAGCAGCTGCAGCGCCCGCATGCCGTCCACGCTCACCACGGTGTCGAAGCCGCGGACGGCGAGGTTGGACCGGATCAGGTCCACGATGTTGGGGTCGTCCTCCACGACCAGGGCGCAGGTCTTGCG
>JBARJU010000118.1:0-22409 GCA_049800435.1 Solirubrobacteraceae bacterium
GGCCCGCGGTGTGTGCGTGCGCGGCAGCCTCCTCCAAGGAGCGCTCGCCGTGGAACACGCGCTCGCCGACGCGCACGGCGGGCACGTCCACGATGCCCATCTGGGCCGCCGTGGCGGTGGCGTCAACCAGATGCTTGCCCACCGAGCGCAACTCGGCGCCCATGAGGATGGCGGAGGGGTGCATCTCGCAGGCGGCGGCCGCGATCAGCACGTTGTCGGCTGCGTCGAGCGGGCGCCCGCCGGCGAATGCCTGACGGTAGGCGGCCTGAGCGAACGGCACGATGCGGCCGATCGACTTGGCATACGTGGCAGCCCTCATCGCGAAGGCGCTGTCGAAAGGGAACGGCTCGGGCCAGCGCAACTGCTGCAGGCCGAGCTCGGTGGCGCGGCGCTCCAACTCCAGGCGAAAGATGTCCTCGTCGTCGCGACAGCGGAACGCCTCGAAGGACTCCGCCTCGGGAAGCTCGCGCGCGAGCACCGGCTGCCACTCGGTCGCGATCGGCATCGTGTGCAAGATCCGCTCTGCGGCGAGGTAGGCGAGCGGGGACGCCAAGTCGAAGTAGAAGACGGCGTCCGGCTCGGACATCCCGTCGAGACTAACCGTGGATCAGCCAGCCGTCGGCGGCGCGGGCTGCCTCCATCACGGCCTCCGACAAGGTGGGGTGTCCATGCACGATGCGGGCGACCTCGGCGAAGCCGCCCTCCAAGGCACGCACGTTGACGAGCTCCTGGATCAACTCGGTGGCGCGCGAGCCGACGATGTGGCCCCCGAGCAGCTCCCCGTACTTGGACTCGCCCACGAGCTTCACAAGGCCTGTGCGGTCGCCGTAGACGGTGCCGCCGCCTACTGCCCCATAGGAAACCTTGCCGACGACGACGTCGTAGCCCTGCTCGCGTGCCTGCTCCTCTGTGAGCCCGAACGAGCCAACGTTGGGGGTGCAGAAGGTGGCGCGCGGAATATCCACGTAGGAGAGCGGGTGAGTGGCCAGCCCCGCGGAGTCCTCGGCGGCGATGATGCCCTCATCGGAGGCCTTGTGGGCAAGCGCGGGACCATGCACGAGATCGCCGATCGCGTAGATGCCCGCGGCTGTGGTGCGTTGCGCGCCGTCGACGCGCACGAGGCCGCGCTCATCCAGCTCGACGCCCGCGTCCTTGAGGCCAAGCGCATCGACGTCAGGGCCGCGGCCCGCGGCGACAACGAGGTAGTCGACCTCGGCCGACTCGGAGCCGTAGGTGAAGCTGACGCCACCTTCACTCGCGGTGACGCTCTCGACGGGCGTGCCCGTCTGAATCGCGATTCCCTGGCGCTTGAGGCCGCGGTCCGCAAGACGCGAGATGTCTGCATCCTCTGTGGGGAGCACGCGGTCGAGCATCTCGAACAGCATCGTCTCCGAGCCCAGGCGCGCGAAGGCTGAGGCGATCTCCGCGCCCGAGGCCCCCGCCCCGACGACGGCAAGCCGCGCCGGCAGATCCGCAAGCGCCCACGCCTCCTCGGTGCCAATCACGCGTCCCCCGAACTCGACGCCCGGGATCGAGCGCTTGACCGAGCCGGCGGCGAGGATGACGGTGTCCGCGACGAGCTCCCGCTCTCCGACGCGCACGCGTACACCCTCGCTCGTGCTGCCGTTGCCCGTGCCGTCTCCTCGCGACAGGGACGCCTCGCCCTCGATCAACTCGATCGAGTTCTTCTTGAACAGACCGCCAACGCCGCCGACGAGCGTCGCGACGACCTTCTCGCGGCGGCCCTGCACGGCGCCGTAGTCGACCTCGACTCCGCTCACTTTGAGGCCGTAGTCGCCCGCCTCGCGTATCTCGTCAAGCAGGTCTGCCGAGCGCAGGACCGCCTTGGCGGGAATGCATGCATAGTTGAGGCAGCGCCCGCCGACCTTGTCCTTCTCGACCACCGCGGTCTTCTTGCCGAGTTGGGCCGCGCGGATGGCGGCCACGTAGCCGCCGGGGCCGGAGCCGATCACGATGCAGTCATAAGACGTCCCAGTCATGCGGCCCTGAGCCTATCGAAGCGCTTGGTCTGCCTCCGCCGCGACCGCGGCCGCGTCTCGCTCGCCCGATTGGATGCTGCCCATGACGCGCACGAGCTTCCAGAACAGCCAGCCCGCAAGCCCGACGCTGAGCGCGCACAGTCCCGCCGCGAGCAGCGTCTTGGCGACGACGAGCGCGAGCGAGGTCACGATGATCTGGAAGGCGAGCAGCGCCTCGAAGCCGAGCACCGCCCAGTAGCGGCGCCGGTACATGCCCCGGGCGAGCGCCAGTAGTACCCCCGCCAGGAAGAGGCCACCGGGAAGCGAGCCCCCGTGGCGCGCGAGGTCTTTGACGGTGAGGATGCTCACGCATATCGCGACGGCCAATGCCGCTGCCACCCCTATCGCCACCCGTAGTGCCACGGGTCGCTCGCTAGCTTCGGCCATCGCCGCTGAGCAGCGGTCGCAGCTCGAGCGCCGCGCGCAGGGTCAGCGCCGCGCGCTCGGGGTCGCGGGCCTCGCAGATGGCACGCAGCACGCACACGCGCGAGGCGCCCGCGTCGAGCACCGTCACGACGTTCTCGACGTCGATGCCGCCGATAGCGAAGAAGGGGACCTGAGCGTGGGCGGAGGCGTAGCTGACGAGCTCGGCGCCGACCGGCGGGCGTCCGAGCTTCGTAGGAGTGGCGTAAACGGGACCGACGCCGATGTAGTCGACGCAGGGGCGTCCGTCGGGCGCTGCCGGGACGGCGGCGTCGATCTCGCTGGGCGTGTGAGTGGAGAGCCCGACGAGCATCTCGGGGCCGACAGCCTTGCGGGCTTCGCCGACCGGGAGGTCGTCCTGGCCGACGTGCACCCCGTCGGCGCGCACAGCCGCGGCGATGTCGGGCCGGTCGTTGAGGATGAACAGGGCCCCCTGCGCATCGCACACGTCGGCCGCCACGGAGGCGGCTTCGGTGAGGAACTCGTCCTCGAGGTTCTTCTCACGCAACTGCACCACGTCGACGCCACCGGAGATCGCGGCGACCAGGAAGTCGCTGAGGTCGCGACCGCCGGGCATGCAGTCGCACACGAGGTAGAGCCGCGCGGCCGCAAGGCGTGCGCGGCGCTGCTCGCCGGTGGGGTCGGGCACGGGCCGCAGGTGGGCCATCGCACGCAGTCTGACACTTGCGGGCGCTCTAGCATCAGGGCAATGAGCGAAGGCAACGCCTCAGCGGTCGATTTGGCGATTCTCGGTGGCGGGATTGTGGGCCTGTCCGTGGCCTGGCGCGCACAAAAGGAGGGCATGTCGGTGGCGGTGCTGGAGCGCGACACGCTCGGGGCGGGCGCCTCGCGCGTGGCGGCCGGCATGCTCGCGCCCGTCGCGGAGGTCGAGTTCGGTGAGGCCGGCAGGCGAGTGCTCGAGCAGGGAATGCGCTCGGCGAGCTTGTGGCCCGCATTCGCCGCTGAGCTCGAGCGAGACTCCGGCATCGATGTGGGACTACGCCGCACGGGCACGCTGGTCGTGGCGCGCGATGACGACGAGGCACGCGAGCTCGAGCGTCAGCTTGCGTTCCGCGAGTCGCTCGGCTTGCGCGCCATTCGCCTGCGCGCAAGCGCTGCGCGCGAGCGCGAGCCCGCTCTGGCGCCGACAGTGCGCCTCGCGCTTGAAGCGCCCGAGGACCACTGCGTCGACCCGCGCTGTGTGGTTGCGGCACTTGGTCGCGCGTGCGAGCAGGTGGGGGTGCAGCTACGCGAGCATGTGCTTTCGCTCGATGTCGGGCTCGACGCCGGCGAAACGCGAGTGACAGGGGTGGGGGACGTGAAGGCTCGCAACGTGGTGGTGGCCGCCGGCGCCTGGAGTGGCAAGATCGCCGGGCTGCCCACGGAGGCCGGCGTCCAAGTGCGCCCGGTGAAGGGCCAGATCATGCGTCTACGCGATCCGGCGGGTCCAGGTCTGCTCGAGCGGGTCATTCGTTTCGAGGGTGGCTATCTGGTCCCTCGCGGCGACGGTCGCTACGTGCTCGGGGCCACGGTCGAGGAACGCGGCTTTGAGCTCGAGCCCACTGCCGGAGGGGTGTATGGCTTGCTGCGTGACGCCCATGAGCTCGTGCCCGGTGTCAGTGAGATGCAGATCGAGGAGCTGAACGTCGGCTTCCGGCCGGGCACGCCGGACAATGCTCCCGTCGTCGGTCGTGGAAAGCTCGACGGCCTTGTGTGGGCCACCGGGCACTTTCGCAATGGGGTACTGCTCGCGCCGCTCACTGCCGAGACGGTTGTGGAGGCGCTGTCGTGATCCTTGTGAACGGCAGCGAACATGAGTGCGCAGGCCAGTCGGTGGCCGCGGTGCTGGAGCTCCTCGGCCTTTCTCCGGATGCGCGCGGGGTGGCGGTGGCGGTCGACGGCGAGGTCGTGCCGCGCACCGGGTGGGACACGTTCGCGATCGCGGACGGCGCCCGCGTCGAGGTGCTGACCGCGATGCAGGGAGGATGATTGGATCATGGCGACCATTCAGACAGGTAACGCGCCGCTCACGATCGCCGGGCGAACGCTCGAGTCGCGGTTGTTGCTCGGTACCGGCGGCTTTCCCTCGCTGACGTTGCTGGCGGAGGCGATCCGCGCGAGCGGTACCGAACTGGTGACGGTCGCCTTGCGGCGCGTGGATCCGACAGTCAGGGGTTCGCTGATCGACGTGCTCGAGCAGGAGAGGGTCGAGTTGCTGCCAAACACCGCCGGTTGCTTCACCGCGCGCGACGCGGTGCTCACGGCCAAGCTTGCGCGGGAGGCGTTCCAGACCGACTGGGTGAAGCTCGAGGTGATCGGGGACGAGGACACCCTCCTGCCCGACGCCCTCGAGTTGTTGAAGGCCGCCGAGCAGCTCGTCGACGACGGCTTCGTGGTGCTCCCATACACGACCGACGATCCCGTGCTCGCACGCCGGCTCGTCGATGTCGGCTGCGCCGCGGTAATGCCGCTCGGCGCTCCGATCGGCAGCGGCATGGGTATTCGCAATCCCTACAACATCGCGCTCATCCGCGAAGCGGTGCAGGTCCCTGTTGTCCTTGACGCGGGGGTCGGCACGGCCTCCGACGCGACGCTCGCGATGGAGCTCGGCTGTGACGCGGTGATGGTCGCGAGCGCGGTCTCTCGCGCTCAGGACCCGGTGGCGATGGGGGCGGCGATGCGCGCCGCGGTGCAGGCCGGCAGGCTGGCCCGCGCGGCTGGACGCATCCCGCGGCGAACCTACGCCACCGCTTCGAGCCCCCGGGAGGGCCTTGCCGACTTTTCCTCAGCGGTCTGACTCTCCTCCCTGTCAGGGAAGCCGGGGAGGAAAGCTGTCCGGCCCTGGCGGACTTCAGCCGACCACTTCGATCGCGCCGTTCATGGTCGCGGGGTGAAGCGTGCAGCGGTAGTGGATGATTCCCGGTTTGGTGACCGTGACCTCAAATGTGCCGCCTTCGCCGAAGTTTTTCGAGGCGAATTTGCTCGGGCCCGTCGCGGATGTCACGTTGTGTTCGATCGAATCGTGATTTGTCCACTTGATCGTGCTTCCCACCTTCACCTTCAGGGTGTCCGGTTCGATCGAGATTTCGTGGTAGGAGATTTCGACGAGGCCGCTCTTCACCGGGGAGTTGGCCGGCGGGCTCGCATAGTTGATTTTCGCGTTGGTGGTCAACCCCTTGGGGGTCCCGGTCGTGCTCTTCGTCGCGGTCGCGCTCGTGGTGGCGCTTGAAGTGCCACTGGATTTGCTCGACCCGCAGCCGGCGACGAGCGCAAGCGCGAGGCAAGCGATCAGGACATGTGCTGCTCTCTTCATCGGCGGTCCTTTCTCAATTGTCTCGCGTCGCAGCGTAACCGAGCGCGGGGCCCCGGCGCGCGGGCGCTCTGACACGGCTCGCCCCAGGCGTCTGTATGTCCGTGCCCTCTGGGCAGGCGTGGTGGGCCTAGACTGGTCCGTCCGATGACCCCACGCCACTTCCTCACTGGCGCCGAGCTCGGCCCCGCGGAGCTCGAAGCCCTGCTCGACCGGGCCCTCGAGCTCAAGGGCGCTCCGCTCGCATCGCGCGCGCTGGCTGGGCGCGGTGTGGCGCTGATCTTCGAGAAGCCCTCCACGCGCACGCGCTTGTCGTTCGAGATGGGTGTCTATGAGCTGGGTGGCCATCCGGTGGTGCTGCGCTCAGGGGAGATGCAGCTCTCGCGCGGGGAGTCCGCGCGCGACACCGCGCTCGTGCTCTCGCGCCAGGTGGCAGCCGTGGGGATGCGTACCGGGCCCGACTCCCTTCTCGAGGAGCTCGCCGCGCACGCTCAGATCCCCGTGTTCAACATGCTGACGGCCCTGCACCATCCGTGCCAGGCGCTAGCCGACCTGATGACGGTACGCGAGGCTTTTGGCGCGCTTCCCGGCCTGCGCCTCGCCTACGTCGGCGACGCCACCAACGTCGCACGGTCGCTGGCGATCCTTGGCACACTCGCCGGGATGGACATAGCGATCGCCTCGCCGCCGGGCTATTCGCTCGAGGAAGGCCTCTCGCTGCCGCCCGGCGCCGAGGGGTCGTTGACGCTCTATCGCGACCCTCTCCAGGCGGCATCCGGCGCGCATGTGCTCTACACCGACGTGTGGGTCAGCATGGGCGAGGAGGCCACAGCGCAGGAGCGCCGCGCGGCGCTCGGCCCATATCGCATCGACGACGCGCTGCTCGACGCGAGCGCCCCAGAGGCGATCGCGCTTCACTGCCTGCCCGCTCATCCGGGCGAGGAGATCGCAGCCGAGGTGCTCTACGGTCCGCGCCAGCGCATCTGGGACCAAGCCGAGAATCGCCGCCACGCGCAGAAGGCCCTGCTCGAGTTGCTCGTCGAGCCGGCTCCGGCATGAGCGCGCCACTCCAAGCAGGCGCCAAGCTCGCCGCCAACGGCCTTGACGCGGATGTCTCCGCTCCGGGCGGCGCGCAGGCGCTCCCCAAGCGACCCGACCGTGGCGAGGAGATCGAGTTGCACATCGACTCGCTCGCCCACGGCGGTGAGGGCGTCGGGCGGCTCACCCTTACGGGCACCCCCCATGACGGGGGGCAGGCAGGCGGCTCGGGGGGCTATGTCGTGTTTGTCTCGGGCGCGCTCCCCGGCGACCGCGTGAGGGCGGTCATCGTCAAGCGCAAGCGCAGCTACGCCCACGCGCGCATGGTCGAGATCTTGGAGGAGAGCCCCGAGCGCATCGCCCCGACCGCGAAGCACCCAGGCGTGGCGTGGCAGGTGCTCCCCTACGAGCGCCAGCTCCAGATAAAGCGCGAACAGGTCGACGATGCCTTGCGGCGGATCGGCAAGCTCGACGGCTTCGAGCTGGAGGAGATCGTGCCCGCGGTGGCGCAGTGGCGCTATCGCAACAAGCTCGAGTACTCGTTCGGCAAAGCCCCGGACGGCGAGCTTGTGTGTGGCTTCCATGCGCCGGCCGGCTGGAACATGGTCGAGCCGATCGACGACTGCTTGCTCGCCTCGGAGACCGGCAACCGCGCGCGAGAGGCGGCCCTGCGCTGGTGCCGTGCGCAAGAGCTACTCGCGTGGAGTCGCGGTGGCAGGCCCGGCGGCGGTAGAGCCCGCCATCTCGAACACGACGACACGGGTGTGGCGCACGAGGATGCACCTGCCGCGCCCGAGCCCGATCGGGAGGCGGGCGGGCACGGGCGCAGCGAGGGCGCCCCCAGGCAGACGCGCGAGCAACGCACCGGCCCGGCGCCCGACGGACGCCCGTTCCTACGCAACCTAGTGGTGCGCGAAGGCCGCCACAGCGGGATGCTCCAGATCCGCCTTGTCACAACCGACGGCGAGCTTGACGTCCCCGCGTTTGCCGCCGCCCTCGTCGCCGAGCTTGGCGAGAAGCGTGTCAGCGGCGTGCTCTGGACACGCTCGTCCTCGCTCGCGGAGACGACGATGGGCGGTGAGACGGAGCTGGTCTGGGGCGAGGCGGAGTTGCCCGAGCGCCTCGCCTGCCCCGGGCTCGGGGGCGAGCTCGACCTACGGATCTCCTCGGAAGCGTTCTTCCAAACCAACACCGAGATGGCGGAGGCGTTGTACGGGGTCGTCGCCGACTATGCCGCCCTGGAGGGTTGGGAGCGCGTCTATGACCTCTACAGCGGGATCGGCACGATCGCGCTCACGCTCGCCCCGCGCGCGGGCGAGCTGTGGGGGATCGAGATCGTCGAGCAGGCGGTCGCCGATGCGATCGCCGCCGCCAAGCGCAACGAGGTGACGAGCGCCCACTTCTTCGCCGGCGATGCGCGCCTGGCATTGCCCGAGCTGATCGAGCGCGCCGGCAAGCCGGACGTGGTTGTCGTCGACCCGCCGCGCGCCGGCCTTTCCCAGAAGGTCGTACGCCGCATCGTCGAGGCCTCCCCCAAGCGCATCGTGTACGTGTCGTGCAACCCCACCACGCTCGCCCCCAACGCGGCCCAGCTCGTCGAGGCGGGCTGGCGCCTCGTCAGGGTGCGCCCGGTGGACATGTTTCCGCAGACCCCCCACATCGAGTGCGTGGCTGTACTGGAGCGGGCCGATGGCCGGCGCCTATCCGCGTCCTCGCCCACTCGCGAGCCGAGCACGTAACGCGGGCTGCGTCCTTCACCAACGGCTTCGCCGTCGCTGCCGGCTTGGCCCTCGACCCGCTCAAGGGCTGAGGGGTAGGCTTCGCGCTCGATGCGAGCCGCCACGATCCGCGAGGGAGAGGTCCTCGTCGAGGAGCACCCCGACCCAGAGCCAGGGGCTGGAGAGGTGCTCGTGCGCGTGTGTGCCGCGGGGCTCAATGGCGCCGACATGATGCAGCGCCGCGGGCTCTACCCGGCGCCGCCCGGCTCGCCTGTTGATATCCCGGGGCTTGAGCTAGCCGGCGTGGTCGACCAACTCGGGCAGGGTGCGCAGCGCTTCGCGGTCGGGGATCGCGTGATGGCGATCGTCGGCGGTGGGGGGCAGGCTGAGTTGGCTGTCGTGCACGAGCGTCAGCTGATGCCCGTACCGGCGACGCTCGAGTGGTCGGCGGCGGGCGGATTGCCGGAGGCGTTCACGACCGCCCACGACGCGATCCTCACGCAGGCAGAGTTGCGCCCCGGCGAGCATCTGCTCGTGCACGGTGGCGCCGGCGGCGTTGGCACGGCCGCGATCCAGCTTGCAAGAGCCGGCGGGGCGCGCGTGAGCGCAACCGTACGCCGCGAGGAGCTGCGCGCGCAGGTGTCAGCCTTCGGCGCCGAGGCGATCGCCCCCGAGGGCTTTGCGGAGCACGGACCGTTCGACGTGATCCTCGAGCTGGTGGGCGCGCCCAACCTGGCCGAGAACATGAGCGCGCTCGCAACCGGAGGGCGCATTTGCGTGATCGGCGTCTCAGCAGGGGTCACGGCCGAGTTGAACCTGCTCGCCATGATGGGCAAGCGCGCCCGCATCCATGGCTCCACGCTGCGGGCGCGTCCGCTGGAGGAGAAGGCGCTCGCCGCGCGGCGCTTGGAGCGCGAAGTGCTTCCCCTGTTCGAGTCAGGCGCCCTCAGGGTGCCGATCGCCGAGACGTTCCCGCTGGACGAGGCCCCAGCCGCATACAACCGCTTCGCCGCGGGTGGCAAGCTCGGCAAGATAGTGCTCGTCCTCTGAGACACGGCACAAGGTCCGACCGTCGATGAACGGGGGAGTGCAGTCTTATATTTATTTTCTGCAGTTCACCATGATGGCTACATATTGTAGCTACCATAGTGAACTGCCCGAATTTTATATATATGTGCCCGAGCCCTCAGTAACTCGTCAAAAGTGCGAAAGACGAGTCAGTAAGGGGGCTGCGCCGCGTACCACTCGCCGAGCGCACGGAAGGCGCCCCAAAACGCGCGCTTTGAGTCCTGCTCGTCGAGCGACTCGTCGATGTTGGGGACGTAGAGAGCGTCGACGGTCGGCGTGAGCTGCTGAATCTCGCCGAGGCGGGGCTCGAGCGCTCGGGCGAGCGGGATAGAGAGGTCGTTCAAGGTGGCTAGCGCCTCGGGGCCCATGGCCACCACGAGTCGAGGTTGCACGATCGCGATCTCCTCGGCGACGCGCGCTATGCATATATCGTTCCCCACCCACTCCCCGGCAAGCGAGGGGTCGCTGAGGGGGCACTTCACGCACAGCGTGCCGTATACGGTTAGCGGGTCGATCGAGAGGCGCTTGAACGACTTCATTAGGGCCCCGCCGGAGCGTCCGTAGAAAGCGACTCCCTCCTCCACCTCAGAGGGGAGCGGGGCGTACTTGAGCAGCATGATGTCGGCCTGGGGGTGGCCGGAGCCGAGCACCGGCATCAGATGGCCGCGCGGGCAGTGCGGACAACTCTGCAGCTCTCGCGTGAGGGTGTTCAACTCTCTGATTGCCCGCTCCAGATACTTCTCGCGGATCTCGTCGTCTGTGGCGGGCATGGACGCGGAGGGATTTGACGGCGGCTCCGGTTGTCCTTGCCGATGCATCCCTACTTGCGCCGATCTCCTGTCGCGCGGCGCACTCGCCGCTCGCGCGATGCGCGGCGCGCGGCCGCGGGGGTCGCCTTCGTCTGTAGGAACTTCAAGGCCTGCACATAGATCAGGCTGGAGGGCTTGGTCGTGATCTCGGCGTCGCGCAGGGACTGCAGGAACTCCTGCGGGCCGTCGAAGTCGCGCAACCGGATGCGCACCGACCCGAGGCCCTGGGCCACGTGCGAATCCGAACCCGCGCCGGCCACGATCCGATACTTGGCGGCAAAGCGAACGGCCTCCTCGTTGAAGGCCCCGATCGCCACGCGCGGGTTGAACACCTCGATCGCGTCGACGTCATCGAGGATCGGGAGCAGGTGCTCGTAGTCGGGCACCGCGTGCATGCGGTCGAAGGGATGGGGCACATACACAAGGCCCCCCTGGCGCTTGATCTCCGCCACCGTCTCGGCCATGCTCAGCCCGCGCGGGATCTTCTCCTCGATGAACAAGCCGATCACCTCGCCCTGCTCGGCCGTCTTGACCTCCTCGCCGACGATCACCTTGATTCGGTCCCGCCCGCCCTGGGCACTGGATTCAGCGGCCTTCTCGCGCGCCTCCAAGGCCCCCGAGATCTCGTTGTGGTCGGTCACCGCGATCGCTCCCAAGCCGGCTTCTTTGGCTGCCGCCAGTAGCACCTCCACCGGCGTTTCGCAGTCGCCCGAATGGTCGGTGTGCATGTGCAGATCGACGTCGATCAGCTTGCGTCGCGACAGGCGTCTGCGCAGGGCCGGATCGCCTTCGGGGTCGTGGCGGCGGGCGGCGAGTTCCCGGTAGACGCGTTCCGTCTCCGGCACCGTCTCGGCGCCGCTTGCCGTTCGCGCGTCGAGGCGTCCCAAGAAGCTCTCGGCGAGTCGGCGTGTGAGCGTCGTCGAGAGCAAGCGCTCGCCCGTTGCATGAAACGAGCCGACATTGAGCGCCCGCGAGTGGCGCAGCGCCGTGCTCGATGCTCCGAATCCCCCCCACCCCGCGAGAGGATCGTGCACGTGCACGAAGTCGAGCGGGGTCCTGCCGAGGAGTTCCTCCACGGTGCGCGCCACGTCCACGGGCAGGGCGCGTGGACGGCGCCCGGTGGAGCTCGGTACGTCGAGCACCTCGCCGATCGCGATCACGCGCGGGGTGCCTCCATCGGTGCCATCGAGCAGGCTCTCCGGTTTCGTCTTCGCCGCGCGCAGCTCACGACGCGAGTCGCGCACCTGCTCTGGGGAGCGCGACGGCGCCAGGATCAGCACCCTGTGGCCGCGCTTGGACAGCTCGCCTGCTAGGTGCGCCACATGCGCGTTGACCTCGTTGTCCCGCGCCTCCCATGGATAGGGGGAGACATGGGCGATCGAGAACCGAGGTGGAGCGCTCACCCCACCATTATGCTCGTCTATGTCGACTTGGCGGCGGCCTTGCGCGGAGCGGTGCGCCCCTTCGGCCGCGTCGCTGCGCGTCGCGTGTACTTGGCGATGAACTTCTCGGTGTCCTCGCGCGCCAGGTTGTCGGGACGCTGGTTGTGTGGCGACTTCATCAGGTAGGAGGACGGTCCGTCGAGCTGGCCGCCGACGCCGTTGTTGAGCGCGAGCTTGCAACAGCGCACCGCGTCGATCACGATGCCGGCCGAGTTCGGCGAGTCCCACACCTCGAGCTTCATCTCGACCGTCAACGGCACGTCGCCGAACGCTTGGCCCTCCACGCGGATGTGCGCCCACTTGCGGTCGGTCAGCCACGGCACGTAGTCCGACGGGCCGATGTACACGTCCTCGGGGGGCAGCTGCTCGTCCATGATCGAGGTGACGGCGTTGGTCTTCGAGATCTTCTTGGACTCCAGGCGCTCGCGCTCGAGCATGTTGTAGAAGTCCATGTTGCCGCCCACGTTGAGCTGTGAGGTGCGCAGCATCTTCACGCCACGGTCGGCGAACAGGCGCGCGAGCGTGCGGTGCACGATCGTGGCGCCCACCTGCGACTTGATGTCGTCGCCGACGATCGGCAGCCCAGCCTTCTTGAAGCGCTTGTCCCAGTAGTCCTCGCGGGCGATGAAGACGGGGATGCAGTTCACAAAGCCGCAGCCCGCCTCGAGCACCTGCTCGACGTACCACTTGGTGGCGTCCTCGGAACCGACCGGCAGGTAGGAGACCACGACGTCGGTGTGGGTGTCCTTCAGGATCTTCACGATGTCGGCGGTCTCGCCCGGCGCCTTGGCGATCTTCTGCTTGAGGTACTTGCCGAGGCCGTCGTGGGTCATACCGCGGTAGACAGGCACGCCCATTCTCTTGGGAACTCCACGCGCCCCCTTGGCGAACTTGATCGTGTTGTTCTGACCCGCCCAGATCGCTGTGCCGAGATCCTTGCCGACCTTGGTCGAGTCGATGTCGAACGCCGCGGTGAATTCGATGTCGCGTATGTGGTAGCCACCGAGGTCCACGTGCATCAGGCCCGGCACGCGCTCGTCGGGGTCGGCGTCGCGGTAGTGGTGTACGCCCTGGACGAACGCCGAGGCGCAGTTGCCGACGCCGACGATCGCGACGCGCACCTTGTCCTCTTGGTAGCGCGCCCTGCCGTTGGAGGAGGGCGCTCCGTTGCTCTTTTGAATGTTTGTCATCTCGGCAGCCTATCTCGACAGTTCGCGCTTGACGTGCCAGATGCGCTGCGCAACCGTGATCACGCTGAGCCCGGCGAGCACGTACACGGCTGGCGCCAACAGGCTGAAGTCCCCGAGCGAGGCGCCGCGCGCGAAGATCAACCCGATCGAGAGGATCACGACGCGCACCGGCCGGGTGGCGATTCCCACCTTGCACTCCACGCCGAGCGCCTCCGCGCGTGCACGCGTGTAGGACACCATCAGCGAGGCGAGCACCGCCACCACGACGGCCGCCGCGGCCCCCGGGCGCCCTTCGCGCGCGAAGTCCGCGGCCACGGCCGTCAGCACGATCCCCTCCTCTATGCGGTCGAGCGTGGAGTCCAGGAAGGCCCCGAATGGAGAGCCCTTGCCCGACATGCGCGAGTAGCGCCCGTCGAGGGTGTCCATGATCGAGCCGATCACGAACGCGATCCCTCCTAGGAAGTAGAAGCGTTCCCATACCAGCACAGCCGCCAGAACATTCAGTGCCAGTCCCGTCATCGAGATCGCGTTCGGCGTGAGGCGCGACTCGATCAGTCGATTGCGCACGTTCTCGCGCCGCTGCGCCCCTGTGAGGACCGCGCGCCCGTTGCGACGTGGGCGCCCTGCGCCCCCGCGCGGACGGCTACGCGTAGCAGGCTGTCGGTGTGAGGGCGGAGACGGAGGCATCGATTGCGCGGCGGAGAGCCTACCCGGCTCCCGCGGTAGCCGGGCCGAAGCGCCACGCGGCCGGTCTCATCCGCGCGAGCCTGCGCGCGCCGATTGAGGATACCCCGGCGGTGAGCGCGCCAAGCAGGGCGTCGAGGACGAAGTGGTTGGCGGTCGCCACGATCACAAACGCGATCAGCAGCGGGTATAGCCGCCACAGCACGCTCGCCGCGCGCGTGCGCGACAGTGAGGCAAGCGGCCAGCCGATCATCAAGGCGAAGGCCACGTGCATCGATGGCACCGCCGCATACGGGTTGAACAGCGCGGTCATCGAGGCGGACGCATGGTTCACGTGCATGCCGGTGAGATCGGACACCGAGTCGATGAAGCCCCACTCCGGCAGGAAGCGCGGCGGCGCCGTCGGAAAGACCGCGTAGCCGACGAGCGCGATCGCCATCGCGATCACGAGCATGTTGCGCACGAAGTAGAAGGAGCCGTTGTGGCGCAGGTAGAGGTAGATCAGCGCGGCCAGCGTGACTGAGGTCTGAGCGTTCACGTACAGCCAGCTTGAGAAGTCCATCAGAGCGGTGCTGCCCGACGCCCACGCCTGCACGCTTGGCTCGACGAACACGTGCAGGGTGCGCTCGATCTGGATCAGGTCGCGCGCGTGCTGGAAGGCCGCCGAGGCTTTGCCCTCGACGAGTCCGCGTACGAGGTTGTAGCCGAGGTAGATCGCGCCGAAGAGAACGACTTGGCGCAGCACATCGATCCATCCGTGCGGCAGCACACGGTTCTGCAGGAGCCGAAGCCGGGCGACCATCCGCCTAAGCCTAGCCCATCGCGCGGTAGAGGCGCCAGTGCCGGGAGTGCCACAACTCCTGCAAATAGGGCAGTCCACGCGCGATCAGCGCGCCCTCGACGGCGCCCGCTTTGTCCAGCGGCACGTCGGGCAGCGCGACGTATCGCACCCGGTTCTCGGCGAGCCAGGCGCGGTAGGCGGCGGCGGTCAGGGGCGAGCGGTAGAACAGCGATGCGTAGCGCGTGTCGAGCTGGCGCTCCCAGCCGCGCGCCAACGAGATGTCGTCGTGGCCGGCGAGGTGGGCGGCCTCCCAGTGGGCTTTCGTGAGCGGCACCTCGACGATCGTCGGCCTGCCGTGGCTCAGCACGCGCAACTCCGCGAGCACGGGGGCGTAGTAGGAGGCTTGTACCGAGGGATCGCTTGCGATCGAGGAGTAGTCGCGGATCGGTGTGACGAGTTGCCAGTAGAGCAGCAATGGGGTGAGCAGCAAGAGCGTGCCGCGGTGCCTGTCCCACAGCATGCCCGCAAGCAGCGGTCCCGCCAGCAACGGTCCCAATCGGGCCACGTTCCCGCCCATGGGCGTGTGGATCGCGTAGGCGCCGATCAGCGCGAGTGCGTACAGCGCGGTCCCGGCCTTGACCACCAGGCGGCCGTTCGGCGTGAGCGGGCCTTGCGGCAACAGCAGTGCGATCGACACTACGCCCGCGAGTGCCGGCCAGAAGGCGGATGCGGCAAACGGCTCGTAGCCGCCCTCGGGGTAGGCGATGCTCAACGCAAGGATCGGCGCCAGTGCGGCGACGGCCAAGGCGAGGCCACGCCCTCGGTCCACCACTGCATATGCAAGCCCAACCAGCGCCAGGAACGCGCCGGCCACCGGGCTTGCGGCGCTTGTCAGTACAGCGAGCCCGAGCACGAGCACCGACCGCCCACGCAGCAACGCGAGCACCGCCCCCAGCCCGATTGCAAACCCGAGCTCGTACGGCACGCGCCCGGACAGCAGGCTCACACAGATCCCGAGCGCGAACCAGCCTGCGGCAATGCGCGCGCCCGCAAGCCCAAACACACGCTCGGCGATTAGCCCGAACAGGCCGGCGGCAGCCACCGCCGAGAGCGCAAGCAGCACGCGCACACCGAGCAGCGCCCCCAGCGCCGGCGAGAGCAGCGAGTAGGCCGGAAGCCAGTGGCCGTGCGTCGCGTACCAGCCGGTGTCCCACGTCGTGAAGCCTGCGCGCGCGAACAGGTCGCTGCGGTATGTGGCGGCGGCCAGGTCGGCGGCGGGCGGAGCCACGATCAGGTATGCGGCGGCGAGCGGGACCGCCACAACAAGCGCGATCGTCCACGCATGGGGCGCGAGGACTCCGACTCGGTGTGGCTTGGGCGAGACCTCGATATCCGTTCTTGTATGGCTGATCAACTGAAGCGACGTTCCCGGCTCAGGGCGCCGTAAGGAAGTCCACCACGCGCTTGATCGCGTCTGGGCGGTCCAGCCACCACCAGTGGCCGGCGTCGGGCAGCTCCACCAACTCGCTGTTCGGCAGCGCGCGCGCGTACTCCGCCGCGAAGCGCTTGGGGATGTAGGGATCCCGCATCCCCCACAGCACGAGCGAGGGCATGTCCAAGCGCGACAGGTGCTCGCCTGCTTTGGCGAGCACCTCGCTCGGAGAGCTGCGATACAGCCGCAGGATCGCGCGCTGGGTCCCCTGGTCGAAGTGGTCGAGCACCGAGTCGATCCACTTGTCTGGAAGCGGGCCCGGAGTGACATTCGACTCCCGAGTGGTGAGTCGCAGCAGCCGGCGGTTCGTGGTCCCCATCGCAAGCTCCCCAAGGACCGGCGTGCGCCACAGGCGCGCCGTGCGGTGCCAGCGGTAGCCGGGCAGGAACGTGATGGCATTCGTCACGACGAGCCGCTCGATTCGCTCCGGAGCCGCCTGGGCGAACGCGAGTCCCACCGCGCCCCAGTCGTGCACGAGCAGCCTCACGCGCTCGACTTCGAGCGTGTCGAGGAAGCGCTCGATGAAGCCCGCGTACTCGTCGATCGTGTACTCCAGGTACCCGGGCTTGCCCGAGCGTCCGAAGCCCGGGAGGTCGGGGGCCAGGCCGCCGGTGCGCTCCAGGAACGGGAGCCAGTCGTCAGAGTTGGTGGGCGCCCCGTGTAGGTAGAGCGCCGGAGCGCTCGCCGGCCCGCTCGCAGGCGCGCTGCGCCAGAAGACGGGGAGGCCGCCGATCTCCTCCGTGTTCTCGCTTACCGACGGCACGCGGCGAGGATATAGCGTGAGTCTGTGCCCCACCCTTGGAAGCTCCCCACCCGCGCCCGCGTGCTGCGCATCCGCGATCGGCTGCGGGAGGTGTACGGCATCCCGCGCATGGCGCCACATGGGCGCCCGCTCGACGAGCTCGTCCTGACGGTGCTCTCGCAGAGCACCAACGACCGCAATCGCGACGTCGCGTTCCTGCGCCTGCGCGAGCGCTTCGCCCGGGGGGGCGGGGAGGGTGGGCTCCAATCCAAAATCGACTATGCGGCGATGCTGGCCGCGCCCGTCTCAGAGGTCGAGAAGGCGATCCGCCCCGGTGGGATCTCGAAGGTGAAGTCGGCCCGCATCCAGGCAATCCTCGCGGCAATCGCCTCGTCGGCTGGCGATCCACGCGACCCGCTGTCGTTGGAGTGGATGCGCGAGGCGCCTTTGGAGGAGAGCCGCGATTACCTGTGCGCCCTCCCGGGCGTGGGCCGCAAGACCGCGGCATGCGTCTTGCTGTTCTCCTATGGCTTGCCCGACATCCCCGTCGACACGCACGTCTCGCGCGTCGGCACCCGCCTCGGCCTGCTCCAGCCCGGCGGGCGGGCGGGCATCCCGTCTCAGCGGCTACACGATCAGATGCTCGCCATCGCCCCGTCCGGGGAGGAGCTCGAGTTTCATGTGAACCTGCTGCGCCATGGACGCCGCACATGCCACGCTCGCACCCCGGCTTGCAACGAGTGCGCCCTCGCACGCATGTGCCCCAGCCGTCAGCCGCGGACCCCCTCCGTCCGGCCCTGAAGGGCCGGACGGGATCCCCCAGAGGGGGAGACGGGGGATCAGCCGTGAGGGACGACCGCGAAGGCGATCACCGCGTATTGCAGAGCCGCCGCGGCGAGCACGAGCGCGTGGAACACCTCGTGGTAGCCGAACACCTTCGGCCATGGGTTCGGCCTTTCGCTCGCGTACACGATCGCCCCCACCACGTAGAGCAGACCGCCGGTCGCCAGGCCGGCCACGCCGAGCCAGCCGATCGCCGCCGGCAACTCGCCGAAGACGGCGGCCGACACCAGGCCAAGCGCGACGTAGATCGCCGCCAACAGCCACTTCGGGGCGTCGATCCACAACAGCTTGAACACCACGCCGGCGAGCGCGCCGGCCCACAGTACGATCAGGATCGCGCTCGCAAGCGAGCCTTTCAGAGCCAGTAGGGCCACCGGCGTATAGGTGCCTGCGATCAGCACGAAGATCATCGAGTGATCCAGGCGCCGCATCCAGCGCCGCGCGCTCGGACGCCAGGTGACGCGGTGGTAGAGAGCGCTGGTGCCCAACAGCGCCGACACAGCCGCGGCGTAGATGCTCGCGGCAAGTCGTGCCCGCCCATCGGACGCGCCCAGGATCAGCGCGACGCCGCACACGAGCGACAGAAAGAACGCATATTGATGCGAAACCCCGCGCAGCTTCGGCTTCACGGGCGGCAGGGCAAGCTGTGGCCTTGCGATGTTCACGGGCTTGAAGTTAGCGCCCCATGCGCCCGCTGGCAACGTTAGGCGCGCGTGTGGCCGTCAGACGCTGCGCGCGTGGGTGTTGCTCAGGCGGCGCGCGCGTAGGTTTGCTCAGGCGGCGCGCGCGTGGCCGGCCGGCTCTCCGGCCGCCAGCTTCTCGCGCTCGTGCTCGGGCGTGACGCGGACGACATCCCAGGCGAGCCCCACCCTCGCCATCCCCAGGATCAGCCATCCCGACGGGTCGAGCTCCCACCAGCGCAGGCCGTGGAACGCCGAGCGCGGAAACGCGTGGTGGTTGTGGTGCCACGCCTCGCCGAGCGAGGGCAGCGCCAGCCAGAACACGTTCGTCGACTCGTCCTCGAGCTCGAAGCGCCGGCTCCCGAAGAAGTGGCAGATCGAGTTGATGCTCCACGTGACATGGTGCACGAGGAAGATCCGCACCAACCCGCCCCACAGCAGCGCGCTCAACCCTGCCGCGAGCGACCCCCCGCTCAGGCCCAGGCCGAGCAGGAACGGGATCGCCAGGCTGTAGAGCGCGATCAGCGGGAACGCCTTGTTGATCCTGCGCATTCCCTTGTCTTCGAGCAGGTCCGGCGCGAAGCGTTTCGAGGAGGCCTGCCCATGCGTGGAGAACAGCCAGCCGGCATGTGCGTGCCACAGACCGCTCAGCATGCCGCCGAGGCCGGCGCCTTGCCCGGCGTGCGGGCTGTGCGGATCGCCCTCTTCGTCGGTGAACGTGTGGTGCTTGCGATGGTCGGCCACCCAGTCGATCACGGGTCCCTGCACAGCCATCTCGCCGAGCACCGCGAGCGTATAGCGGACCGATGCGTGTGTCTGGAAGGCCCTATGGGTAAGCAGCCTGTGAAAGCCCACCGTGATCCCGATCGCCGTGGCCATGTACATCACGGCCATGATCGCCAGGTCGAGGGGGCTGAGGAAGTCTTCCCACAGCAGCACCCCGCCCACAAGCACGCCGAGGAACGGCAGGGCCACGGCCGCGACGTTCACATTGCGCTCCAAGCGGGTCACTCGCTCGAACATACCCGGCGGGCCGTCATAGTTACACACCCTAAATAATCTGCTACTCTCCGACTTAGATTTCCGAACACGCCTAGATCAAGGAGCATCACCTCATGGGCAAGACGATAGGCATCGACCTCGGCACCACGAACTCGTGCATGGCCGTGCTCGAGGGTGGCGAGCCCACCGTCATCGAGAACGCCGAGGGCGGCCGCACAACTCCCTCAGTAGTCGCCTTCACCGCATCCGGTGAGCGCCTCGTCGGCACGGTCGCCAAGCGCCAGGCCGTCACCAACCCCCAGAACACCGTCTTCTCGATCAAGCGCTTCATGGGACGCAAGGAGGGCGAGGTGCGCGAGGAGGAGTCGATCGTCCCCTACAAGGTCGTCTCCGGCCCCAACGGCGACGCCCGCGTCGAGGCCGCAGGCAATCAGTACTCGCCGCCCGAGATCTCCGCGATGATCCTGCAGAAGCTCAAGACCGACGCCGAAGCCTATCTCGGCGAAAGTGTCGACTCGGCCGTCATCACGGTCCCCGCCTACTTCAACGACGACCAGCGCCAGGCCACCAAGGACGCCGGCAAGATCGCCAACCTCGAGGTCAAGCGCATCATCAACGAGCCCACCGCCGCCTCGCTCGCGTACGGCCTCGACAAGGAGCACGACCACACGATCCTCGTGTTCGACCTCGGCGGCGGCACCTTCGACGTGTCGGTGCTCGAGATCGGCGACGGCGTGTTCGAGGTTAAGTCCACCGCCGGCGACAACCATCTCGGCGGCGACAACTTCGACAAGGCGATCGTCGATTGGCTCGTCGCGGACTTCAAGCGCGACCAGGCGATCGACCTCTCGGCCGACCCGATGGCCCTCCAACGTCTCTACGAGGCGGCCGAGAAGGCCAAGATCGAGCTCTCAACCACGCAGGAGACGCAGATCAACCTGCCGTTCATCACGGCCGACTCCGCCGGGCCCAAGCACCTCGATACGCGCCTCACGCGGGCGAAGATGGCCGAGTTGACCGCCACGCTGCTGGATCGGGTGGTGGCCCCCGTGCGTCAGGCGATCGACGACGCCAAGGACAAGGGCGTCAAGGAGATCGACCACATCGTGCTCGTGGGCGGCATGACCCGCATGCCCGCGGTGCAGGAGAAGGTCAAGGAGCTCACCGGCAAGGATCCCCACCGCGGTGTCAACCCCGACGAGGTCGTCGCCGTTGGCGCCGCGATCCAGGCGGGCGTGCTCGCCGGCGACGTCAAGGACGTGCTCCTGCTCGACGTCACGCCGCTGACGCTCGGCATCGAGACCAAGGGCGGCGTCATGTCCAAGCTGATCGAGCGTAATACGACGATCCCGACCCGCAAGGGCGAGGTCTTCTCCACAGCCGAGGACAACCAGCCCTCGGTTGAGATCCACGTCTTGCAGGGCGAGCGCGAGATGGCCCAGTACAACAAGTCGCTTGGAAAGTTTCAGCTGACCGGCATCCCGCCGGCGCCGCGCGGCATCCCGCAGATCGAAGTCGCGTTCGACATTGACGCCAACGGCATCCTCAACGTCTCCGCCAAGGATCTCGGCACCCAAAAGGAGCAGAAGATCGAGATCAAGGCCGGCTCCGGCCTATCGGAGGACGAGATCAAGCGGATGGTCACCGACGCCGAGTCCCACGCCGAGGAGGACCGCAAGGCGCGCGAGCTGGCAGAGGCGCGCAACAACGGCGAGAACGCCGCCTACCAGGCCGAGCGTCAGCTTGTCGATCTCGGCGACCAGGTGGACGCCGACTCCAAGACCCGCATCGAGGAGGCCATCAAAGAGGTGCGCGACACGCTCGAGTCCGATGACCCCGCCGCGATCAACGCCCGCACCGAGGCGCTTCAGAGCGCCTTCCACGCGGTCTCCGAGGCGATGTACCAGAAGGCCCAGGCCGACGCGGCCGCGTCTGGCGACGGCGCCGGTCCCGCGGCCGACGGCGACGGCTCTGCCTCCGAGGAGGACGTCGTCGACGCCGAGGTGGTCGACGAGGGCAAGAGCTGATGGAGGAGCTGGGGCCGGAGGTCGAGGTTGAGGTTGTCCCCGATGGCCCCCCCACGCACGCGCGGGAAGAGGCGCCCGGCGGGGAGGCCGGCGAGGTAGGCGAGGTCCCCGATAGGCCCCCCACACGCGCGCGCGAGGGGGCGCCCGGCGAGGAGGCCGGCGAGGTTGAGGGTGTTCCCGATGGGCCGTCCTCGCACGCGCCTGTCCCTGTGGGGCGCGAGGACGGCGACGCGGCCTCCACCTCCTCTCAACAGTCCATCCCCCGTCGGGGGATGGACCCCGGAGGGGCGATCGAAGAGGAGCTCGGCGAACTCGTCAAGACCGCGGCCCAGCGCGACGAGTACCTCGCGCTCGCGCAGCGCACCCAGGCCGACTTCGAGAACTACCGCAAGCGCGTCGCCCGCGACGCGGCGCTCGCCCAGGAGCGCGGTGTTGCCAAGCTCGCCAAGGAGCTCCTCCCGGCGCTCGACAACCTCGACCGGGCGATCGAGGCGGCTACCCTGAAGGGCACACCCTCTGGGGCGCAGGCAGGCGAGTTCGAGGACCACCTACTCGCGGGCGTGCGGCTCGTGCGCTCCGAGCTCGCCTCCGCGCTCGCGCGCGCCGGGATCGAGGCGTTCGCTCCGCTCGGCGAGCCGTTCGACCCCAACCAGCATGAGGCGATGGCTCAGCAGCCCGTCGGCGGCGTCTCCAGTGGCACCGTCGCCGAGGTCTACCAGAACGGCTACCGCATGGGCGACTCCATCATCCGGCCCGCCCGCGTCCTTGTGGCGGCGTAGTCAGGAGACCAGGTGGCAACGCGTCCCGACTACTACAAGACGCTCGGTGTCGACAAGAAGGCAAGCGCCGAGGAGATCAAGAAGGCCTATCGCAAGCTCGCGCGCAAGTATCACCCCGACACCAACCCCGACACCAACCCCGACGACAAGCGGGCCGAGGAGCGTTTCAAGGAGATCTCCCAAGCCCACGACGTGCTCGGCGACCCCGAGAAGCGCAAGCAGTACGACAGCGGCAGCGGGCCGTTTGCGGGCGGAGCGGCGGGAGGCCCCGGCTTCGGCGGCTTCGGCAACTTCGACTTCGACGCCTCCTCGATGGGCGACATCCTCTCCAACCTCTTCGGC
>JBARJU010000119.1:0-33062 GCA_049800435.1 Solirubrobacteraceae bacterium
GCGCAAGATCGCTCGGCGGCGGAGCCGGACGCGCCGAGAGCGGGGCGCAGCTACTGGCGAGCGAAACTGGCCGCGCCGGCAATGGCGCGAAGCATTTGGCGAGCGAAACTGGTCGTGCCCGCACGGGTGCAAAGAGACTGGCACGCGAAACTGGTCGTGCCCACGCGGGCGCAAAGCGCCTCGCGAGCGAAACGGGGAGGGCAGGCAGTGGCGCGAGGCAGCTCCAGAGCGGGCTCGCCCAGGCGGCGACCGGATCGGCGCAGCTCGCAGGCGGGATCGACGAAGCCTCCGCCGGCGCCGAACGCCTGGCCGCCTCCGACCGTCAGCTCACGACCGGCGCGGCGCAGCTCGCGCAAGGCATGGACACGTTCGATGACACCGTCCATGCGATGCTCACACCGATCGAGCAGCTCGCCCAAGCGCTCCACGGCTGGGCCGGCTGGATCGCCACGCTGCAAGCTTCCGACGAACAACTGCGCACCCGGATGAGCGATGCGATGCGGGAACTGGAAGCGATGACCGTCGGACGCGGCGACCCCCGCTATCGGGCGCTTGCCCAGGACCTCGCCACGGTCACGCAGATGATCGAACACAACGGTCTCTCGCAGCTCACCCAGATCCAACAGCAGCTGCTCGTAGGCCTGGAAGGGCTCGCGAATCTGCCGGGCGAGCTCTCACAGCTGACCGCCGGCCTGGACCGGCTGCGTTCGGGCGCCGACCGGCTCGCCACCGGCACAAGGGAATCCGAAGAAGGCGCGCTCGCGCTGCATTCCGCCCTACAGCGCCTGGCCATGGGCGGACACAGTCTCACAAGCGGACTCACCGGGTTGAATGGCGGAGCGAGCCAGCTCGCCGGCGGGCTCGGCAAGCTCACGAACGGCAACGCGAAGCTGGCAAGAGGACTCGGCAAGCTCACAAACGGCAACACACGGCTCGCCGGCGGGCTCGGCAAGCTCACAGACGGCAACGGGCGGCTGGCCGGAGGACTGGTCAAGCTCGCCGCCGGCAACGTGCAGCTCGCGAACGGGCTCGGGGCGATCGTCTCCGGCAACGCTCGGCTCGCCGGTGGGCTCTCAGCCGGTGACAGCCACGCCGGAGCGCTCGCGGCCGGCCTCGGCCAGGCGCAGGCGCCGCTACGCAGCTACGCGACGATGCTGCACGGCTACCAGCAGGACAGCCGGCTGCTGCGCGCGGATGCCCCGAATGCGGTCGACTCCGGCTACCTCGTGCTCACCGCGCTGGACGGCACGGTCTCACCGATGCGCGAACAGGTAGCCCAGCTCGTCAACGTCGACGGGGGAGGCCAGGCCGCTCGCATCATGGTGGTCGCCTCCAGTCCGCCCGGCGCCCCGGCAACCGCGGCTCTGAGCAGCAGGCTGCGACACACTCTGCCCGCGCTCGCCGCGGCGACAGGCGGCAAGGTCGAGATCGGTCAAGGGGCACAGTACCTACTGGATTACAAGAACGCCAACACGGCCCGCGTCCCATGGCTGGTGCTCGCCCTGGCGATTGTCGCGATGCTCACGCTGATCGTTGTCCTGAGGGCGCTGCTGCTGCCGCTGATCGCCGTCGTACTGAACCTCGCCACGATCGCGGTCGCGCTCGGAGCGCTGGAGCTGCTCACCGAGGAGCACGTGCTCGGCGGCCCCGGTTACATAGACGCGGCCTCGGGCGCCGGCATCCTCTCGATCATGTTCGTCCTGTCGATCGACTACGAGGTCTTCCTGCTGACGCGCATGCGCGAGCAGTGGGTCGCCACCAGCGACTCCGAGGGCGCGATCCGGTACGGCCTGCGGCACACCGCGGGCGTTATCACCGGCTCCGCGGCGATCATGACGGCCGTATTCCTCGCGTTCGCCGGAGCCGACGTCATTCCGCTGCGCCAGTTCGGCGTCGGGCTGACGATCGCGGTGGTGCTCGACGCGACGATCGTCAGGCTCGTCCTACTACCGTCGATCATGCGGGTCGTCGGGCCACGCGTCTGGTGGCTACCCGCCTGGCTGGACCGCAGGCTGCCGAACATCGAGCGCACGTCCAGCGAGCTCGCCACGGCCAGCGGCGGAAGGCGGTGAGCGACCCAGCGCAGAAGCCGAGGTCGCACCAGCATCCCGTAGACGCCTGCGGCGAGCGCGAGGAGCGCGGAGAGTCTCCAAAAGCTCTTCATGGACGCCACCGTACGGGAGCGATGTGCCATCGAGCATTGGGAACGATCCGCGCCTGGCTCCGGGAGAACTACCGAGTCGGTTCACCCTGGGTCACATTACATTCATCCTGATGGTGGACATTGTGGGCTCGATCCCGAGGACCGGAGGCGATTGCGTGCTATTCGTCGAGGACGAGGCATCGATCTCCGAGCCCTTCTCTCAAGCGCTCGTCCGCGAGGGCTTCGTGCCGGTCATAGCCTCCACCGTCGCGCAAGCGCGCGCGGCGCTCCAGGAGCGCGACCCCGACATCGTGCTGCTCGACCTGATGCTGCCCGACGGAGACGGGCGCGAGTTCGCCCGCGAGCTGCGTGCATGTTCGCAGCTGCCGATCATCATGCTCACCGCGCGTGGCAGCGAGATCGACCGAGTCGTCGGTCTCGAGCTGGGCGCCGACGACTACGTCGTTAAGCCGTTCGCCGCCGCGGAGGTGATCGCCAGGATCCGCGCCGTTCTGCGCCGCAGCCGGCAGCGTGAGCTTGCCGCCGACAAGCTGACTGCGGGCGATGTGACGGTCGATGTCGCCGCTCGCCGGGCGTGGCTTGCGGGACGGGAACTGTCGCTCACACGCAAGGAGTTCGACCTGCTGGCGCGCCTCGCGCGCAGCGCCGGCCATGTCGTCACGCGGGAGGATCTGATGAGCGATGTCTGGGACGAGAACTGGTTCGGCTCGACCAAGACGCTCGATGTCCATATCACGGCGCTGCGGCGCAAGCTCGGCGAGGACCCGGCCGCGCCGCGCCACATCCAGACCGTGCGCGGCGTGGGGTTCCGCTTCGCTTGCGTACGGGAGGTCTGAGCCGCTATAGGCGCTCTCAGCCTGCGCACCCGTCTGTTGCTTTCGCTCGCCTACGTGCTGGTGCTGGCCGTCGTCTCCCTCGGCGTGCCGCTCGCGCTCAGCCTGCGCGAACGGGTCAACGCCGAGGTTCACTCCCAGGCTCGGAGCCAGGCCGACGTGGTCGCGGCTACATCCGCCGACCTGCTCAGCCAGCCGAGTCTCGCCGAGCTGAGCGCGCTCGTGCGCTCGAGCGGCGCCTCGGTGCGCGGGCGCGTGTTGATCGTCAATGCGCGCGGGCTGGTCCTCGCCGACAGCGCCAGCTCCTTGACGCTTGGGAGTAGCTATGCCAACCGTCCGGAGATCGCCGCCGCGCTGCACGGGCGCGTCGTGCAGACACAGCGCGCCAGCCGCAGCCTCGGCGAGAACATCCTTGCCACAGCCGTGCCGGTGCTGCGTCGCGGTAGCACGATCGGCGCGGTTCGCATCACCCAGAGCGTCGCGGCGGTGCAGCACGCCGTGGGAAGCACGGTCGCCAAGCTCGCGCTCGTCGCGGGCACCGTGCTGCTGCTCGGCCTGCTTGCCGGCGGGGTGATCGCTCGCCAGGTCGCGCTGCCGCTCCGACGGCTGGAGGGTGCCGCAAGGCGCGTCGCGGGAGGCGATCTCTCCGCGCGAGCCGCCGTCGAGGGGAGCTCCGAGCAGCGCTCGCTCAGCGCGTCGTTCAACGAGATGGCCGACCGTGTCCAGCGGCTGATCGGCGCCCAGCGCGAGTTCGTCGCCGACGCCTCCCACCAGTTGCGCACACCGTTGACCGCGCTGCGGCTGCGCCTGGAGGAGGCGCGCGCAGCGAGCGTCGGCGCTCAGGTAGCTGTCGAGCTCGACGCCGGGACCGCCGAGGTGGACCGTCTCGCCGCGATCGTCGACGAGCTGCTCATTCTGAGCCGCGCGGAGGATCGCGAGCTGGATGGCGAGCGCGTCGACCTGCCCGATGCCGTCCTGCGTGCCGTGGAGCGTTGGCGTGCCGTCGCGCAGGCGCGCGAGATCGCGCTGAAGCCCGTCGGCGAGAGCATCGGGACAGCCTGGTGCGCGCGCGCCGACCTCGATCGCGCGCTGGACGTGCTGATCGAGAATGCTCTGCGCTACTCGCCCGCGGGCGGCGAGGTGACGATCGCCGCCGGCGACGGACGCATCGAGGTCCGCGACCGTGGCCCTGGCCTGGCTCCCGGGGAGGACGAGCTCGTGTTCGAGCGCTTTCACCGCGGTCGTGCAGGGCGAGCGGGTCCCGCGGGAAGCGGCCTGGGGCTGGCGATCGCGAGAACCCTCGCGCGAGCCTGGCACGGTGACGCGCGGCTAGAGAATCGCAGCGGTGGGGGGGCCATCGCTGTGCTCGAGTTTCCGGCAGCCCCACGATGAGCGCTGCACGCCGAACCGTCCTGACCGTGCTCGTGGCTGTGCTCGGGATCGCGCTCGCCGCGGCGATCACTTGGGGCACCAGCCAGCTTGTGAGCCAGCGCATTGGCCTTGCCTCCGAACCGCTCACCGCCGGGCAGCGGCTGTTGCCGGCAGCTGGCAGGCCCGCCCAGGCCACGAGCACCTCGACCTCCGGCGCTCTCGCGCCGAGCGGGTCGAGTCGAACGAGATTCTCGTCTGCACGGTCAACGACCACACCATCCACACCATCCACACCATCCACACCGTCTGCCCCTACGCAGAGCAGCCTGTCCCCCACCCCTGCGCCGACTGGCTCCACCGCCGGACCCGGCCCGCAGGTCGTTGGCGAATCTGAACGCGATAGCAGAGACTCCGGCTCGCGTGGCGACGACTGACATTCACTGGCACGAGAGCGCACGCAGAAGGGCCCCAGAAATCTTTGCCCACTCTTAACTCTCACCTGGGGCGTTGCTGGCTGACCGCGAGCAACAGTGAAGGCACCCGACGGAGGAGTGCTTATGCGACGTATAGAGATGCTGACGGCCGGTGGTGTGACCTTGGCCGGCCTGGGCGCGCTCGTCGGGCTGGCGATCGGTTCCGGCAATGGCGGGACGAAGCTCACCATGCCACGCCCACAGCCGGTTGAGGTCCGCACCCAGATCATCCGCAGAACGATCAATGTCTACAGGCGCGAACACCCTCACCACGTCTCAGCGACCGGCGGTGGTGGCTCTTCCCGCATACCTTCTCAGGGCCCGGCGAGTGCGGCGCCGGTCCTAACTCGTACACGTTCCAGTGGGGCCAGTGCTGTCGCGCCCACGGCGCCGGCGAGGCCTGTGGTGAGCACTCGCAGCAGCGGCTCCAGAAGGACATCTGGCTCCACCTCAGTCGGAAGCACCCGCTCCCAGCCGGTGAAAACCCGCACCAGCGGGGCCAGCTCCCCGAGTAGTAGCTCGGGCTCCCCTCACGCCGTGAGGACCCGCTCCAGCGGAGGCGAGGATGGCAGAGCTCACGGCGGGCACGATGACTGACCGGTCGACCAATCCAATGCCCGCCCGCGAGCGCCGCGGCACGCTCGGTGCGATCTGGGCGGCGACAGCCATCTTCCTTGCCCTGCTGGCGCTGCTCGCGACGCGCGTGGCCACGGGCAGAGATCCGATGCTGCGGGCGCATGCGGCAGCCATACCGGTGACCACGCGGCGAATCCTCATCCGTCGCGTATATGAGCGGAGGGTGATCGTCCACCTGCCCCCGAGCGCGCCCACACGGCCAACCCGAGCCTCCCAACAGCTCAGCGCCCCTGGCGGCTACGCGCCGCCCCTGGCGGTCACCCGCACGTCATGAGCTCCACCCACGACACCACCTTTCACTCGATGGGCAGCGACATCCGTTTGATCGTCGAGGCGCCGTTGCTGCGCGGACTACTCCCACCCGCAGAAGCTGCCGCACAGGAACGACGCTACATAGAGGACTACGCGCGCCGCTTGTCGCGCTTCCGAGCAGACAGCGAGCTGTGCGCTCTGAACGCCGAGCGCTCCCACGAGGTGCGGGCATCGCTGCTGCTTCGCATGGCTGTCAGCGCAGCGCTGTGGGCGGCTGAACGCAGTGGCGGTCTGGTCGACCCGACGCTCGTCGAGGAGATCGAGATCGCCGGCTACGAGAGCTCCCACGACGGGGTCGCACCCGCTTCCCTACAGGCGGCCCTCGCCGCTGCTCCACCACCCAAAGCGGCGCGACCCCGCGCACATGCGCGCTGGCGCCAGATCGAGGTGGACCATGAGCGCGGCACCGTGCGGCGTCCACCGGGACTACGCATCGACACAGGTGGAACGGGCAAGGGTCTGGCTGCGGATGCTGTCGCTCACAGATTGCGCGGGTACACCCGCTTCGTGGTCGACTGCGGCGGGGACATCGCCATTGGCGGGGTCGGCGCGGAGCTCGAACCGGTTGCGATCGAGGTGGAGCATCCACTCACCGGCGAGGGCGCGCACACGCTGCACCTGACACGCGGCGCAGTCGCCACTTCCGGACTCAATGTGCGCATCTGGAGCCGCCCCGATGGCACGTTCGCCCACCATCTGCTCGACCCGTCCAGTGGCGAACCGGTCTGGAGCGGGCTGATCGGCGCGACAGCGCTCGCGCCGAGCGCCCTGGAGGCAGAGACGCTGTCGAAGCTCGCGCTGCTCGTCGGCCCCGCGGGCGCTCGCAAGACACTTGGCGAGCATGGCGGGCTCGTGGTGCACGACGACGGCGACGTAGAGCTGATCGGCCCTGCCGGTAGCCGCCGAAACAGCGTAGGGCTTGCACTCGGAGGCGCCGCATGACCCAAGCCCAGCCCGCCAACTACATCTGGTGGCTGGCCGGCCGCTCGGCTGGCATGGTGGCGATGCTGTTCATCACCTGCTCGGTGATCCTCGGATTGGCGATGGCCGCACGCACGATCCCGCGGCGGTGGAAAGGTCATGCGGTGCGTATGCACCAGCATCTCGCGCTGATCGCGCTCGGAGCGATCGGCGCGCACGGCCTGCTGCTTGCCGCCGACCCCTGGCTGAAGGCTGGCGCGAAGGGGATCCTCGTGCCGTTCGCAATCGGCTACCGTCCATTTTGGACTGGGCTGGGCATCGTTGGCGGCTATCTCGCGGCGATCCTCGGTTTGAGCTTCTATGTGCGCCGCAGGATCGGCGTACGGTTGTGGCGGCGGATGCACGGCTTCACAGTTGTGGTCTACGTGCTCGCGCTCGCCCACGCGTTGGGATCGGGCACAGACGCCTCGATTCCGGTGGTGCGCTACGCGATGCTGGGAAGCGCGCTGCCCATCCTGTTTCTGTTCGCGCTGCGCCAGCAACGGGTCCGTGACCGCTCCAGCGCTTCCCGGCCCACTTTGAGCCCCTCACGGCCGCGAGGCCAGATCGAGCCCAGTCCTTCTCAGTCCAGCTGAACGAGGAGAAAGAGAGAGATGAGCTACATACCGACGATCGACGAGTCCAGTTGCATCGCCCAGGGCGATTGCATGGAGCTCGTCCCCGAGGTGTTCCAGGTCGATGACTGCGCAAGGGTGGTAGGTACAGGGCCCGACGAACTGATCCTCACCGCTGCCCGCGAGTGCCCGGTGGAGGCGATCAGCATCATCGACTCGGAAACGGGCACGCAAGTGTATCCCTGAGAGCACTACACGAAGGCAGGGTTGGATCGGGTAGTCCTGTGAGAATCTTGGTCCTCGACGGGGGCGAGTCCGTCCTCTGTTCTCGGTGGCCGGCGTTCTCCATCGCCTGTCAGTCCCAGCGGGGGCTGCGAGATGACATCGCCGTGCCCTCTCTGAGATCAGACGGTTGCGCCTGCTGGGGTCTCAGCCTGGTGCTCGCCGGAAGTTGTGGAGTCGGCGGCTGGGTTGGTGGCTGTGCGGGGCAGTACGAGCAGTGGGCAGCGCGCGTGGCGCTCCAGGTAATTGGAGGTGCTGCCGAGCACCAAGCGCTTCAGTGGACCGTAACCGCGTGAGCCGACCACCAGGATGTCCATCCGATCGCCGAAGGCGGCCAGCTCCTCTCCCGCAAGGCCGTATACCGCGTGACCCTCGACGTCGGGCAGCTCCTTCATGCGGTCGTTTGCCTCCTGGAGCATCACGTCGAAGCTCTCCACGACAGCGGGAGGTATGAGCCCGGTGTAGGTGTAGTTGGGGATCGAGACGACTTCGAGCGCATGAACCGCTGCCTTGGTTGGCGCTGCCAGCGTCCGTGCCATTGCGAGCGCCATCTTGCTCTCCGGTGAGGCGTTGTAGGCGACGCCGACCTTGTTTGTGGAGGCCCGCCCGTCGGCGTAGCCGAGGGAGGCGATTGCGACCGCGCAGGGAGCGCCGTTTAGGGCGGCTCGTGTGTCGTCACCAAGCATCGTGCGTCCGAAGATGCCGTGGCTGCAAGAGCCGACCACGAGCAGGTCGGCGTTCTGCGCCTCGGCCTGCTCGTGAAGGCCCCGACCGGGACTCATGGACACTATGCTGGTGAGCTCCGCTTTGACGCCTGTCGCGGTACGCTCCCGTTCGAGGAGCTTGTGGGAGCCCTCGCGCTCACCTGCCACCACGCCGGGCGCGATGGCGTGAGACGGGCGCAGGTCGCCGCTGTGCACGTGGACGAGCGTCAGTTTTCCATCGGGGTCTGTAAGACGGTCGGCGAGCGCAATCGCGTCACGGCCGTTGGGCCTGCCGTCCACTCCCACGAGCACGTTCTTGAACATCACGGGTCTCCTTGCTGGGGTCCGTAGCACGCTAGATCGCGACGGTTCCGGCGGCATCCGGGGGTGCCCCTGGGGCCATCTGTGGATTCTTACTGAGTGCGCCTTCACGCGCTGGGCTGGCCGTGCTCAGGCCCCGATGCGTAGCATTGGCCATTGTGCGCGATCAAACCCCGCCGGAGCCCGATCGTGTGAGCATCAGTAAGACTGATACGCACCCACCGATGCCGCGCGACAAGCGCGGCTGGCACGTATCGCCCGCGCCCGACGGGCGCGGGACGCCCGAACAGGCGCCAAAGGGCCCGCCCGCGCATCGTAAACCTGGCTTTCTGTGGTTCGTGCTGGTCCTGATTGCCATCAACTGGCTGTCCGTGCTGTTCTTTCAGCCCTCCTCCGCTCAACCGCGGGTGACGGTGTCGTTTAACCCGTTCTTCCTCGAACATGTCAAGGACGGCGAGGTGAAGTCGATCTCTTCCAAGGGCGACACGATCCAGGGCGCTTTCAAGAGCAAGCTGCGCTATCCGGCCACGGACAAGAAGGCGACGCCCAGCACGCTGTTCGCGACCGAGGTGCCGAGCTTTTGGAACGGCAGTCAGCTCGCCGCCTTGCTCCAGGAAAAGGGAGTCGAAGTCAACGCCAAGTCGACCGCCACGAGTATCTCGCTGCTGTCCGAGTTGTTGCTCGGCTTCGGTCCAACGCTGTTGATCGTCGGGCTGTTCGTGTTCATCGCCCGGCGTGCCGCCAAGGCTGGCGGGGCAATGGGGGCGCTGGGCAACTTCGGACGCTCCCAAGCGCGCCGCGTGGACCCAGCGAAGATCCGCGTCACCTTTAAGGACGTCGCCGGCATCGACGAGGCCAAGTCAGAGCTCTCGGAGATCGTGGACTTCCTACGCACTCCCGAGCGCTACGGGCGCCTGGGCGGACGGATGCCTCACGGGGTGCTCCTGTCAGGGGCGCCGGGAACCGGCAAGACGCTGCTCGCGCGGGCGGTGGCGGGCGAGGCGCACGCCGCGTTCTTCTCGATCTCAGCCTCGGAGTTCATCGAGGCGATCGTGGGCGTTGGCGCCTCGAGGGTGCGCGACCTGTTCGTCAAGGCCAAGGAGGCGGCCCCGGCGATCATTTTCATTGACGAGCTAGACGCGATCGGGCGCTCACGTCAGGGGTCGGTCTCGGTCACGGGCGCCAACGACGAGCGCGAGCAGACGCTCGACCAGATCCTCACCGAACTCGACGGCTTTGAGAGCTCCGAGGCGGTTGTCGTGCTGGCCGCCACGAACCGACCCGACGTGCTTGACTCCGCGCTGCTGCGACCCGGTCGCTTTGACCGTCGTGTCACGGTCCAAGCCCCCGACCGCGGCGGCCGTCAGGAGATCCTGAAGGTCCACACGCGCTCGATTCCGCTCGCCGAGAACGTCGACCTCGACGCGCTGGCCGCGAGCACGCCGGGCATGGTCGGAGCAGACCTGGCGAACCTCGCCAACGAGGCCGCGCTGCTCGCCGCGCGACGCGATCACAAGCAGGTCGAGATGGCCGACTTCACCGACTCTCTGGAGAAGATCATGCTTGGCTCCCCACGCGGCATCCTGCTCTCTCCCGCCGACCGCGAGCGCACCGCCTACCACGAGTCCGGTCATGCGCTGGTGGGAATGCTCACACCGCGTGCGGACCCGGTGCGCAAGGTCTCGATCATCCCGCGCGGCATGGCGCTCGGCGTAACACTCTCAACGCCCGACACCGATCGCGTGTCATACTCCCTGGAGGATCTACAGGCCAAGATCCGCGTGGGTCTCGGCGGCCGCGTTGCCGAGGAGGTCGTCTACGGCACGATCACCACCGGTGCCGAGTCCGACATTCAGCAGCTCACACTGATCGCGCGCCAGATGGTCGGCCGCTGGGGCATGAGTGAGGCAATCGGCCCGATCGCGGTGCTCCCCGCCGACGGCGAGGGACCGTTCCTGCCAGGCGTAAGCGCAACCTCGGAGTCCACTCAGCGCCTCGTGGACGAGGAGGTCAGGCGGATGATCGACACCGCCCACCAGGAGGTCACGCGCCTGCTCACCGACCACCGCGACCAGATGGAGAGGCTCGCTCAGGCGCTACTTGAGAGCGAGACGCTCGACGCGCTCGATGCGTATGCGGCAGCCGGGGTGCCTAGCCAGGACACCCAGCCAACCCCGGTCTCGTGATCCCACCGAGTCCCGCTTGGACCTGGCGGGTCAGCTGAGCCTCGGTCAGCGATGATTGCCACCTTGGATAGGGGTTCGGCGCGGCTGGTGCCCGGTGGCGCCATCAGCGTCGCGTGTCACAGGCCAAGCGTAGAGTCTGCATTGTGATCGCCGACGCCACCGCGGGGGATTCGCCGGCTCTCTCACGCGAGGAACTGCGCGTACTCGATGCGTACTGGCGGGCGGCGAACTATCTCTCGGTAGGACAGATCTACTTGCTTGATAACCCGCTGCTGTGCGAGCCGCTGCGGATCGAGCACACCAAGCCGCGCCTGCTGGGTCATTGGGGCACCACGCCTGGCTTGAACTTCATCTACGCGCACATGAACCGGGTGATACGCAAGCGTGACCTGAACGCGATCTATGTCGCGGGCCCCGGCCACGGTGGCCCGGGAGTGGTCGCAAACGTGTACTTGGAGGGCACCTACAGCGAGGTCTACCCACACATCGGTCGTGACGAGGAGGGCCTGCGCAGGCTGTTCCGCCAGTTCTCCTTCCCTGGCGGCATCCCGAGCCACGTGGCGCCGGAGACTCCCGGGTCGATCCATGAGGGCGGCGAGCTTGGCTACTCCATGGCCCATGCCTACGGGGCGGCCTTCGATAACCCCGACCTGCTGGTCTGCTGTGTTGTCGGTGACGGGGAGGCCGAGACGGGGCCGCTCTCGACGAGCTGGCACTCCAACAAGTTTCTCGATCCGGTCCACGATGGGGCGGTGCTCCCCGTGCTGCACCTCAACGGTTTCAAGATCGCGAGTCCGACCGTGCTCGCGCGCATCCCGCCCGCCGAGCTGCGCGCCCTGATGGAGGGCTATGGCTACGCGCCGCGCTTTGTCGAGGGAGATGAGCCGGACGCGATGCACCAGGCGATGGCCGCCACACTCGACGATGTCACAGCGGAGATCGCCGAGATCCAGCGCCGGGCTCGTAAAGATGGAAACCCCACCCACCCGCGGGAGCGCCCGCGCTGGCCGATGATCGTGCTGCGCACGCCCAAGGGGTGGACCGGCCCCAAGGAGGTTGACGGGCTTCCCGCGGAGGGATCGTTTCGCTCACACCAGGTGCCCCTCTCCGACCTGGCTGGCAACCCTGAGCATCTGGCGCAATTGGAGGAATGGCTTCACTCCTACCATCCCGGGGAGCTTTTCGACGAGCATGGCGCACTGCGCCCCGAGCTGGCCGCGCTCGCCCCTGTCGGCGAGCGGCGCATGGGCGCAAACCCGCACGCCAACGGCGGCCTGCTGCTGCGCGAGCTCGAGCTGCCCGACTTCCGCGAATACGCCGTCGAGGTTCCTGCTCCGACGGCGAGCATCAGCGCACCCATGCGAGTGCTCGGCGAGTTCCTGCGCGACGTGATCCGCGGGAACCCGGAGCGTTTCCGGATCATGGGCCCCGACGAGACGGCGTCCAACCGCCTGAGCGCTGTCTTCGAGGTCACCAACCGTACGTGGGAGTCCGAGCGGCTATCGAGCGACGATCATCTCGCGCCGGATGGGCGGGTGATGGAGGTCTTGAGCGAGCACCTCTGTGAGGGCTGGCTCGAGGGGTACCTGCTGACGGGCCGTCACGGCCTGTTCAACAGCTACGAGGCTTTCATTCACATTGTTGACTCGATGTTCAACCAGCACGCCAAGTGGCTGAAGGTGACTCGCGGCATCCCGTGGCGCAGGCCGATCGCGTCGTTGAACTACCTGCTCTCCTCGCACGTGTGGCGCCAGGATCACAACGGGTTCTCCCACCAGGACCCCGGGTTCATCGACCACGTCATCAACAAGAAGGCCGAGATCGTGCGCGTGTACCTGCCGCCGGATACGAACTGTCTTCTATCGGTCGCCGACCACTGTCTGCGCAGCCGCAACTACGTCAACGTGATCGTGGCCGGCAAGCAGCCGGCGCTCAACTTCCTCTCGATGGAGGAGGCGGTTGCGCACTGCACTCGCGGGATCGGTGTCTGGGAGTGGGCCTGCAGTGACGGAAACGAGGAGCCCGACGTGGTGCTCGGCTGCGCCGGCGATGTTCCAACGCTTGAGAGCGTGGCCGCGGCGGCGATCCTCCGCGAGCATCTGCCCGAGCTGAAGGTCAGGGTTGTGAACGTCGTGGACCTGATGCGCCTGCAGCCCTATAGCGAGCATCCCCACGGGCTGTCCGACCCGGAGTTCGACGCGCTGTTCACGACCAGCCAGCCGGTGATCTTCGCCTACCACGGCTACCCCTGGCTGATCCACCGTCTCACTTACCGTCGCACCAATCACACCAACATCCATGTCCGCGGCTACAAGGAGGAGGGCACAACCACGACGCCGTTTGACATGGTGATGCTCAACGACCTCGACCGCTACCACCTTGTGATGGATGTCATCGACCGGGTGCCCGGCCTCGCTGAGCGCGCCGCTCACGTGCGCCAGCAGATGGCCGATGAGCGGCTGCGCCACCGCGCCTACACCCGCGAACACGGCGAGGATCCACCGGACGTCACGGGCTGGAGCTGGCCCGGCGCTCCGAGCGCCGAGTTGCGTGAGGACGCGTCCGCTCACGGCACGCCGGAGTAGGCGCATCGTGCGCATCCTCGTCATCAACGCTGGATCCAGCACGCTGAAGCTCACGTTGCTGGATGGCAAGGACACTGTGCTCGCCGAGCGCGAGTTGCCCACACCACTTGCACGGATCGACCCAGTCGAGGTAGGCAAGGCACTCGATTCTGAGCTGTGCGAGGCGGACGCGGTCGGTCATCGTGTCGTGCACGGCGGGGAGCGTTTTCGTGAGGCCGTCAGGATCGACGCGGACGTGGAGAGGGACCTGCGTGAGCTCGTCGATCTCGCGCCGCTCCACCAACCCAAGTCGCTCGCCGCGCTCGACGCCGTCACGGAGGCCTTGCCGGATCTGCCGGCGGTCGCCTGTTTTGACACCGCTTTTCATGTCAGTCTTCCCCATGCCGCCGCGACCTATGCCCTGCCCGCGGAGTGGCGCGAGCGTTGGGGTTTGCGCCGCTATGGTTTTCACGGTCTCTCTCACGCATGGGTCGCGCGGCGGGTCCCCGAGCTGATCGCCCGTGACGCACGTGGCCTGCGGATCGTGAGCTGTCACCTGGGGGCCGGGGCGTCGCTGTGTGCTATCGAGGACGGCAAGTCGCTCGATACGACGATGGGCTTCACCCCGCTGGAGGGCCTGGTGATGGCCACGCGCTCAGGCAGCGTAGATCCCGGGATGCTGCTGTGGCTGCTGGAGCGAGAGGAGCTCTCAGCGCACGAGCTCGCCGATACGCTGGAGCACCGCTCCGGCCTGCTCGGCCTGGCGGGCACCGCCGACATGCGGGAGATCCTTCTCCGAGTAGACGCGGGCGATCCACCCGCACAGCTAGCTCTCGGGGTGTACATCCACCGGTTGCGCGCAGGCATCGCAGCGATGACGGCAAGTCTCGCTGGAATCGATGTCCTTGCCTTCACCGGAGGTGTCGGTGAGCACTCATCGGCAGTACGGGCTCTTGCCACAGAGCGGCTCGGGTTTCTCGGCGTCGCCTTGGACGCAACCCGCAATGAGACAGCGAGCACCGACGCTGACATATCTGCATCTGGCTCACACGTCCACGCAGTCGCGATCGGAGCTCGTGAGGATCTCGAGATCGCCCGTCAGGTGAGAGCGGCGCTCTCACGCGCAGATGCGTAGGAGCTCGGAGAGAGTCAACCGTGATCCGTGCTGAGGGGAAAATAGCCCCCGATTCCCGCAACTTGCGGCATTTTCATCAGCCCGTGCGGGCCCGCGGCGCGGGCACGGGGACTAGCCGGCAATGACCGTGGCCGCCGCCTGTAGCGGCGTGTGGCGACGCACCAGCCAGCGCCGCAACTCGTCGGTTCCCCAGACGATGAATGGGTAGGGAAGCAGGAAGGCCAGGTCGTGCGGCGGCAGCGCCGCGGTTCCCAGCAGCGATTGCAGCGGTGGCGCGTAGACGAAGATCGCGGCGAGCAGCAGCTCGGCGAGGATGGCGGCGAGTAGGTAGCGGTTGCTGAAGACGCCGATGGACAGCAGTGACGCGCGTCTTGTGCGGACGGCGAACGCGGTGCCGATCTGGCCCGCGATCATTCCCAGGAAGGTCATGGTGGTGGCCTGGAGGTAGGCATGATGGAGTGGGTGGCCGGCGCCGACGGGGTCGCCCGTGTGCCATCCGGCACTGGTCAGGACGTAGAAGAAGCCGGCCAGCGATAGGCCGGCGACCATCACGCCCAAGAAGAGCCACGCGCGGACGAGCATCGGCCCCTGGATGACTCCCTCCGAGCGCGGGCGCGGGGGACGGTCCATGCTGCCCGGCTCGATTGGGTCGCGGCCCAGCGCGAGCGATGGCAGCGTCTCTGAGCCCACGTCGAAAGCCAGGAGCTGCAACACGGTGAGTGGAAGGGGAATCGCGCCGCCGCTGAGCGCGAACACGAGGAACGGCACGACCTCGGGTGTGGCGTGGGCGAAGATGTACTGGATGAACTTGCGCACATTGTCATAGACCTGTCGGCCCGCCTCGATCGCCACGACGATCGTGGCGAAGTTGTCGTCGGTGAGCACCATCGTCGATGCCTCCCGAGCGACGTCGGTCCCGGAACGGCCCATCGCCACGCCGATGTTCGCCGTGCGCAGCGCCGGCGCGTCGTTGACGCCATCGCCGGTCATCGCCACAACGTGTCCCTGACCACGCAGAGCCTCGGCGATCTGCAGCTTGGTCTCAGGGGAGGCGCGCGCGAAGATCACCTCACGCCCACCGGCGAGAATGTGCTTCACCTCCTGCTCGTGGGTATGGTCGAACGCCTGGGCGTTGACGACCAGCGGGTCTTCCCCGCCGATGCCGACCTGGCCCGCGATCGCGGCAGCAGTCAGTGGATGGTCGCCGGTGATCAGCACGATTCGTATGCCCGCGCGGTGGCAGCGGCTTACAGCCTCAATGACCTCGGCACGGGGCGGGTCACGCATTGTGACCAACCCGAGAAAGCACAGGTCACGCTCGGCGTCTTCGCGCTTTGGTGGCTGCGTGCCGGAGGGCAGCGACCGGCGTGCGAGGGCCAGCACGCGCAGACCCTGGCCGGCGAAGCTCTCCACCTGGCGGGTCACACGTTCGCGCTCGGAGGGCTCGAATGGGCGCTGCTCACCATTGGGCAAAAGCATGTGGGTGCATCGCGGCAGCACCGACTCGGGTGCGCCCTTGGCATGTAGCCAGTCCTGGCTCTCCTCCGCGTCGAGGGTAGACATCAGCTTGCGCTGTGCATCGAAGTTGTACTGGTGAGTGCGCCCGCGCTCGCGGCTTGCGGTGTCAATGTGAGCCCCGAGTGCCTGGGCGGCCACGAGCAGCGCCAGCTCGGTTGGGTCTCCACTGCTTTGGCCCTCGGGCTCCAGGTGAGCGTTGTTGCAGGCAGCGGCCGTCTCGCCCAGCGCCTCAAGAGCCGCATCGGCGGAGCGCCGCGGCGGGTCCGCCGCGTGCTCGGCGTCAAGCGCGATCTCGCTCGCCACCGTCCATGCAGCTATGGGACGCATACGGTTCTCGGTCAGCGTTCCGGTCTTATCGGTGCAGATGACATCGGTGGAGCCGAGGGTCTCCACGGCGCTCAAGCGCTTGACGAGCGCACCCCGGCGTGCCAGCGCGCGCACCGCGACGGCCAGCGCCAGAGTGATGACCGGGAGCAGCCCCTCCGGCACGTTGCCTGCCAGCAGGCCGACCGCGAACACGACGCTGTTCTTGAACGACAGGCCGGCGCCGAAGATCGCGACCGGAACGAAGGCGACGGCCATCGCGATCGCGATCCCGGCGATCAACCATGCGATTCTGCGGACCTGTCGCTCCAGGGGGCTGGGCTCTTCCTTGACTCGCTCAGACAGCGCCGCGATGCGTCCCAGCTCGGTGTGCATCCCGGTCGCGAACACGACGCCCTGAGCCTCTCCGCCGGTGGCGCTCGTACCGCTGAACAGGAGATCCCGCGCGGCGGTCCGGGGTACGCCCGTGTCGAGGAGCTCTGCTGAGCGCAGCGCGGGAGCCGACTCGCCCGTGAGCGTGGAGAGGTCCACCTCGAGGGCGCCTGAGATCAGGCGCATGTCGGCGGCGATGCGATCGCCCTCCTCGACGACCACGACGTCGCCGGGGACCAGATCGGCAGCCAGGATCGAGGACGGCTGTCCCTCGCGCAGGACCGTGACCTGCTGAGGCAGGAACTGCGCCAGTGCCTCCACCGCTCGCTCTGCCTGCATCTCCTGCACGAACGCGAACAGGGCGTTGAGCAAGATCACCAGTAGGACCGCGATGGCGATCGTTTGGCTGCCGACGGCGAATGACAGCGCCGCGGCTAGCCACAGCAGCAGCGCGAGCGGATGGGTCAGCTGACGCGCCAGCTCCCCCGGCCACTTCAAGCCGCCGCGACGGCGCAGCTCGTTGGGGCCATATTGCAGCAACCGTCGCTGCGCCTCCCGTGCCGAGAGGCCCTGCCGCGAGCTGCGCAAGTCACGCAGAAGCAGCTCCGCGGCCTCCTCCGCGTCGACCTCGCCCGGCTCTTGCACGCGGGCCGGCTCGGTCATGCCTCGCCCGGCGGTCCCGTAGACACGCTGGACCCGTGAGAGTCAAGCGTGGACAGCAGGCGCAGCTCCTCCATCAGCAGGCGGGGCAGCAGAAAGTGCTCGCGCACGCGCTCGCGTCCGCTTTGGCCCAGCTGACTGGCCAGCTCACGGTCGTTCAGCAGTCTCAACATCGCCGTGGCACACTCCTCGACGCTCCCCACCAACATTCCGCCGGTGCCGTCGGGCATCTGCAGCGGGATGCCCCCGGCTCGCCCGGCGACGACGGGGGTGCCCTTCCACAACGACTCGGAAACGACGAGGCCGAAGCCCTCGCGGATCGACTTCTGCACGATCACCTCCGAGAGGCGCTGGAAGGCGTTGACCTCGACGTTGCCGACACCCGTGAGGTTGGTGTAGATGTGGATCATGGGGTCGTGCTCGGCGGCATCCGATACCTGCTGGTAGACCTCCCAGCCCTCGGGATCGTCAAGCGCCATCGAGCCGACGAGCGCGAGCTGCAGCTCACCGATCTCCTCGCGCACGAGCCGGTAGGCGTCGATCACGCCGAGCGGGTCCTTCCAAGCATCAAAGCGCGAGACCTGCGTGACGAGCCGTCCGGGGATCTCCACGCCGATCCAGTCGAGGATCTGGCTCGCCATGGCGGGGTCGAGGTCGATGTTCTTGGGGCTCAGCGGGTCGATCGCGGGAGCGATCACCTCGACGCGCTGCGCGGGCAGGCCGGGGGGCACGAACTCTCCCGTCGTGAATACGGCCGCGTCGAAGCCCTCCAGGTACGGCGCGAGAAAGCGCCACGCGTCGGGGTTCGGCTCGCTCGTGTCGATGTGGCAGCGCCACACCCAGCGCGCCTCACCCTTGCCGTGCGCCTGCAGCAGCCCGACCGGCTGGGGGTCGTGGATGACGATGAAGTCGTAGCCGCCGTCGAGCGTCGCGGCGTTCTCCTCGTTGCACTCGCGGTAGGCCGCCTGCTCGGCCTCGCTCAGCGGACGTGGCGCACCCTGCAGAGCGTTGTGCAACGCCTTGGTGGCGTGAAAGAAGTCGGGGTTGCCGCCAATCACCTTCCAGTCCACGACGAGACCAAGGTCGCGCAGCAATGGCACGCTCGAGCGCAACAGCTCTGAGACGCCGCCGCCGTAAGCGGTCGCGTTTACATGCAGGATGCGCGCGCCCTGGAGTGCCTGAGCATGCTCACGCAGCTCGGCCATCACCGCCGGCGGCGCGATCGCGTCGTATGAGTCAAGCGCCCAGCGCCCGACCGTCACCTTCTGAAGCACGCCCCGCCGGTCCCTACTGTCCCGTCAGGTCGCGTCGCCTGAAGACCCACATGGCAGCGAGCGCGCAGGCCACCGCGCCGGCGAGCATCACCGCGGCGGCGCCGGTGCGAAACGGCTGTGTGGGGACGAGCCCGACGTGTGCGAACGGCGTCAGGTCCACGAGCCATTTCGGCGCCCCCAGCAGCGAGCCGGTTAGTTGCCACAGGAACGTGACGGCCACAAGCCCGTATGCGATCCCGGTGCTCGCTCGGGGCACGATCGCATAGGCGAGCGCCGCGACCCCGAGGAACAGCAGCGCGACGGGCAGGCAGTTGGCGCCGGCCTCGAGCATCCGCGGCAGCGAGATGCTGACGCCCTGTGAGGCGGCGCCCGCCCAGGTGAGCAGTCCGGCTGCAACGGAGAGAATCACGGCGCCGCATGTTGCCAGTATGAGCCGCCCGCCGAGCCAGCCGCGGCGGCTGACCGGCTGGGAGAGCAGCGTCTCGAGCCGCTCGTTGGCTTCTTCGTGTCTCGCGGCGGCGATCTGCGTGCACACGAACAGGCTGACGGCCAGGATGAAGAAGATGAACACGAACGCGAGATAGCCGGTGGGCGTCTCGATCGAGCCGGAGCCGAGCTTCGCTATCTCTCGCTGCACGCTCCCCGAGATCCCCGCGGATGAGATGCTCGCCGAGACCATGCCGAGGATGAACGCAAACGTGCCGACGCCACCCGTCCACGCGATCAGGCTTGCGCGCTCTGAGCGCAGTGCCTGCGCGGTTGGTGAGGAGAGCAGCTCAAGGTGCGGCTCGGCGGTCTCGCGCGCCGGGAGCATCCCCGTACCGATGTCCCGGACGGCGGCGATCCGCGCGGCGAGAACAAGCAGGAAGATGCTGGCCAGAACTGGAAGCGCCAGGACCACCGGATGCGGGCCCGTGAATGGGCGCAGCTCCTCTGCCCATCCAAGCGGCGTCGCCCAGCGCAGCCAGTCGGCGCTGGTGGAGGTGTCGGCGATCGTCCGCAACAGCAAAGATAGCCCCACTACTGCGCCCCCGAGCTCGAGCGCAATGCGCCGTGTTGGCGCCAGCTGGCTTGTGAGCGCGCCCACTCCCACGAACACCGGCACGACAGAGACCGTCGCCAGGGCGAGGTAGGCCGACCCGCCCACGGGCAGGCCACCCGCGATGAAGCCGACAGACTCGGCGAGCCACAGGATCAAGACGCCCGCGCCGATCGCGGCCATCGCCGAGAGGTACGTCGTGCGGCGTCCGACGGCCAGAGCGAGGACGAGCTCCATCCGGCCGGTGTCCTCCTCGCCGCGAAGCGCGCGCACCGCGGCCAGCAGCCCGAAGACGGCGGCGAGGATCGCAAGCGTCCCGCCGACTCGCCAGGCGCTATAGCCGCTGACCGTCAACGGGTCATACGGATAGCCGTAGAACAAGCGCAGCGCGTCGTTGTTGGCGAAGCTGTGAGCGAACGCGAGCCGGTCTGAGAACGTTGGGTAGGCGTGGCGATAGCCGACCGGCTGGATGTAGGCATAGAGCGCGAACAGGTAGCCGAACGCGATCGTGCGGACCCGAGCGTCGCGGAATGCCCGCCGCGCGAGCACGACCGCGGGTCGCCGAAGGAGAGCTATCTCCATCCAAGCCACCGGCGCATGCGCCGGTGGCCCGGACGGCGCATGCGCCGTCCGGCGGGTGGGCGCATGCGCCCACCCGAACAGCAAGGGAGACCTAGGCATCGGCGACGCGGCCGTCGGAGCCGTCGTAGTGGTGCAGGAATATCTCCTCCAGTGACGGCTCACGGCTGGTCAGGGTCTTTATGGAATCCCCACCCGCCCGGGCGAGCACGCCGATCAGCGGGCCTACGCTCCCTGAGACCTCGAACCGCAGCGCATTGGGCCCAGCGCTCTCGACATGCACCCCCGGCAGTGGCGGGAGCTCAGGTGCCCGGCTCGCAAACGTGACCTCGACTGTCTGCGCGGCGAGGTGGCGCAGCTCCGCAAGCGTTCCCTCGTCGACGAGCCTGCCCTCCCGGAGGATTCCGACGCGGTCGCACAGCGCCTCGACCTCGCTGAGGATGTGCGAGGAGAGAAAGACGGTCTGCCCGCGCTCCTTCGCCTCCTTCACACAGTCGCGGAAGGCGACCTCCATCAAGGGGTCAAGGCCGCTCGTGGGCTCGTCGAGCAACAGCAACTCGGCGCGCGTGGCGAGCGCCGCGATCAGCTGCACCTTCTGGCGATTGCCCTTCGACAGCGCCCGGATCTTCTTGCGCGTGTCGAGCTGAAAGCGCTCCACGAGCACGTCGCGATAGGAGACGTCGGTGCCGCCGTGCAAGCGCGCGAGGAACTCAAACGTCTCGGCGCTCGTCAGCGAAGGCCACAGGAACGGCTCGCCTGCGACATATGCGACGCGACGGTGCGCTCTCACCGGATCGCACCACGTATCGAGGCCAAACAGCTCGGCTCGCCCGCCGCTCGGGCGGTGTAGACCCAGCAGTAGCCGGATGGTCGTGGTCTTGCCGGAGCCGTTCGGGCCGAGGTACCCATAGACCTCGCCGTCGCCCACCGCCAGATCGAGTCGATCGAGCGCGAGCGTGCTCCCGTAGCGCTTGATCAGCCCCTCAGTGCGAATCACCGGATGCACGAAGTCTCCTTGTCAATGCAGGACATCGTGCGGCAGGCTATTGGGACTCTGTGCGGCGGGCATCGGCTCTTGGCCGCATCGGCTTCAGGGAAAAACCGCATCGACAACGAATCCATGCGGACGTCCGTATTCTTCCGCACCCTCGGACGGGTGACTCCCCGATGCGCGCCCGCTGACGGACACTTAGCTTCGTGCTCATGCTTGACAGGATCGTGGTGGGCTACGCGGGAGACCAGGCCGGGCGTGACGCGGTCAAGCTGGCCGCAAGGCTCGCGGTTGTACTGAGCAGTCAGGTGACGATCGTGTTCCCCTACCACCCGCTGCTTGCCTCAGTCCCGTGCGAGCAGGCCGAGGAGCGTGTCCGGGGAGAGGTGCAGGCGCTCGCGGCGGATATCGGAGGGCTGACGGCTCCTACATACCACTGGTCTCCATCGCCTTGGCCCATCCATGGATTGCATGAGCTCGCGGGCTACGAAGAGGCGGACCTGATTGTGTTCGGCGCGGCCCGCGAGGGGCTGGCCGATCATCTGCACGTTAGCCTGATGGAGCGCATGGTGCATGGTGCGCCCTGTGCTGTGGCGGTGGCTCCCGCGGGATACGCCGACCGTGACCCCGCCGAGGCCGGTCGCGTTGGCGTCGGCTTCTCCGACTCCGAAGAGGGCAAGACAGCCCTTCGTCTGGCCCACGAGCTTGCCGGCATCCTCGGCGGCGAGCTGGAAGTGATCGCGGGCTCAGGCTTGAGCCCGGCGCTTGCGAGCTATGCGTTCTCCTCACCCTCACTGCCGCAGGTCGAGAACGAGATGTACGCGGCGACCAAGGCCAACCTCGAGCGGGTAGCGGGCGAGCTGGGCGAAGGTGTGCCGGTCCACCTCGAGACGATCGGAGGAGATCCGTCCGAGGTGCTGATCGAGCGATCGAAGAACCTGGACATCCTGATGCTTGGCTCGCGAGCCTACGGACCGTTGCGCCATGTGCTGCTGGGAAGCGTCTCAGCCCGTGTGATGCGCGAGGCACACTGCCCGGTGCTGGTCGTTCCACGCGGCGCTCCTAAACACGGCTGAGCCGTTGGAGAGCGGGCTCAGCGAGGCTGACGCGGCAGCTGCCCTGGCGGCCCTGGGACCTGTGGCCAAGCCTGCGAGCAGCCGCTCCTACGGGAGCATCGTGCGGGCGAACGTCCTGACGGTGTTCAACGTGATCCTGGCGGCGTTCGGTGCGATCACGCTCGTGTTCGGCGACTGGCGCGACGCCCTGTTCCTGGGCGTGATCCTCGCCAACACCACCATCGGCATCGCGCAGGAGGTCCGCGCCAAGCGAGCCCTGGACCGCCTAGCCTTGCTGGTCGCACCGAGGGCAACGGTGGTGCGCGACGGCAGCGCCCGCGAGATCGCGGTCGAGCAGGTCGTGCCCGGCGACCTCGTGCAGGTGGGAGCGGGCGATCAGGTGGTCGCCGACGGCCAGGTCATCGAAGCCCACGACCTGCGGCTGGATGAGTCCTTGCTGACCGGAGAGTCCGAGGCTGTCGCACGTGCAGTAGGCGAAAGCATCCGCTCTGGCGTGTTCGCTGTCGAGGGCTCGGGGTCATACCTGGTCAGCGCCGTGGGGGCGCAGAGCTTCGCAGCCAAGATCGTCGGCGAGGCACGCTCCTTCAGGCACCCCCGGTCTCCGCTGGAACGGGCGGTCAACCGCCTGCTCTATGCACTGGTGGGCCTGGTGGTCGTGCTCGGCGCGGTGCTCGGCTATTCGCTCTATCACCGTCACGTGGGGACACGCACGGCCGTCGCGACATCCGTTGCGGGTGTGGTGAGCCTGATCCCGGAGGGTTTGATGGTGCTGGTCAGCCTGACCTACGCCGTAGCCTCGGCACGAATGGCGCGCCGAGGCGTGCTCGCGCAACAGCTCAACGCAATCGAGTCGCTGGCATCGGTGCAGGTGATCTGCGTGGACAAGACCGGGACCCTCACCGAGGCGGCACTGCGCGTCACCGAGCTGGTGCCTGTGTCCGCCGGCGACGAGGCCGGGATGGCGAAGATCCTTGGACGAGTCGCCGCCAGCGCCTCCTCGCCCAATGCGACGATGCTCGCGATCGCCGACACCTTCAAGGGCGAGCCCGAGCAGCCGCTGAGCGAGGTGGCCTTCAGCTCGCGACGGCGCTGGAGCGCGGTGCGACTGGAGGAGACCACGTACGTCCTTGGCGCACCCGAGCGCTTCATGCTTGGGCCGCTTGCGAGCAGGGCACGCGAGCTTCAGCTCGCCGGAAGGCGCGTGCTGGCTCTCGCCGCCACCAATGCGCCTCTGCCGGCCGACCTCGACAATCGGCCACCACCTGACTCACGACTACTCGGCTTGGTGGTGATAGCCGAGCGGCTGCGCCCGAACGTGTCACAGACGATCGCGTTCCTGCACGAGCAGGGCGTGGAGGTCAAGGTGCTCTCCGGAGACTCCCCGCAGACAGTGGCGGCGATCGCCCGCGACGTAGGCATCCCGGTGCGGACTCTCAGTGAGGGCAGCGCGATTCCCGAGGACCCGGTAGAGCTGCGCGGTTTCGCCCTGGAGGCGAGCGTCGTCGGACGGATCTCCCCGGAGGGAAAGCGCGCGGTTGTAGGCGCGCTGAACGACGCGGGTCGTTACGTCGCGATGCTGGGCGACGGCGTCAACGATGTGCCGGCGCTGAAGGCCGCACGGCTGGCGATCGCGCAGGGCAGTGGCGCGCAGATGGCACGCAGCGTTGCGGACCTCGTGCTGATCTCCGGCGACTTCGACGCGATCCCAGCGTTGATGGGAGAGGGACGCCAGGCCTTGCGCAACCTTTCGCGCGTGGCCAAGCTGTATGTGACGAAGTCCGTGTTCGCGGCCTTCCTGATCCTCACGATCGGCACCAGCTCGGAGGCTTATCCGCTGCTGCCCCGCCATCTGAGCCTGGCGGCCACGCTGACGATCGGCATCCCCACGTTCTTCCTCGCGCTCGCTCCAAGCAGCGGCTCGTGGCAGCCAGAGCGGTTCGTTCGCGGCGTCGCGCGCTTCGCTGTCCCCGCGGGAGTGATCGTCGGCACGGGAACGGTCAGCGGATACCTCTTCGCCCTGCACGATCTCGACTGCACGGTGATGCAGGCCCGTACCGTTGCCACCACGGTGCTGGTCACCGTGGGTCTGTACCTGGTAGTCGCGCTGGAGGCGGCCGGCTCGCGCAGACGCTCGACGCTTGTGAGCGGCATGTGCGTGACCTTGGCGGGACTGTTCGTCGCGGCGTTGCTGCTCCCTGCCGTGCGGGGCTTCTTCGCGCTCAGCGTGCCAACGCTCGGCATGATCGCCACAGCCGTGCTGGCCAGCCTCATGGCGATCGGCGCACTCGCGCTCGCCGGCTACACACCTGTAGCCGGCGACACCACGGTGACCTTGGGGGAGCAGACATGATCTCTCGCCGGCTTGAGCGACTGCGTGTCCTGGTAGCACCGGGCGTGGCGCTGAGCGGAATCGTCGTCGGCGGGCTGCTCGCCCTACTTGTCGGGGCGGCTGCGGCCGATGCGGTGTGGGCCGCGACCGTCGCTTTCATGCTGGTGCCACTGACGGGGTCGGTGGCGCGATCGCTGCGACGCGGAGACATCGGCGTGGACGTCATCGCCCTTCTGGCTATGGCAGGGGCGCTCGCCCTCGGCGAATATCTCGCGGGCGCCGTGATCGCGTTGATGCTGGCGGGCGGCAATGCGCTGGAGGCGTTCGCTTCCGGCCGGGCCCGCCGCGAGTTGACCGCCCTGATTGAGCGTGCGCCGCGCACGGCGCACCGACGAACTCAGGACGGCTGGGAGGATGTCCCGGTCGAGGCCGTGGAGGTGGGCGAGGTACTGCTGGTGCGGGCCGGTGCGGTGGTGCCGACGGACGGCGTGATCGTCAGCGAGCGCGCGGTACTCGACGAGTCCAGCCTGACTGGCGAGCCGCTTCCTGCGACCTATGTCCACGGGCACGCGGTTCGCAGCGGGACGGCGAACGCCGGTGACCCGTTCGAGCTGCGGGCCACCCGGCGCGCGGGCGACAGCGCCTACGCGGCCCTGGTGGCGCTGGTCAGAGAGGCCGAGGGGCGACGCGCTCCCTTCGCGCGCATGGCCGATCGCTATGCCGCGTTCTTCCTGCCGCTAACGCTCGCGATCGCCGGCGGCGCTTGGGCAATCAGCGGGGACGCTGTCCGTGCCCTGGCCGTGCTCGTCGTCGCCACCCCGTGTCCGCTGATACTGGCTGCCCCGATCGCATTCGTCGCGGGACTGTCGCGTGCCGCTCACATCGGGGTGATCGTCAAGGGCGGTATAGCGATCGAGCGTCTCGGTGACGCGCGCACCGTGCTGCTCGACAAGACCGGGACGCTGACGCTGGGAGTCCCGACAATCGAGCGGGTGATCGTGCTCGAGCGCATTGCCCGCGAGGAGCTGCTGCGCCTCGCCGCCTCGCTGGACCAGCTCTCGAGCCACGTGCTCGCCGTCGCCATCGTGCGCCAGGCTAGCCAGGAGACGATCGCCCTCGCGCGCCCCGAACAGGCACGCGAGACGCCGGGGCAGGGAATCGAAGGCGTCGTGAACGGCCGGCGGGTCCTAGTGGGAAGCGCCGCGTGGCTGGCCAAGCACGGGATCGACACCGATGATGGCGAGGCGCTACCCGCGCCGTCCGACGGCAACGCAATGGTGCTGGTGGGAGTGGACGAACGCCTTGCCGGTGTCTTCGTGATGGGCGACCACGTTCGCCCCGACGCCCACGAGCTCATCCACCGGTTGCACGCCGCCGGGGTGGGTCACATCGCGATGCTCAGCGGAGACCGTCAGGAGGTCGCCCAGGCAGTCGGTCGGCAGCTCGGCTTGGATCATGTATACGCCGAGCAGAGCCCAGAGGACAAGCTGGATGTCGTCAGGCACATGCAGGGCAACCCGCGGTACTCGCCGGTGGTGATGGTCGGCGACGGCATCAACGATGCTCCCGCGCTGGCCACTGCCGACGTCGGCATCGCGATGAGCAACGCCGCGGCGACCGTGTCCTCCGAGACCGCTGACGCGGTGATCACCGTAGATCGCATCGACCGTGTCGCCGATGCGATCGCGATCGGCCGGCGAACCGTGCGTATCGCCCGTCAGAGCGTCGTGAGCGGGATCGGGCTGAGCATGTGCGGGATGGCCCTCGCCGCAGCAGGATGGCTCGTGCCAGTGGCAGGCGCGATCTTTCAGGAGGCAATCGACGTCGCCGTGATCCTGAACGCGCTGCGCGCCCTGCGCGGCTGACCCATCGCTCAACCCCGCGCCAGAGCACCGGCGATGTCGAGGCTCGAGACCACGCCAACCGGCAGCTGGGACTCGGGCGAGACAACCACCAGGTGTGTGCAGTCGTGCTCTGCCATCAGTTGCACGACGTGCTCGATCGTGTCGGTCGGATCGACCGTGACGATCTCCGTCGCGGCGAACTCCCCGGCGCTCACATCCGTGTGACCGGCGGCCACGCTCTTCATCAGGTCCAGGTCGGAGAGGAGGCCCCAAACAAGCTGCTCTTGCCGATCTGCGCCACGAGCCAAACCCTCCACGACCACGCAATGAACGCCATGACGGGCCATCTCAGCCGCCGCTTCTCGAAGCGTTGTCTGCGGAACAATATTGATCACGCCGTTATGCATCACTGTGCTCACGCTGGCCGTGAGTGCGGTTGAGGGAGTCATGCTGCTCCTTTCAGGTAGTGGTGAAACGCCACACGAACATAGTCCTCCCCACCGCACCGAACATCGGTGCAAGTTGCTCCCCGCACTCCGTGGCGGCTACTGAGCGCGAGAGCATCCCCTCCCCGGGACGTTCGTTCATCTGCCGGGTGAGCTCTCCCGCGCCGCGCGTCGGATTGAAAGGGCGAGCAGTATCAGCACCGCACCCGGCATGACCCACCAAGCCGCGACACCGCCGCCCGCCGCGATCGTGGTCACCGCCAACGCGAGCGCCACGCCGACCATGGTGTGCCAGTCATCGCCGAGGATCATCTCCCACGCCGCGAGTGGGAGCCTCCACATGCGTGCGATGTCGATTGTGTCGGCTGGTCGGATCTCGGCGATGGTCGTTGCGGGTTGCTCGACAGACGGCGGGTATACGCTCACGCGCATACTGGCGCGGCGCAAGCCAGTGGAGATGGCGATCGCGCCCGCGAGGACGACAGGGACGATTGCCAGCAGGGCGGCGTCGCCCTCGGGCCAATGCGCTCCCGCGCCCTCCGCGCCCCAGAGCATTCCGAATGAGGTGAGCAACACGCCGACGATGAACTTCAGGGTGTTCTCCGGCACTCTCGCCAGCGGCGCCCGCGCCGCGAGGCCCGCGACGATCACGGTCGCCACCGCGATCCCAGCCGCGGCGGCGGCGAGCCCGACGCGATGCTGGTTTGCGCCGAACGTGAGCACGATAAACGCGACCTCGAGGCCCTCCAGGAGTACGCCCTTGAAGGAGATGGCGAACGAGTAAGCGTCGAGCCCGGCGTGTCGCTTGCCCGCTTCGCGCGCCGCTTGTACCTCCTGCTTGTACGTTTCCCGCTCGTCGTGCTTTGCCTTGAGGCCGGCGGAGCGCAGGATCGCCTTGCCCAGCCACCCCAGGCCGAAGATCAGCAGAAGCCCGCCTACGAAGACTCGCAGAACGTCGAGTGGCAGCAGAGCGATCGCCGGCCCGAGCGTAAGCACTATCGCGGCGAGCGCGCCGATCGCCGCCGCAACGCCACCGAGCGCCGATGACCAACTACGGGTGGCGCCGACCGCGAGCACGATCGTGAGCGCCTCGACGGCCTCCACCGTGCACGCAAGGAACACCGAAAGGGCAAGTCCGACTTCGGCTCCGCTCATGCTCTTGATTGTCCAGGTATGGAGCGTCTGACGCGTCGCCGAGCATCGGTCCGGCGTCACTCGACCGTGTCATTCAGGCGACGTTCAGGGTACATCGGTCACGGTCGTCATATGGGAGCCTCGAAGTCGGTCTCGGTCGTGGTGTGGGCGCTCGCTCCGATCCGCCAGTCGAACGTGTGTTCGCATTTCCCGTCCGGATAGCTGAGTAGCTTGGTCAGTGTCTACGAAAGGGACGGGCTCGGTGGCCGCGAGAGGAGCGGCCGCCGGGGTCTCGGCACAAAGGAGGCCGAAATGAGCGGACGCGGTAGCTGCGTCATGGCAGAGCAGGAGCGGCAGGCACAGGGAGCGATTCTGGGCCTGCTTCTGAACTTCGAGGCGGGGAGCATGTGGTCGGTCGAGGAGGTGGTGGGCCAACTCAGCGCATCGCGCCTTGAGGCGATCGACGGCTTGGCGAGCCTACAGGCGGCTGGCTTGATTCATCGCGTGGGCGACTTCGTGTTCGCTACGCGGGCCGCGTCGAGCTTCGACCGACTTGAGCTTTAACGTACCTAAATATCAAAGCCAGGGGGGCCCAATGGTGCGCGGCGGCCATCAACTGATGCCGTCCAACAGCTCGGCGGGCGATGCGAGCTCGAGCCCCCTGGAGAGAATCACGATCGTCTCCAGTCGCGGCGAGCGCTTGCAACGCTCGAGCAAGCTGATCTCCGTCCTGTGGAGGTCACATACATCGGCGAGAGCCTCCTGGGAGAGGCCTACTCGTGTGCGATGACGACGCAGGTTTGCCGCGAACTGCTCGCGTACTGGCTCCATGGACCACACTGTCGCTGTCCGCAGACGGAAGGTCTACAGACGATCGTCGGCACTTGACTTTTCTAAGAACGGGCCTGAGCGCTCCAAGTTCATGCCACCGTGGCAGGGGACGGGTCGTGGGTGCTCGCCACGGTCGTTACGGGAACCCCCATTCCCGATACCTTGCTCGGCAGATCCAGCCGCAACCATCGCGCCAGTCGTGGACTGGGCGTCGAGATGATGATCTCGTCAAAGCCGTGCAAGTTGATCGCGTCTTCGATTGCCGCCACGGGGTCGGGGTCGCCGACGATGCCCTTCACCGGCATCCCGACGGCCTCGCGAAGGGCAGGCAGTGTCTGGTCGAGCTCGCCGCTAGCCTCGCCGGCTCCCTGGTCGTGCGGGTCGACGACCTTGTGGAGGCCATGTGTGGTGTTCGGTACAAGCAACGTGAACGTGCATGAGCCGCGTCGCGCTCGTTCACGGACGGCATCGAGCAACTGCGGTGTGGCAGAGGTCTTGTGCTCCACGACGAGCACACGGACGGGGGTGGAGGACTCCATGACTGGAACTCCCTTTCTGTCTGCACTGGGTAGAAGACCCAAGCGAGGTTTGCTCTACTACTTGATTACCCTTCCCGCGATGCGCGTGCACCTATCTGAGGAAAAGATCGAGATTCGGCTGGCGCCGATAGAGAAGGTGCTCGGGCTGCTCGGCGACATCCGCGTGCCTCTCTCGGATGTGAGCGACGTGCGGGTCTTGGACGATCCCCTGCACGAGGTCATGCGCGCGGGGCTCAAGGTGGGGCTGCGATTGCCCTGGCTCTACTACGTGTGCCGCACGATCCGCCTCGATCAGGCGTGGGCTGTCCGGCGCGGAGTCCCCGCGCTCTCATTCGCGGTTCGCAACCACGGTGCGCTCGAGCGCGTGACGGTTAGTGCTCGCGATGCACGCGAGCTCGCGCGGGACCTTGCTTCGCTGACACGCGAGATGAGGTGTTCACGTTTGGTCGTTTGCAGGTGTTTTCGGCTCTCGTTGGCGTGTTGACCACACGTTAAGCGCGTTGAGGCCACACTTGCTGTGGCTCAGTCGCGCCGCTGCTCGGCTTCTAGGCGTTCGATTCCGAGCGTTTGGAGTTCGATGATGAGCTCGCGTAGGCGGTGGTTGTTCTCAAACCAGGGCCGGTAGCGTTCCATTTGCTCGGGGGTGAGCCGGCGGGTGACCGTCTTGCCGGCTACCTTGCGTGTCCAGGTGATGTAGGGGCCGTGCAGCTTGGGGGGGTCTGCGTGGCAGGCGCAGCTGCTCTTGCCGCAGCGGTTCATCACGACGTTGATGCTGCCGGGCAGGATGTGGTCGATCTCGGCGATCTGCGCGGCGAGCTTGCGCTGGCGACGCTCGATGGTGGATGGGCTGCGTGGTCTGCTCGTGGGCATGGGGGGATGATCGCTGGTTCTGTCCGAGAGTAGCATTACTATCGGATAGGAGATGTTCCCTCCCGCGCGAGGCGAGCTCGATCCGCGACCGGCCGCCGTGATCGCTGCCTGGGCCCCGTGCGGGGTGAGTGAGCGCGCGGGCGGCTTCGCGCGGCGGGTGGTGGGCGCTGCTGGCCCGCAGAGCGCGGAGAGGGCCAGGGCGCTTCTGTTTGCAGCCTCTCGCGTGGCGGCCTTCGGCGAGACGGTAGGGCTTGAGCTCTCTGCGCAGGCGCTGCTCTGTGAGGCGACGATCGAGCGTTTCATCGCCTGTGGGACGCGGACGCTCTCGCCGGCCACGCGCCGCACGCTGCGCAGCAATCTCCGGTGTCTGGCTCGCGCGCTCGATACGCAGGCGCACCCGCGGCCCGTCGCGCTTCCCCGCGAGCGCGTCAAGGCGCCCTACAGCCCCGCCGAGATCGACGGGTATCTGCGCTTGGCGGGAGCGCAGAGCACCCCTTCGCGGCGGATGCGCTGCCAGGCTCTTATCTGCCTGGGCGCGGGCGCAGGGATCGTCTCAGGCGAGCTTCGCCACATCAAGGGCACCGACGTGCTCGAGCGCTCGGGCGGAGTGCTCGTGGCGGTGGGAGGCAGAAGAGCGCGCATGGTGCCTGTGCTCTGCCGCTTCGGCGAGCCGCTCATCGCCGCCGCCGCTTTCGCGGGGGAGAGCCTGATCATCGGCGGCCGGGACACGGGCAGGCGCAACCTCTCAGACGCGCTGGCCGCGGCGCTCTCAACCGACCCGTCGCTGCCACGCCTTCAGGCGGGCCGGCTGAGATCGACCTGGCTTTCTGAGGCGGCGGGCGCGATCGGCCTGCGGGCGTTCATGGACGCCGCGGGCGTGTCCTGCAGCCAACGGCTCGGGGATATCGCCGCATCGCTGCCCGCGATCGGCGAGCAGGAGACGGTCGCGCTCCTGGGAGGAGCATCGTGAGCGCCACTCCCGATCTCGGCCGCCTCGAGCGGATAATCGACGCCTCCGGGGTCAGCGAGCGCATCGAGGCGCTCTTGCCGGTCGGCGTCCGCCCACGCCAGCTCACGGTGCGCACGCTGCTGATCGGGATGCTGCTCACGCTCTCAGATAAGCGTCCCGCACACCTCGCAAGGGTGCACGAGGCGCTGATCGGCCTGCCAGGGGCCGACCGCCGGCGCCTCGGCGTGATCGCGTCCTGGAAGACCGGCCCGCACGAGCTCACCTACCGCCAGACCGAGCGCACCTTCGCGTTGGTGGTCAGGGCGCTCTCCAAGGAGCACCCCGACGGGCGGCCCTCTGAAACCCTCTCGGCGATCATGGACCGCCTGTCCGAGGCCAGCGTGGGAGTGCTCGGCCTCCCGGACAACAACTCCCTCGCGATCGACTGGACAGGCTATGAGTCCTTCGCCCGCCCGCCGCGCAAAGACGGGGCCTGCGCCGACCCCGAGGCAGCATGGGGCCACCGAAAAACCAACCATCCCGGCCGAAGCGAGACGTTCTTCGGCTACCACCTGCAAGCAGCAACGATCGTCAAAGAAGAGAACGGCCCCGAGGTGGGAGAGCTCGTGCGCAGGATCACGCTCTCTTCCTGCAAACACGACCCGCCCGCGCAGATCGTGCCGGTGATCGAGCGCATGACCAGGCAGGGAATCGAGATCGCAGACCTGCTCGGCGACTCGGGCTACGCCTACCGCGCGCCAGAGACCTTCGCGATGCCGGCCCGCGCCCTCGGCGCAAACCTCGTCATCGACCTGCACCCAAACGACCGCGGGTGCAAGGGCACCCACCAGGGCGCGATCGCCTGCAATGGCAACCTCTACTGCCCGGCCACGCCGCAGGCGCTCTTTGAGCTCGGCCCGCTGGCTCCGGGCGCCACAGAGCAGCAGACGGCCGCCCACGATAAGCGGACCGCAGAGCTCGCCCGCTACAAGCTCTCACCGCTCAGCGCTCCTGACCCTGACGGCTACCACCGCGCCATCTGCCCCGCCGCAGCCGGAAAGATCCGCTGCCCCTTACGGCCCTCCTCGATGAGCCTCTCCCACGAGCGCCCCACGATCACCGACCCGCCAGAGCACCCGCCCGCCTGCTGTGAACAACAGACGATCACCGTGCCGCCCACCGTGAACACCAAGACAACCCAAAAGCACGACTGGCCCTCCCAAGCACACAGGCTCTCCTACGCGCGGCGCACCGCCGCCGAGCGCAGCTTCTCCCAGGTATGCGACCCCGCCAGCAACGACATCTCCCGGGGATGGAGCCGGCTGATGGGCCTCACACCGAACGCGCTCATGCTCACCTGCGCGTTCATCGTCGCCAACATCCGCACCGCCGACGCCTTCACCGCCCGCCAAGCCGAGAATCAGCGGCGCGCAGAGCGCGGGCTGCCACCACGCAAACGAGCAAGACGCAGACGCAGCCTCCACGACCTCATCGCGCAGGCCAACGCGCCGCCCGCGAAGGCCAACACGCCGCCGGCAATCGCGGCCTGAAGTCTTACAAGCATCCAGGCAGGCACCCCCCGGCGAGACCGACCAGACCTCCACGCCCCGCGGCGCCTCAAAAACCCGTCCGGACGGCCTGGAAACCTCACTCCAAACGCCAGAACGCCCACCGCCAGCCCCACGAGCGCCCGTGACGCACAAACGTCCGCCACAGGACGCCCGGCACAGCCCAAACGTGAACAAGGTCCACGTTCAAACGTGAACACCTC
>JBARJU010000120.1:0-3338 GCA_049800435.1 Solirubrobacteraceae bacterium
GCGCTGGCTGTCCAACCGGCGCCGCGCCGGCCTTCGGTGAGCAGGCGGCCACGGGAATACACCTGCACGCGCACCGGCGGACCGATCTCCGCTTCCAACCAGATGCGGACCGCGGAGACGCCCGCGGCAAGCACTTCGCCGCTCTGACACACGGCCGCGTCGCCAACCGCGGCGGTCACCACTTCCACCCCATGTGGACTGCTCCGGACCACGCGCGCGGGCGCCTGGGCGAGCGTCACCACGCCGAGGACCGCCACCAGCGCGAGACTCACGGCGATCGTCGGCTTGGTGAGCTTGGTCATCGGCGCTGACCCCGGTCCAGGACCCTACCCCTTGCGGGCCTCCCAGAAGATCTCGTACTGGTTGTCGCGCGGCCGGCCGGCTTTGCCGCTGCCGCGGAAGGTGTTGCTCAGGGTCATCCCGAGCGCGGCGTAGATCTCGCTCAGCTCCTCGACCAGGTACAGCCGCGAGCTGTAGGGGATCGGGTCGAGCTTCTCTAGCGTCTCGCCGAAGCGGATCGACGCCACGGTCCCTTCCAAGCGACAGGCTTTGGCGTTCCACCAGTGATCGGTGAGTTCGACCGCCTCGCTACCGGCTATCCACGTCCTCTCCGGCATGTGCCGTTCGGCGTGCAGGCGGTTGGGGGTCTGTGCCAGGTGACGGCCACCAGGCCGCAACGCCCGCGCGATCACCTCGAACGTGCGCAGGTTATCGGCCGCTGTCTCGAAGTAGCCGATCCCACCATCGTTGAAGCTGATCACCAAGTCAAACTGCTCGACGAAGTCGAGCTCGCGCAGGTCGGCTGCGACGAACTCCGCGCTGGAGCCCAGGTCGGCGGCCTTCTGCTGCGCAACCCGCACGTTCTCCTCTAAAAGCTCCACGCCGACGACGACAAACTCCCTGCGCGCCAGCTCGAGCGAGTGCCTGCCGGTGCCGCAGCCGAGGTCGAGGATGCGCTCGTCGCCCCGAGGCCGCAGCATCGCGATCGCCCGGTCGACTTCGGCGACGGTCTTGTCCGCCCACGGGAGCAAGTCCATCTCCGGTGGATAGGCGTGGCGGTACCAATCCTTCTGAATCTCCAGTTGGGGCATGGCAATCCGATTCAACCGATCAGGCAAGCCGCGGGTCCGCCTTGTTGGCCCGCGTCAGCGGCGGACCAACCCGCAACTTTCTCCCATTTTGAGTTCGCACAATTGGTTGGCAGGCGAGTAATCGGAATTATTATCACGAACCCGCAGCAGACGCAACTCGGTGCGCGCACCCGCTCGGTTCGTTGGTCGGCAGACGCCGCAGACATTGCTAGCATAGTTCGCTCACGTCTACCAGTCAGAACTTGTCCGTGTCCGCTGAATTTATGGAACTCTCCTGAAAACGCACACGCTTTTCCCTGCGGACAGGGGCTTTCTCGGTCGCAACGCCGAGAAAGCCCAAGTCAGAGACAATCGGCGCCCAAGCGCGGCATCTACTTCACGAGGCGCGGTAGATGCGGTAGATCGTTCCCGTAGACCAGTCGCCGACGAGCAGCGAGCCGTCGGGCGCGAAGGCGAGCGCTATCGGCCCTCTGATGCCCCGTAGAAACGGCGTTACGTCCGTGCTCCGAAAACCTGAACTCGTCCTCGCGAGCGCGACCCGCTGAACCTTCGACACCTGCCACTCGCCGACGAGAGCAGAGGTCCCAACGCTCGGCCCGAGCTGCCCGGTCGCGATCGCGATGCCTGAGGCGGCGCCCCCAGGATCCAGCGTTGCCAGTGGCGCCGGGACGCCGGCGCAGCTCGGACCGCCCTGCCCGTAGCAGCCAGGGAAGCCCCACTCCTCGCCTTCCCTCACAATGGAGAGCCAATCGCCCCGGCCCTTGTAGTCCGGCTGGTCCATACTGACGAATAGGTCGCTGGTGCCAGGGTAGTAGATCAGGCCAAAAGGCAAATGAATGCGCCCGGCGTAGACGCGCAGATCGCTGCCGTCCGGCTTGAACGAGACGATCGCACCCTCCCACTTGGATATTGCGCAACGCTCGCATGTCGCACCGACAGCCATCAAGAAGCGACCGTCGGGAGCCATGGTCAGCAGGTTGTTCAGGGTACCTTTCGCCCCAGGGATTTTGAGGATGGTCTTGTGTCGTGCGAAGCGCGTGCCGTTGAAATCCCAGTATGCATCGACCCTGCCGACAGACGCGACGTACAGCTTGCCGGCGTACCAATCCAAACCGATGGGTTCGTTCAGACCAGCGATGACTCCCTGTGGCCGCACGCCTTCCTTGGCCACAAGGTAGACGCCATAACGACTGCGCGGTCCCGTTTCCAGCCCTGTGACCGTGAACCACAGTCGACCCGCCGAATCGAACGCGAACGCGACCATGGTACGCGGCCCCCTAGCGTAGACCGCCGCCTTCAATCCACTCGGCCCCAACAAGCCGGCACCTATGGACACTAGCCCGGACTGCGTGCGAGCCCCAATCCCGCGGTCCGTCGCGGCCGATCCGCAACCAGAGATCGCGAGCATCGGCAACGCCAACGCAATCAACAGGTTCGCGTGCGACAGGTGTCTACGTAGCTTCCAGAGCATCACTCCACCACTCTTACGATCCGGCGCGGCACGCTTCGAATAGTGCGCACGATTGCACAATGCAGAAAAGTTTAGGGATAAATGAATTAACTCAGCGCCCGAGCGCACCCGCGCAGAGCCTCGGCCACGCGCGCCGCGTCGGGCGGGCTGAACGCCGAATAGAACGGCAGCGCCAGCGAACGCGCGGCGACGTCCTCGCACACCGGGAATTCCCCCTACGGCACCCAGCGCCTCACAGGCGTCCTCGACGATCCCAAGGCCGTGGCGTCTGGCGATCGCCTCAAATGCCGGCATGCCTCCAATCGCCCAGAGATTCCCGTCACGGTCGCCGAAAAGCCACAGAGTGTTTCTCACTCGATGACCTCTCCACGGCACTGCAAGCGAGCCGACATGTTCCCATCCTCGCAGGACAGGAACAGCCCTCCGCCTAGAAATTCTGGGGCCTTGTGGCTCGCTGCTCGGCTCCTCCTCCCCATGGATTCGGGGTCCCGGACGCCACACGCAGATGTTGCCAACGTATAGCCTGAATAAAGTCAGCTAATGTCTCGACGATTCGACTCAGGACCTCGACATCGCGCGGGAAGAGATCGACATGACCAGGAACATTCCGATATCCGCGGGCCACCGGCCGCGCGTGCGCCGGCCCACAACTCGACGCTCTGCGGCCTCCGTGTGCTTGGACGGTGGCCCATCCGGCTCTTCTCGCAAATGCCAAAGGATGGAAACAGGCTTGAGTCTTGACTTTCGACGTATTCGGCTGGACTTTTGGGAATGCG
>JBARJU010000121.1:0-2004 GCA_049800435.1 Solirubrobacteraceae bacterium
ACGTGGGCCCCCCCGGCGCCGGCGGTCGACCCGAGCTTGGTCAGCACGAGCTTCTTGAGTAGCAGCAGTGGTCCCACCGGCAGGATCGCGGCGAGCGCCACGTTGTTGTCCTTGAGGTGCTTGCGGAAGGTGCGACAGCGCTCGCAGTCGCGCACGTGGCGGCGCACCGCCGGGCTCACCTTGAGCAACCCCTCGGCGACTTCCCCCAGCTCCAGGCGCGCCTCGTCGCAAGTGAGCTTGCGCGCCTCGGCGGCCTCGGCGAGCGAGATGCGGGCGCGCACGAGCAGCGACTTGACCGCCGGGACCGTCGTCTCCATAGCGTCTGAGATCTGCTCGTAGGAGAGCGCGTCGATCTCGCGCAGCAGCAGCGCGGTGCGCTGCGTCTCGGGAAGCTGTTGCACGTCGCCGATCAGCTGCCTGAAGCTCTCGCGGCGCATGACCTTGTCGGCGGTCGAGACGCCGTTTTCGGCATAGTGCACGTCCATCGAATCGACCCCGATAGCGCTCGCCTTGCGTAGGTGGTTGAGCGAGCGGTTGCGCGCGATCCGGTACAGCCACGGCCGCACGTTGATCGCGCGCTCGTCGGCGAGGATCGCGTTGAAGGCGGCGGCGAACACCTCCTGGAGCACGTCCTCGGCGTCCTCCTTGGAGCCCAGCATGTGCCTGCAGAAGGCGAGCAAGCGCGACTGATAGCGCGAGACGAGCGTCTCGAACGCCGCGTGCTGGCCGCGGCGGATCATCGCGATCAGGCGCTCGTCGGACTGCAGACGCAACAGCGCCTGCGGGCTTCTCAGGCCGGGCGCTACTGGAGCTTTTAGTGCGGAGACCTCCACGGCGGTCCTTTCGCTGCTTATCCCTACAGACACGGCGCCCACCAGGTAGTTGCGGTCTTTATGAAGTATCGCTGCCCTTCAGAAACAGGACATAAACGTGCGCCCCGCCCCGACATGGTCGCTTGCACGAGGCAAGTGACATGGTAGGCCTTCGAATCGAGACAGTCAGGCTGCGGGCCGGGCGCACCAGGTTGCGCCCCGCACACTACGTCTGCTTGCTATCCACTCCAGACACGAGCGATAGCTACTGGACTAGAGTGCCAATGCTCGCCCGGGTGGCGGAATTGGAAGACGCCGTCGACTTAAAATCGATAGTCCGCGAGGGCGTGTGGGTTCGAGTCCCACCCCGGGCATGTCTCCAGCGAGCGCCCCCGACGTGATGGCGGGGGCGTGTACTCGCCGCTGGAACGTGTCTTTGTCCCTTCCCATCGGCAGGCCCTGTGCGCCCCACAGGTGGGTGCCCCAGGCGCGCGTGGGGAGCCCCAGACGGGATGCCCCCACCCGAGCGGAGGCCCAAACAGAGATCCACCCGCGCGCGCATGGCGGCCGCCCTCGGGTAGAGTCGCACCGCCGATGTCCACGCAGAGCACGCCCGAGAGCACCGACCAGGCCCAGGAGCTGCACGGCGGGCGCCTGATCGCGCGGCGCCTGAGGGCGCACGGCGTGAGCAAGCTGTTCACGCTGTCGGGCGGCCACCTGTTCTCGATCTATGACGGCTGTCGCGAGGAGGGCATCGACATCGTGGACGTGCGCCACGAGCAGACCGCCGCGTTCGCCGCCGAGGGGTGGGCCAAGGTGACGCGCGAGCCGGGCGTGTGCGCGCTCACGGCGGGGCCGGGCGTGACCAATGGGATGAGCGCAATGGCATCCGCGCAGGCCAACCACTCGCCGATGCTCGTGCTGGGCGGGCGCGCGCCCGCGATGCGCTGGGGCCAGGGGTCGTTGCAAGAGATCGATCACGTGCCGTTCGTGCGGCCTCTGTGCAAGCTCGCGACCACCGCGCAGTCAACCGCGGAGATCCCCGGACTCGTGGACGATGCCTTCGCGGCCGCGGTGGCGCCGCACGGGGGACCCGCGTTCATTGACTTTCCCCTGGACCACGTGTTCATGAGCGCACCTGACGCCGATGTCCCACGCGCGCGTGGGGGGCAGCCCCCGCGGGGCGCCGACC
>JBARJU010000122.1:0-5140 GCA_049800435.1 Solirubrobacteraceae bacterium
CGCGTAGAGGCCGAGCGCCTGCGGGGGCTTGCCTGGGGGCTCGCCCGGGGCTGAGCGGCGGCACGGGTCCTCCGTTAAGCATCGGCGCGGCTCCACTTGGGCTGCCCCGAGGCTGAGCGCCGCCACAGGCCCGCTCATTCGGATCTTTCGCCGTCCACTGCCATGTTCGCTAGCCTCTGGGGAGCGCGCGAGCGGGCCATACGGCTTGCGGTCGCCCGGGAAGGTGGATGCAGAGCACCCAGATGATCATCACGGTCACGCTCAACGCTGCGATCGACAAGTCGCTCTCGGTTCCCAACTTCCGCCTTGGACGGCGCCACCGCACCGTCGAGCAGCGCACGATGGCCGGCGGCAAGGGCGTCAACATCGCCCGTGCCCTGAAGGCGCTCGGCCAGCCCGTGATCGCCACCGGCCTCGCCGGCGGGGCGACCGGAACGCATATCGTCGAGCAGCTCACCGAGGAGGCGATCCTCAACGACTTCGTGCGTATCCGTGACGAGTCGCGCACAAACACTTCGGTACTTGACCCCACCAACGGTGAGCAAACCGAGGTCAACGAACGCGGTCCCTCGGTCTCCGAGCAGGAGATCGAGCTGTTCCGCGACAAGCTGCTCTACCTCGCGCGCGGAGCGGCGATCGTCGTGCTCGCCGGATCGCTCCCGCGCGGCGTCGAGCCCGACCTGTACGCGATCCTGATCCGCGAGCTACAGAAGGCGGGCGTGACGACGGTGATCGACACCGACGGCGACCCCCTCCTGCGCGCGGTGCGCGCCGAGCCCGACGTCGTCTCTCCCAACGTGCTCGAGGCCGAGGAGCTCGTCGGCCATGAGTTCGCCTCCGAGGAGGAACGGCTGCTGGCGGTGCGCGAGATCGTCGAGCTGGGGCCGCGCGAGGCGATCATGACGATGGCGGACGGGTGCGTCGCCGACGTGCTCGTCGAGGGCAAGTCGTGCCTGCGCCGCGCCCGCACCGAGCCACGCGAGCCGATCGCCAAGCGTGGCTCAGGCGACGCCTTCCTCGCCGGCTACATAGCCGCCCGCTACGAGGGCCGCTCGCCCGACCAGTGCCTGCGCTTCGGCGTCGCCTGTGGGGCGGAGTCCACGGGGCGGCTCGGCGCCGGTCTGATCGATCCCAAGGAGGCCCGTCGATTGATGGGCGCGGTCGAGGTGGGCGCGGTCGAGCTGCCGGCCGAGGTGACTTGAACCGTGGGCTTCTCAGCCGCCGGCGACGTCGCGGCGCAGGAAGACGAGATAGGCCGCGACCAGCGCTGGTACGGCGTATAGGCCGCATACCCACAGCGAGTGCCAGATCGGCGCCCAGTCGGTTGGGGTGCGCAGCAGGCCGTGCCAGTTCTCGTACTGTTCGGTCAGCAGGTAGGGCTTGATGCCTTCGAGGCCGGGGATTCCCGACACGATGAACAGCAGGATCGTGAAGCCGATCGTGCCCACAACCGCCGCCGTGCTGTTGCGCGTGGCGGTCGACAGCAGCACGCCGATGCACACCACGGTGAGCAGCGGAATCAGATAGAAGGCGTTGGCGGCGAACACCAGCAGCAGGCCTTCGGATGCCGAGACGATACTTCCCGAGAAGGTGGTTATCTGGTTGAAGCCCCACGAAGCCACGCCGCCGATGGTCGCCACCGTGGCCGACAGGAACACCGCTATCGCTCCATAGGTGACCGCTGCCAGGACCTTCCCCGCGAACACTTGCCCGCGGTCGACCGAGCGCGTGAGGATCGTCTTCAGCGTTCCGTTGCCATCCTCGGCGGCGACGATGTCCCCGGCCACCAGGGATGCGATCAGCGGCAGCATGAACACCGACTCGAACAGCAGCATCAGCACCGGGGTCGCAAGCCCGGATTGGGCGATCTGAGCGGCGAAGATGCTGTCCCCGCCGCCGTGACCATGATGCTGGTGGAGGTTCTGTGCGACCACGAAGATCACCGGCAGCAGGACCGCCAAGCCGAAGCCCATGTACGTGCGCTTCTGGGAGACGAGCTTGCGCAACTCCCAGCGATAGACCGTCAGCAGCGAAGGGCGCCGAGCGCGAAGGGCGCCGGCGGCCGGCACGGAGGGGGCCGCGGCGACGCTGGTCATCGGGTGACCTCGCGCGTGTGTGGGGCGGCGTCTTGAGGAGTGTCGCTCATAGGGCGCTTCCACATCGGGCAACTTTGCGTGTACGTCGAGCGATGTCGCTCATGGAGTGCCCACCAGCGACTCGGTTGTGGGGGAAGGCCCGTCGTTGGCGCCGCTTGCGGGCTCGGCGCCGTTGCTCTCGGTCAGGCGGAAGAACAGATCCTCGAGCGTCGCCAGTTCGGGGGTGAGGGCGAGGATACCCAGGCCCTCGCGAGCGAGCGCCAACGAGAGGGCGCTCACGTCTGACTCCTGCGCCTGGAAGCTCAACCCGTGCTCGCCGCTTGTGGCGTGCTCGACGCCGGGCTGGGCCCGCACTACGCCCAACGCCCGAACGTCGTCGGTGGTGCGCAGCCGGTATCCGGCCCCGCCCTGGCGGCGCAGGTCGCTGAGCGCTCCCTCATACACCACGCGCCCCTTGTCCACGATCGCCACGCGGTCGCAGAGCTCCTGTACCTCCGGCAGCTGATGGCTTGAGAGCAGCACGGTGATGCCTTCGTCCGCCAGGCGGCGGATCAGCTCGCGCATGTCGCGCATGCCGGCGGGGTCGAGGCCCGTCGCGGGCTCGTCGAGGATCAGCAGACGCGGGCGGCGCAACAGCGCCGCGGCGATCCCGAGGCGCTGGCGCATCCCGTGCGAGTAGCCGCCCACCTTGTGCTTGGCACGGGGAGCCAGCTCGACGAGCTCCAGCACCTCGTCGATGCGATCGTGTGCGCCGCCGCCGTCCAGCGCCGCGAGCAGTTCGAGGTTCTTGCGCCCGGTCATGTACGGGTAGAAGCGCGGCGCCTCGACGAACCCGGCTACGCCCTCCAGCGCGCGGGCGCCCTCCCTCAGCGGGTCGCGCCCGAACAGCTCGACCGTGCCTTCGGTGGGAGTGATCAGCCCGAGCGCCATGCGCAGCGTCGTCGTCTTGCCCGCCCCGTTGGGGCCGAGAAAGCCGTACACGTCGCCTGCGCGCACGTTCAGGTCGATGTGATCGACCGCCAGGACCTCCTTGTAGCGCTTGACCAGGCCTCTCGCCTTTACGGGCAGGGCGTCGCCCTCCACCGACGCCGCCGGCGCGTCCGTCACGTCACAGGCCTCGCGCGAACGCCTCGATCGACGCCGGCGTGACCGATCCGGCGAGTAGGTAGCGCACGCCGGCTCGCTCGAACGTCAAGAGCGTTCCGAGCGCCGTCGGCAGCTCGGAGGCGCTCGTGCCGTTGATGTTCACCTTCTGCAGCCCTTCGAGTTGCGAGCCGGTGGATTCCTTGCCCCCGGCCTTGACCGGGCCTTCCACGAGCGCGATCGCTCCGAGGCCCTTGCCGTGCGTGGTCACGTGCGTCTGGTTGGAGTCGCCGGAGGGGGACCCCGATGCGCCCGAACCCTGCTTGGTGGGCAGCGTTACATCTTCGATCTTCGCGTTCGCGGGCGGCGTGAAGTCGAGCGTCGAGTTATCCACGGGCCCGTAGGAGACTTCGGTGGCGGCCAGTTCGATCACCGGCGCGGCGCTGGTCGTCGAGTAGACGGCGGCGCGCAACGGTGCTCCGTGCACGGCGTCCCAGGAGAGCTCGGCTCCGCCGATCAGCCCGCCGTTTTCGCGCGGGGAGACCTTCACGGTGTAGGCGGCCTGTCCCGCCACGTCGGTCGGCGTCGCGCCGGACAAGTTCGCGTGCTTGCCGGCGTGCGCGATGCCTTCTTCGATTTCGGCGACCGTCGGGATCTTGCCGGGGGCAGTCTCTGTGCCGCTGGAGCCCGAGCCGCTCCCACTGGTCCCACCGCCGGCCGCTTGCTCTGGCGACGGCTTGTAGCGGTAGAGCGTGTTCGTCGACGCGTCGTACATCGAGATGTTCTGCCCGTCGTAAAGGATCTGTGTGTCCCCCTTTTCAGACTGCAGTTCCAGGCGCGCCCGTCCGCTCGAGCCGATCCACAGTCGCCCGGATGCGCCGGAAATCAGGGGGCTCGAGGCGAGTTGACTCGCTTCGCCGCCCCCGCTGGCGAGGCTGGCGCCTTCGATCAGATGGTTGGTGAACTGGATACGCGCGCTCACCCCGTCCGCCTTCGGAGCCGACAGCGCGTCGTGCACGGCGTCGGCGAGCGGCTTGGGAGGCGGTGTCGGGCCCGCTCCGACCGCCAGCGCCAGTGCGGTCGCGCCGATGCCGACGACGAAGACCACGCCGCATAGGAGCAGTAGGCGAGAGAGTGAGCTGCGACGCAGGAAGTTGGTCACGTCATACCAGGGTAGCGCTTCGATATTGTCTCGGCGCGATGATTTACGGCTTCCTTATCTTCTGGGTTTTGCTCGGCCTTGCCGTGTTCTTCCTCGCCATGCGCGGGGGCCCGCGCGGCGCGCGCCAGTCCTTGCATGCCGAGTCCAGGGGCAGCCAGCGGGCCGTTATGGCCGTCGTGGCGGTCGTCTTCGTCTTTGGGTTGGTCGTTCCCGCGCTCGTGCTCGCGTTCAACGGCGCCAACAAGGCCAGTGTCGCGGTCGGCGGAGTTCATCTCAACGCCGAGCAGCAGCATGGACGCGTGCTCTTCTCGGAGTCGTGCGCGGTCTGTCACACGCTTGCCGCCTCCAAGTCTCAAGGGCACGTCGGTCCCAACCTCGACGTTCGCCTCGGAGCGCAGATTCCGACCGAAGCGGGTCGCAAGGCGCTCGTGCTCAGCGCGATCGCCGAAGGCCGCGCCCGCGGCCTCGGTCAGATGCCGGCGCTGCTGTATCAGGGCAAGGACGCTGAAGCCATCGCGTCCTTCCTGGCCGCGACCGCCGGTCATTAGTTTCCGTCGGCGCTAACAACGCCACCGCGGGCCATCGGCCGCCGACCGCGCTGTTAGCATCGCGCCGATGCCACGAGCAGCCGAGGCCCGTGCATGGTGGGCCGAAGTCGAGGACGTACGTGAGCGGATCGAGCGCCGCCAGGCTCGAGAGCGCGCCCGGGACGTCAGCCGCGCGCGTGAGTGTGGCGCCCCCGTCCGCGCCGTCCCGGCTGTGCGCCGCGGGGTGCGAGAAGTTCGCCCTGGGGCGCACC
>JBARJU010000123.1:0-20668 GCA_049800435.1 Solirubrobacteraceae bacterium
GCCGGCGAGCGCCCCGCCCGCGAGCAGGCCGCCCTTGAGCAGCGTGCGCCGGTCTATCAACCGCTCAGCCGGTCGCTCTGGGCCGTTGTCGGGCTCGCTGGCTCGCTGTTGTGGGCGTTGCTCTGACATCGATGTTTGGACGGCTCCAACTCTCGTGGGCGACCGTGCGCCCGTCAACGCTAGTCACTTGCATGTTGACCTTCGATGAGCGAACCGTTGTGTCGCGTTGCGCTCATCCGCGCCGCTCCTCGCTGAGCGGCGTTCCCTGCTCGTCGGCCGCCTGCGTGGGCGGCCACGGCCCAAGCCAATCGTCGCGCGCGCCGTCCATCGTGATCACCGCCCCCGAGAAGAAGTCGCCGGCGGGCGAGGCGAGGTAGGCCACGAGCCATGCGAACTCCTGCTCTGTGCCCATCCTTCCCATCGGGATCGTGTGCGCGATGCGCTCAACGATCGCCTCTGGGTACTTCGTGAGCAGCGTCTGGGTTTCGAATTGCCCGGCGGCAAGCGCGAGCAGGCGGATGCCAAAGCGTGCCCACTCGACCGAAAGGGTGCGCATCAGGTTCTCCACAGCCGCTCGGGCGGCGCCGGAGTGGGCCATACCCGGCATGCCGTTGTGAGGGGAGAGCGTCACGCTGAACACCTTGCCCCCGCGTCCGGAGGGAATCATCGCCTTCGTGGCAACGGCATGGGTCACGAGCCACGTTCCCTCCACATTCAGACGGATCACGGTCCTGAAGCCCTTCGGGGTGATCGACTCCGCCGGCGCGAGGAACTGGCCGCCGGCGTTGTTGACGAGCAGGTCGATCTGTCCGTGGCGCGCCAGCACCGCGTCGACCGTCTCCTCGACCTGTTGCTCCTCGCGGATGTCGCACACGTGCGCCTCGATCAGGCCGCGCGGGTCGGCGGCGCAGGTGTCGAGCAGAGGCTGCTCGCGGCGCCCGCAGACGATCGTGCGCGCCCCGCAACGCGCCAGCTCGAGAGCGGTCTCGCGGCCGAGGCCGCTGCCGCCGCCGGTGACGATCGCCACCTGACCGTCGAGCAGCGAGGGCGAGAACAGTCGCGAAAGAGCCTCGTGGGGCGTCGAGGACTCATCCCCCGCGTGCTGCTCACCTCCGGGCGCCCAGGGCTCACTGCCCGCGTGCCGCGCCCCGCCGGCGTCCCCGGCAGGGTCGGAATCGCCGGTGCCCACCCGCTAGCCCTGACCGGCGGGCCGCACAAGCATCTCGCCGATGCTCACGTTCGGCGGTTGGCCGATCGCATAGAGCACGGCGCCCGCGATGTCCTCGGCGGCGAGCGGCGTGACGCCCTCGAAGCGCTTTGCCATCTCGCCGAGGATCTCCGGACGGTTGTGCATCGGCAGCTCTGTGGCCACCGCGCCCGGCTCGATCAGGGTCACGCGCACGCCCAGGGGCACGGCCTCCTGGCGCAAGGACTCCGAGAACGCGCCGATGCCGAACTTCGTGAGGTTGTACACACCCGATCCGGCCCGCGCGACGCGTCCGGCGACGGAGCTGATGTTGACGATGTGCCCCGATCCCTGCTCCTTCATAAGGGGCAGTGCGGCGTGGGTGCAGTAGAGCACCCCGAACACGTTCACGGCGATCATGCGACGCCATTCCTCGGTGGGCGCGTTCTCGATCGGGCCGAGCAGCATCGTGCCGGCGTTGTTGACGAGCACGTCCAGGCGGCCAAGCTCCGCGTGGGTGCGCTTCACGAACGCTCGCGCCTGCTCCTCCTCCCCCACGTCGGTCTGCACGACGATCGCCCGTCCGCCGTCGGCGAGGATCTGCTCGGCGAGCTGCTCGAGGCGGTCGATCCTGCGGGCGGCAAGCGCCACCGACGCGCCGGCCTTGGCGCATGCCAGCGCCGTCGCCCGGCCGATGCCCGAGGAGGCGCCCGTGATCGCCACGACTTGGTTTTTTAGGTCTGTGGTCATGGGGGCCAGCTTAGGGGCTCAGCGACTCAGACGGCGTGTTCGTCGCCCGGAACGTGTCGCACATCCTTATGCAAGGCGCCAGATCGACCGATGATCGATATGCGACACGTACCGGCGGATACAGGTCTGTATGCGCTCGCCACCGATTTTGGTCCCGTAGCGGAGCTTTCGCCGATTTCGAGGGTTGTTGTCTTGCGGGAAGGTGGCGGCACGATAGGCGTCGAACACGACGTATGGACGAATCGACCAGGAATGATTGACAACGCAACTATCGCTGCGTATAATTCCGACTCCAAGCATCGGATTACGAGGGTCGCGCAGTCCCCAGGGACGAGCCGGGTCCATCGACAGTCCCAATGATTAGAGAGACGCTCATGCAAGATCCCCCCAAGAAGTCCCCCACCACCATAGACCTAACGGCCGAGACCTTCATCCCGGAGTCCGTCGACCAGCTGCTCGCGCACTCGCGGCGCTATCCCCTGCTCGCCCCCGAACAGGAGATCCAGCTCGCGCAGGAAATCGAGCGCGGCGACCTACGGGCCAAGGAAAAGCTGATCAACTCCAACCTCAGGCTGGTCGCCTCCAACGCACGGCGCTACCAGAACCAGGGACTGCCACTGGCGGACCTCGTCCAGGAGGGCATGCTCGGGCTCATCAGGGCCTCCGAGAAGTTCGACTGGCGCAAGGGATTCCGCTTCTCCACCTACGCAACCCTGTGGATAAGGCAGGCGATCCAGCGCGGCCTCGAGAACTCCGGGCGCACGATCAGGCTGCCAGTGCACGTAGCGCAGCGCTCCCGCAAGGTCGGACGCGTCGAGCGCGAGCTGTCGGTCCGCCTCGGCCGCGAGCCCACCCTCGAGGAGCTCGCCGAGGAGACCGGCCTTGAGATCGAGCAGGTCGAGGAGGTGCGCCACCAGCGCGCCGCGCTGGTGAGCCTCGACCAGCAGGTCGGCGACGACGGCGACACCGCCCTGGGCGATCTGCTTCCCTCCGACGCGGAGGCGCCGGAGGACACCGCCTGGGACAACGAGCGCGAGCGGATCGTACACAGCGCGATCGCCAAGCTGCCCGACACCGAGCGCACCGTGCTCACGTTGCGGTTCGGAACCGGGCGCGAGGAGCCCCAGACGCTGACCGCGATCGGAAAGCGCCTCGGGTTCTCCGCCGAGCGGGCCTCCCAGCTCGAGCAGCGCGCGCTGAAGAAGCTCGCCGAGTCGCCCGAGTTGGCCGCGCTTCGCGAGGCAGCCTAGCCTGAAGACTGAGGACTGAGGGCCCCTGTCGGTCGTGCAAGCGGCCGGCGGGGGCTCCCTCGCGCGCGTGGGGCGTCCCTTTTTTACTTCACGACAAGCGTGCCTTCCATGCCGGCCTGGCGGTGGCCGGGGACAGAGCAGTAGAACTTGTAGGTTCCGGGCGTCAGTTTGAGCGTGAGCGTCTTGCTTTCGCCGCTGAACGTCGGGGTCGCCCCCGCCACAGAGCCCGATGAGGATTCGACCGTCATGTTGTGGCCGAGTTGGGACATGTTCGTGAAGTCAATCGCGACGGTCCCGGCTTTGGCGCTGAGCGAGGTCTTGTCGTATTTCAGCTGACCTTCCGGATTGGCCGTGACGCTCAGGCCCCCCGCCGGAGCCGTTGTCGGCGCGGCTGCTGTCGATTCGGTCGTCGCGGCGGCCGCGGGCGGCGCGGTGGACGCCGAGCTCGTGCTTTTCGAGCCTCCACAGCCGGCCATCGCGAGCGCACCCACGAACAACGCCAGTAGCGGGAGCGTCGAGATACGCCAAGGCCTTACATGGTCTGCAGTGTGGATCCTCACGGCTGGTCCTCCGTCTTTGGGGTGCGGGGTGAGTTCACGTTAAGACGTCGCTCGGCGACGATCCTTCCCTCACGACGCGTGCCGCACGCGTCGGAGCACTCAATCGCACCGTGACATCGACCACCTGATGCTCGGCGCGCAGACGCTGCGCAAGCCTCCTGACATCGGCGGGCGTCGCATCCGCCGCGAGGCGCACCTCCAGCAGCGCACCGGAGGATCGATCGATCGCGCCTGAGAACGGGCTGCGGTCGGGCTCGACGTGAACGACCACATCGCTACCGGGCAACTCGCGCTCGATTGCCGCCTCGATGGCGCTTGCGACCGCATGGCCCTCGGCGAGGTTTGCGTCGCCCGCCACACCAATCACGATGTCGGCAAAGTGGCGCCCCCCGACTTCGCGCATTCGCAGGCGGCGCAGGTCGATATTCTCCGGCAGCGCTTCGATCGCCGAGCGGGCCTTGCTCTCGATGGGACCGGCGGGCGCGGTGTCCATCAGGACAGACACGCTGCGACGCATCAGCCGCCCGGCGGAGAACAACGCCAACCCCGCCACGAGCAGGGCCGCGATCGAGTCGGCCTGCGGATAGCCGCCCCGCACAAGCACCAGCCCTATCAACACGGCGACCGAGCCGATCAAGTCGAGCGTGAAGTGCAAGGCATTTGCGCCCAGCGCCGCACTTCCGTGACGGTGGGCGCCCCGATGAGAAGCGATCGAGCGGACGGCGTCGATCGCGATCACCACCAGCAGCACCGCGAACGTGTACCAGTGCAAGTCGACCTTGCCGCCGTGACCCGTCAGTCGGACGATCGACTCAGCGGCGATCGCGAGGCTGGCGGCGATCAGGATTACGCTCTCCCCGAGCGCCGACAGGTATTCGGCCTTGCCGTGGCCATATGGATGGTCGCGGTCGGCCGGCCTCACGGCCACCCTCACAGCGAAGAACGTGAGCAGCGCCGCGGCCAGATCGGTGGCTGAGTGGATCGCCTCGGCGAGCACTCCGAGGCTGTTCGACAGCAGACCGACGACCAGCTTGATCGCGACAAGCACGGCGGCGGCCAGCACCGACGCGAGCGCGATGCGCTGTGGGGATGGCATCTTGCCCGCCGTCATCCACACGCGAGGGTACCCGTCGCGGCCGCCGTTACGCGAGGTCGGCGCACCGTCGGCATGTTTCCACGCCGCCCGAATGGGCTCCGCGTGAGGGCTAACTCGGGCCGGGCGGCCGGCTTGCCCACGACGACAGTCAGATCTTCGACACGTCCAGGCCCGTGCCCTGTAGCAACCGGTTCGCTTCGGCATTCAGGATCGTGAACTCGCCGCTGAGGATCAGCACCCCGAGCGCGATCATGACGGCGCCGCCAACCCCTACGATCACGGGGAAATGACGTTTGACGATCGCCAGCGCGCCGCTCATGCGCTCAAAGGCAAGCGCGATCGCCAGGAAAGGGATCGCGAGGCCCGCGGAATAGAAGGCGAGCAGGATCGCCCCGTGGGCAGCGGAGTTCGAGACCGCCGCCTGCGTGAGGATCGCGCCGAGCGTGATACTCGTGCACGGTGTCCACGCGATCGCGAACGCGGCCCCGGCCAGCAGCGGCCCGCCCCGCCCGGCGAATCGCTGTAGCGACTCGGAGTGCCACTCGAAGTTCAGGGCATCCACGAACGGGGTGGCCAGGAAGACGACGCCCATCGCGATTATCAACACGCCGCCCACCTGCTCGAGCGTTTGACGATGCGTGTTGAGGGTCGAGCCGATAGCGGTGGCGCCAAGGCCCAGCAGGATGAAGATCGCCGAGAAGCTCGCGATGAACAGCAGGCTGGGCACGAGCACGCGTCGCGTCCCCGCATGCTGGATGTCGGCCGGAGCGACCCCGATCACGGTCGACAGGTAGCCAGGCACCAGTGGCAGCACGCACGGTGAGAGGAACGACACAAGTCCCGCGGCGATCGCCACGGGGATGCCGACGCCACTGGCACTGTCCGAGGTCTGCGCGGCGACCACGATGGCGTGCGCGGCGATCATGACGCCCATGGCGCCGGTTGCGGGTCGCCGCTCCACTCGCGCTCGGCGTCTCGAGCGGGTTCGCGGGAGCGCTCAGGATTCTCCTCGGCCGCGACTCCCAGCGCCGCGAGCGCGACGCGCAACTCACGCACGTCTTGCTCCAGGCGCGCGATCCGCTCGGACAGTCCAGGGCCGGGCAAAGTCGGTTGCGAGGGCTCGCCGCGACCGACGGAGTGAGCCGGTGCGGGCGCGCCAACGCCGGCGGCCGGCTCCGCGTCCTGTCCGAGCAGCTGCGCATAGCGCTCCTCCTTCTGACCCGGGCGACGCTCCATGCGAGCCGCAAGGCCATGTTCGATCAAGCCGGCGAGCGTGGTGTGCACCTCGTCGAGCCCCTCGAACGCGTGGATGCGCTCGCCACGCTGCTTGAGCTCGCCCGGGGTCTGCGCCCCGCGCAGCATCAGCACACACATGACGGCCTGCTCGGCGCTTGACATCGGCAGCGCCTCGGAGAGCAGGTGCCGGTGCTTAGCGGCGCGGCTGGCCCCCGCCAGGCGCGTATAGCCGCGGCGCTCGAGGCGGTGCAGCGCGTCGCGGACGATGGCGTCGTCGTACTCGACGACCGGCTCGCGGTTGGTCGTCTGGTTGCACGCCAGGCGCAGCGAGTTGAGCGAGAGCGGATAGTGGTCGGGGGTCGTGCGCTGCTTCTCGAGCAGGCACCCAAGCACCCTGATCTCGGAGTCGGACAGGTCCATGCCTCAATCCTACGATCCCCACGCCCAATAAGCGGCGCTCGGGCCCGAACACCCCATGCCGCCAGACCGGCCACCCCATGCCGCCAGACATTCTGGCGCGGGGCCCTAAGATCGACAGGTGAGCGGATCGATCGTCGGCGAGGGAGGTCTTTTGCGATGAGCAGCCAACCCTTTGGCGACGGACGCTCAGGTGTTGGGCGTCACGGCCCGCGGTCCAGCCCGGGCAAGATCGACACGCCGCCCGAGGATGTCGCCGCAGCTCACGTCTCTCTGCGGCGCATCGGCGCACTGTTCAGGCCCTACCGCGTGCGTCTCAGTGGCCTGTTGGCGTTGATCTTCGTCGCGGCGGGCCTCGGGGTCATCAGTCCGTTCCTGTTGCGGGAAGTGATCGACACGGCGATCCCCAAGCACGACACTCGGCTGCTCACGTTGCTCGTGGGCGGGATGATCGCCCTATCGGTCGTCGGTGGTGTGATCGGGGTGGCGCAGACATGGATCTCAAACCAGGTCGGCCAGCGCGTCATGCACGACCTGCGCGCCGCCGTATACGCGCACCTGCAGCGCATGTCGCTCGCGTTCTTCACGCACACCCGCACCGGTGAGGTGCAATCGCGGATCGCCAACGACATCGGGGGTATCGACAGCGTGGTGACCTCGACCGCGACGTCCATCGTCCAGAACGTGACGACTGTGGTGGCGGTCGTCGTCGCGATGGTCCTGCTCGACTGGCGCCTGGCGGCGTTCTCGCTGTTCCTGCTGCCGTTCTTCGTGTGGCTCACGCGCCGCGTCGGCGAGGAGCGCCGGCGCATCCAATCGGTCCGCCAAGGCCGCCTTGCCGATATGTCGACGCTCGTCGAGGAGTCATTGTCCGTGTCGGGGATCCTGCTGGGCAAGACGATGGGACGCTCACCGGAGCTCGTGCGCCGCTTCTCTGAGGAGTCCGGCGAACTGGCGGACCTCGAGGTACGGGCTCGGATGGCGGGACGCTGGCGGATGGCCTCCGTGCAGATGAGCTTTGCGATCATGCCCGCCGCCGTGTACTGGTTCGCCGGCTACTCGATCGCCCAGGGCAGCGCCGCGATATCGATCGGAACGGTGATCGCGTTCACAACGCTACAGACGCGGGTGCTGTTCCCGATCCAATCGCTGTTGTCGGTGGGTCTTGAAGTGCAGACCTCGCTTGCCCTGTTCGGGCGCATCTTCGAGTACCTCGACCTGCCTGTGGACATCGAGGAGCGCGCCGACGCACGCGAGCTGAGCGGGGTACGCGGAGACGTGCGCTTGAAGGAGGTGTGGTTCAACTACGAGTCCGAGGAGCGCTGGACGCTGCGAGAGATCTCCGCGGAGATCCCGGCGGGGACGCGCACCGCGCTCGTGGGTGAGACGGGCTCGGGCAAGACCACGCTCGCGTATCTCGTGGCACGGCTGTACGAGCCACAGCGCGGGGGTGTGGAGATCGACGGGGTGGACATCCGCGACATGACTCTCGCCTCGCTGGCCGCCAACGTGGGGTTGGTCTCCCAGGAGACCTACCTGTTCCACGCGTCGATCCGCGAAAACCTGCGCTTCGCGTGCCCTGAGGCCAGCGACGAGCAGATCGAAGACGCCGCCCGCGCCGCCCAGATCCACGAGCTGATCTCCTCGCTGCCCGACGGCTATGACACGCCCGTGGGCGAGCGCGGCTACCGGTTCTCCGGTGGGGAGAAGCAGCGCATGGCGATCGCTCGCACGGTGCTGCGCAACCCGCCGGTCCTGATCCTCGACGAGGCGACCTCCGCCCTGGACACCGAAACCGAGCGCGCCGTGCAGCGCGCCCTTGACGACCTCTCCCGAGGGCGTACCACGATCGCGATCGCCCACCGCCTCTCCACGATCCGCGACGCCGACCAGATCCTCGTGCTCGACTCCGGTCAGATCGTCGAGCGCGGCACCCACGAGGAGCTGCTGGAGCTGGGCGGACGTTATGCGGCCCTGCTCAGCGGGGCGGCCGTCGCCGATGACAATCCCGCCGCCGACGCGCCCGCCGCGCTCGCCTGAGCGCTACCCCATAAGCTCGACCAGCACCTTGGAGAGCTGCCCGCCCTGCCACGCGATCGGCGAGCGCACGGGCGGGCCCGGGTCCTCGACGACGAGCCTCGCATCCGGGATCGTCGCGGCATAGCGCTCGGCGACCGCGAGCGGGTGGCTGGGGTCGGGCTCGTCGCGGCTTGCGATGACCACTGTGGGCGCCTCAATCGTTTCCAGCTCGCTCCAACTCTCGAATGGCCTGGAGCGCGGGACGGCTTCGAGCGCATCCGCCACGGCGAGCGGACGATCGTGCGCGGAGAGCCTCTGACGCAGCACCGTCGCGACCGTCTCCCTGAAGCGATCGGGGATCGCGTCGAGGTCGTAGGCGTCGAGGAAGCCCTCCACTCCCCCCTCTCTCAGCCCTTGCGCAAGCGCGTCCCAGCCTGCGTAGGCGTCGGGCCTCGCCAGCGCCTCCGGGTCGAAAGCCGGCGTGATCAGGCCGAGCGCGAGGACGCGCTCGGGACTATCGAGAGCGAAGCGCAGCGCCGTCTGAGCGCCCATCGACGCTCCCGCGAGCGCCGCTCGCTCGATTCCCAGCTCGTCGAGCACCTCGCGCAGGTCGCGGGCGAGCAGCTCGTATGCGTAGGCATCGGGCGTGGGCGCCGGGCGTGAGTGACCGTGACCACGCGCGTCATAGGCAACCACGCGATGGCCCGCGCGCTCGAGCACGCGCGAGCCCATGACGACATAGCGACGCGTCGCGGTGAGCCCGTGCAACAGAACGATCGGAGCCCCCTCGCCGCGCTGCTCCCCGACGAGTCGCACGCCACGCCCGGCCTCGAACCGCAAAGACCCTCACCAGCTCCTAGAGGGTCGATTGGCAAGCTGGCCGATCGGAGATCCCGCCGTGTGCCCCGAATGGGGTATCGATCTCCGATCGGTAAGGACGCAGCGAGTGAAGTGTGCTCCGCACACAAACGAGCGAGGACGCCGTATCACGCCGCCCAGCGGCCCTCTAGGCATTGACGGCGGCGTGCTCGCGCACAAGCTCCGCCGTACGCGCAGGTTCCTCCAAGAAGAACATGTGGCCGATCCCCTCGAGGACCTGGAGGCGCGAATCGGGTATCAGCCCGGCGATCATGTGGCCGTTCTGCACTGGAAGCATCTCATCGAGGGTTCCGTGCACGACGAGCGCGGGCGGTTGCAGCCCGGGTAGCCGCGCGCTCGTATCGTGGGCGGTTATGGCGCGCATTTGCTCCATGATCACGGCGACCGGCATCGCGTAGCGCATGCCGTTCGCCAAGAACGTCGCGTAGGAGTCCTCCTCGGCGGCAAAGCTCGGCGATACGTTGACCTCCCAGGCGGTGCGAACCGCAAGCTCACGGTCCCCGGATGACATGCCTTCGGCCAGCCGGCGCATGACGCCTTCACCGGTGAGCGCGCTTCCCTCGCCCCCGCAGTAGGTGCATCCGAGCGTCAACGAGCGGATGCGCTCGGGATGTGCGAGCGCGAGCTCCTGCGCGACCATGCCACCCATCGAGATGCCCATGACGTGGGCGGAATCGAGTGAGAGCGCCTCCAAGAGCCCAGCGGCGTCAGTGGCGAGGTCTGAGATCGCGAACGGTTGGCCCGTCTTGGTCGAGTCGCCGGCGTCGCGATGGTCATAGACGATCGTGTCGAAGTCGCGGCGCAACTCCTCGAGCACCTGGTCGCCCCAGTGGTGCTTGGTGCCGCTCATGCCCATGACGAGCAGCAGCGGCGGGCCGTCGCCGGCACGCTCGTAGCTGAGCTCGATCTCTCCCGCATTGGCAAGCGCCATCGTGCGAGGAAGAGTACACCGATAGATCGCGCTCCCGCGCCTGGCCTCACCCGTCCAGGTCGCGGCGACCCGCCCGTATGAAGCACCTGACTCCTGGGTCGGGCTTACACCTGTAGCTCGAGTTGACCGGCCGTCTTCCCGGCGCCGACATCGATGCCGGCCGTGAGCGGCGCGAGCCCCGCGACCCGCACCCCCAGCAAGCGCACGGGGCGCGATGGCGAGTACTGCTCCAGCAGGGCGAGCGCCACGCGTGTGACCTGGTCGGGATCGCACGTGGGCGCCTCGAGGGTGCGAGCGCGCGTGACGGTGGAGAAATCGTCGAGGCGAACCTTGATGCCGATCGTGCGTCCATGGTTGTCATGGGCAGCGAGGCTCTTGCACAATTCGACCGCCATCTGCGCGAGCGCCTCGCGCAAGCGGCCGTGATCGTGGATGTCGTAGTCGAAGGTTCGCTCACGCGACTCGGAGACGACCTTGCGTGCCTCACTCACCTCGCCGTCGTGTTCGAAGCGTGCGCGGCGACGCAGTTCGCGGCCGTGGTTGGGGCCGAAGCGCTCGACGAGCAGTTGCTCAGGGGCACGGGCGAGGTCGCGCAGTGTGCGCAACCCCATCTGCTCGAGCCTCGCCACCGTCTTTGGGCCGATGCCCGGGACGAGCCCGGGTGGCGCGCCCGCGAAGCGCTCGCACGCCTGCTCGCGCGTGAGCACGACGAAGCCGGCGGGCTTCTCCGCGTCGGAAGCGACCTTCGCGACGAGCTTGTTGGGACCGATCCCCACAGAACATACGAGCTCGGTGGCGGCCTTGATGTCGGCCAGGATGCGGCGCACGGCGGCGCGGGGCGAGTGGAAGCCGCTCAGGTCGAGATAGGCCTCGTCGAGCCCCACCACCTCGACCCGCTCGACATGGGAGCGCACGATGCCCATCATGCGCTGTGACACTTCGCGATAGTGGGCGCCGTCGGGCGGCAGGAACACGGCCTGTGGGCAGAGCCTGCGCGCGCGCGCGGCGGGCATCGCCGAGCCGACGCCGAAGCGGCGGGCCTCATAGCTGGCGGTGGTCACGACCGCGCGCGGCCCCGTGCCCGATACGACGACCGGCAGACCCCGCAGCTCGGGATGGCGATTCAGCTCGACGGAGACGTAGAAGGCGTCGGCGTCGAGGTGTGCGACGCACGGCTCGCTTGGCTCGACGTTTGGTTCGGCAGGCACCGTCAGTCGAATCTAGCGCCGTAGGCGGCGGTCGGATCGACAGGACTCCCAAAGTTAGCTTGACGCGCTCCGTGGAGACGATGTGAGTCCGTCATAGCAACCATCGACGTAGCGCAGCCCAAAAAGACCAGCTATCGCCACGATTCCGAGAGGGCCAGTACGGTATGGCGCATGGCCGGCCCGCTTGAGAGGGATACGTGTCGTGACTACGTGCTGCCACGCCTGAAAGCGGCGGGCTGGAGCGACGATCAGATTCAGGGGCAGTTTTCGATTACCGACGGTCGCGTCATCGCCGTCGGTAAGAAGCACCGGCGGGGCGATGCGCTTCACGCCGACTACGTCTTGGAGTACCGACCGGGGGTGCCCGTTGCCGTGGTCGAGGCCAAGCGCGAGTACGCGATTCCCGGCAAGGGACTCCAGCAGGCGAAGGACTATGCCCATCTGCTCGACCTCCCCTTCGCCTACTCGACCAATGGCAAGGGCATCGTCGAGGACGACCGCGACACCGGCCTGGAGAACGACAAACTCCTGGCCTTCCCCGGCCCGGAGGAGCTGTGGTCCAGGTACCGTGCCTGGAAGGGAATGACCGACGACCTAGTGGCCGATGGTGTCGTTGTGCCCTTCAACCGAGCGCTCCGCAACGCCGACAACGAAGTGAAGGAGCCCCGCTATTACCAGCGGACAGCAATCAACCGTTCTGTCGCGGCGATCCTCGGGGGCAAGAAGCGACTCCTTCTTACGATGGCGACCGGCACCGGCAAGACCTTCGTGTCGATGCAGATCGTCTGGAAGCTCTGGAGGAGCGGATGGCGCCCGGACCGCAACCCGCGGGTGCTCTACCTCGCCGATCGCAATATCCTGATCGACCAGCCGCAGAGCGACTACTTCGTCCCGGCCTTCGGTGAAGGGCCTGTCTGGAAGCTGAGCGGCGAGGCCAAGGCGGGGCGGGAGATCTACTTCGCGCTTTATCAGGCGCTCGCAGACGGGGGTGAGCAGCCGGACGGGGTCTTCCGGCAGTTCGATCCCGACTTCTTCGATCTGGTGATCGTGGACGAGTGCCATAGGGGCAGCGCGAACGCCGAATCGTCATGGCGGGCCATCCTCGAGCACTTCTCCCCAGCGACGCAGCTCGGGATGACGGCCACGCCGAAGCGCGAGGAGACGGTTGACAGCTACGAGTACTTCGGCGACCCGCTCTTCGAATACTCCCTCGCCCAAGGTATCGACGACGGTTTCCTAGCGCCCTACCGAGTGCGTCGCGTGGTGCTCAGTCCCGACGCTCACGGTTGGGTGCCCTCCGCGGGCCAATTGGATCGCTTCGGCCGGGAAATTCCCCCGGATCTGTATACGACCAAGGAGTTCGAGCGGACAGTCTCACTACTCACACGCACAGAGGAGGCCGCAAGACACCTGACCAAATGGCTGTCCGGCACCGACCGGTGGGCCAAGACGATCGTCTTCTGCGTCGACCAGGAGCACGCCGACCAGATGCGGCGAGCGCTGCACAACGCGAACGCCGATCTGACTCGCCAGCACCCGAACTATGTCGTTCGGATCGTGAGCGACGAGGGCAAGATCGGCACGGGTCACCTGAGCGACTTCGCCGACACCGAGAAGGACCTTCCTGTGATCGCCACGACATCCCAGTTGCTCTCGACCGGAGTCGACCTGCCGACCGTTCGCAACATCGTCCTGTTCCGGCCCATCGGTTCGCTTGCCCTTTTCAAGCAGATCATCGGCCGCGGCACGCGGCTGTTCCCCGACGGGGACAAGCTCTCGTTTAACATCATCGACTACGCGGGCGCGACCACTCTCTTCAGCGATCCCAAGTTCGACGGTCCACCCGAGCGAATCGACCGCGAGGAGATCGACGATGAGGGGAACGTGGTCGAGGAGACGGTTGTCGAGGAGCCTGAGCCCTCTTTCGAGCCCAACGACGCCGATCGCCACTCGATCGATCCCCACGACCTCGATGTGCCGCCGCAGGCAAAGTTCTACGTCGACGATGTCGAGGTCTGGGTCACCGCCGAGGCCGTCTATCACCTCGATCCCCAGACCTCTCGACTGCGACTCGTGGAGTACCGAGATTTCGTCGCCGACACCGTTCGTTCGCTCTTCCCGGACCCCCAGAACCTCCGCTCGAAGTGGCGCAGTCGCGTTGGGCGTCACGATGTGCTCGACGCGCTCGGACAGCGCGCGATCGACATCGGCGAGCTGGCCGAGCGTACCGGCCTCGGCGACGCCGACCCGTTGGACGTGCTCGTACACTTTGCCTGGAGCCAGCCGCTGGGGACTCGCACCGACCGCGCCCGGCGGGTCCGCAAAGAACACGCTGCCTTCTTCTCCGCCTACCAGCCTGCGGCTCGCGAGATTCTTGCCCAACTGTTGGACAAGTACACCGAGCACGGTATCGGCCAGCTGGACGACCTCAACGTGCTCGAAGTCCCGCCGCTCTCCTCGATGGGCTCGCCTGCCGAGATCGCAGATCGTTTTGGCTCCCCCGATGCTCTTCACGAGGCGGTGGGGAACCTCGCAGATCTACTATACGCCGCTTGATACTATATTAAAACTTTAGTTTTGGGCTGCCTTTCGTCCCAAGACTTCAATTTCCATATAGTATGCATGAATGCCAACGGATCGGCGCGACCTACGACGAAGGCTGTTCAACCTGGTGGCCAACCAAGGCGGCTACTTCACCGCGGCCCAGGCCAAGACGATCGGCTATTCCTACCCGGCGCAGGCACACCACGTCGGCGCCGGCAACTGGCTGCGCGTCGACCGCGGCCTCTTCCGCCTCGCCGAGTGGGTACCGGACGTACACGACGACCTGATCCGCTGGACGCTGTGGTCGCGAGGGCGAGCCGTCGTCTCGCACGAGAGCGCGTTCTCGGTTCATGGTGTCGGCGAGTTCGAGTCCGCTCGCGTGCACCTCACCGTGCCTCCTGGGTTCTCGATGCGGGACCCCGCGACCGCCCTGCACCACGCCGACCTCGCCGACAGCGACGTAGTCCAGCGGACGGGCTTCAAGCTCACCACCGTGATTCGCTCGCTTGTCGATATCGCCGCTCTTGCCGCCGATGAGGACCAACTCGCGCGGGCGATCCAGGAAGCACGTGAAAGCGGGCTCCTGACGATCCGCCAGTTGCGGACGCGAGCTGAGGCCATCGACTCAAAGGCCGCGCTGTACATCGAGCGGGCGATCCAACGGATCACGACATCGTGACCTACGAGACCGCCGAGGCGCTCCGCATGGCACTCGAGCAGCGGCTGCTCGCCCGCTCAAAGGAAACCAAGGTCAGTCTCGATCGGCTTCGCCGTCGAGTGCTTTTCGAGCGGACCGTCAGCAGGCTCCAGGCTGCCGAGCCGGGGCAATGGGTGCTCAAGGGTGGGATGGCGCTTGAGGTGAGGCTGCTCGATGAGGCTCGCCTCACCAAGGACATCGACCTTGGGCTCCGCGGTGATGTGGCGGACGCAGAGGAGTTGAGGGAGCGACTCGTAGAGGCGTTGTCAACGGGCGTCGACGGTGACGAGTTCACGCTCATCGTCGGACCGGTCAAGCAACTGATAGAGGATGACGGCGGTCATCTCACATGGCGGGTCAAAGTCGTGGCGGAGCTTGCGGGCCGGCACTTCGGGGCGGTTCAGGTAGACGTTTCCCCCCGCTCCCACGAGCTTGATGCGACGGACCTCCTGCCATTGCCGAACTCACTCGAATTCGCAGGGGTCCTCGCTCCGCTCGTTGAGATCGTCGACGTCAACCGGCACGCTGCCGAGAAGTTCCACGGAATGCTCAGGAAATACGGCGACCGCGATAACACGCGCGTGCGGGATCTCGTCGATCTTGTAATCCTCACTGAGCATGAGCTCCTCGAACCCGCTGCGCTTGCCGCGGCCATCCGGCTCGTCTGGAGTGAGCGCGACGGCGCGAATCCTCCAGCTACGCTCCCGTCGCTTCCCCCCAGCTGGCTCGGCCGGTATGAACTGCTCGTAGCCGAACATGACGTGGAAGCCACGTCGTTTCCCGCGGCCGTGTCGGCCGTAGCGGCGATGTGGGCCGGGATGTTCCCAACCGAGGAGACCTGAGCGCCATGGCCCGACCAAAGAAGACAACTCAGCCCGTCTCCCCCCAAGCAAAGCTTGCCGCGGTCATCAAGTCGGCCCGCGATGCTATGCGCAAGGACGCCGGCCTCAACGGCGACCTCGACCGGATTCCCCAACTGGCGTGGTTGCTCTTTCTGAAGGCATTCGACGGCCTGGAAGCAAACCGCGAGGTGACCGAGGAAAAGCATCGCCCCGCCATCGAGTCGCCCTACCGGTGGCGGGACTGGGCGGCAGACCCGAATGGGCCCACGGGGGAGGCGCTGCTCGAGTTCGTCAACGGCAAACTCTTGCCCTACCTACGTGGTCTCACGGGCACGGGCGGCCACGATCCCCGCGACGTGCTCGCCGAAGTCTTCAAGGAGACCAACAACCGGATGCTCTCCGGCTACCTCCTGCGCGACGTGATCAACAAGGTCAACGAGATCAACTTCGCCTCCTCCGACGACATCCACACGATGGCGCATCTGTACGAGTCGATGCTCCGCGAGATGCGCGACGCGGCGGGCGACTCGGGCGAGTTCTACACACCGCGACCGGTCATCCGCTTCATGGTCCAGCAGGTCGCCCCGCAGCTCGGTGAGATCGTCCTCGATCCTGCATGCGGGACGGGGGGCTTCCTCGTCGAGGCGCTGGATCATCTACAGCCGCAGGTCAAAACCACGCAGCAGTTGCGAAAGCTGCATACCAACCTGCGGGGGATCGAGAAGAAGCCGCTGCCCTACCTGCTTGGAATGATGAACCTCGTGCTGCACGGTGTCGGCCAGCCGAACATCGTGCGCAACAACGCTCTCGCTCGGCCAATCACCCAGATCGCCAGAAGGGACCGGGTCGATGTCATCCTCACGAACCCCCCCTTTGGAGGCGAGGAGGAGAAGGGCATCCAGGCGAATTTTCCGGCCGACAAGCGGACCGCGGAGACCGCCTGGCTCTTCCTCCAGTTGGTGATCCGCCAGCTGAAGGATGGCGGACGGTGCGGCATCGTCGTGCCGAACAGCGTGCTGTTCGGCGAAGGACTGGGCGCTCGAATCAAGCAACAGTTGCTCACCGACTGCAACCTACATACGGTCGTGCGGCTTCCCGATGGCGTGTTCGAGCCCTACACGGCGATTCCGTCGAACCTGCTTTTCTTCGAGAAGACAGGGCGAACCAAGCAAGTCTGGTTCTATGAGATACCTCCTCCGGAGGGGCGCAAGAAGTACTCGAAGACGAAGCCGATGCGTTTCGAGGAATTCACCGACTGCCAGGTTTGGTGGAGCAAGCGTAAAGAAAACGAGCGGGCATGGCGGGTGCCGATAGCCGAGATCGAGGCTTCTGGTTTTAGCCTTGACATGCGGAATCCTAATGGCCCCGAGGATCTGGCGCATCGTCCGCCCGAGGAGCTGCTCCAGGAGCTGGTTGAGTCCGAGCGCGAGATCCTTGGATTGCTTGAGGCACTCAAGGCCAGCTTTGGCGGTGAGCTATGAGCCTTCGAAGAATCCGCCCACTTAGTGAACTTCTCGAACAAGACATCAATAAGGTTGAGGTATCTTTGGACGATCAATACAAGATTGCCGGCGTCTACAGCTTTGGCCGAGGTATGTTTCAGCGAGCGTCGCTTTCTGGCGCTGAAACTAGCTACAAGACTCTGCATCGCCTCCAGGCATCGCAGCTAGTTATGAGTCGTCTCAAGGCATTTGAGGGTGCCCTCGCGATAGTACCCCGCGCATTCGACGGCTGGTTCTTGTCTCCTGAGTTTCCCACCTTCCGTTGTGTTGATGACGAGCTCGATGCAGGTTACCTGGCGCACATCTGTCGCTGGCCTGAGTTCTGGTCGATGCTTGCCACAACTTCTAAGGGGATTGGGGCTCGTCGTGAGCGGGTCCATACTGAGAATCTTCTGCGTCTAGAACTCAGGGTCCCTCCAATCGAGGAGCAGCGAAGAATAGTTAGGTATCTAGACTCTATCTACGGTTCCACTATATCTGTGTCTCGATGTCTTACAGACAACGATGGGACATTTGTGGCTGCACTTCCTACCTTCGTAGATGCACTGACGGCCGACGCAGCAATCGGTTATAAGCGTATAGGCGACTTGGTTGACTTCGTCTCTGACATCATCCATCCTGGCGAGAACCCTTCGCCGGCAGACACTTTTGTGGGCCTTCAACATATTGAGAGCCACACGGGTCGGTGCATTGGGAGTGACACGCTCGAATCCCTCGAAGGCCGCAAGTTCCGCTTCAGGCCCGGAGACGTAATCTACGGCTATCTTCGGCCGTATCAGAACAAGGTGTGGGTTGCTGATCGACACGGGTTGTGCTCGGTCGATCAATACGTTCTACGGCCCCGTACGGATGTCGAGCCTGCGCTACTTGCACATACCCTTCGTGGTCGGAGAGTACTTGACTCTGCGATTAACTTGACCCACAGCCTACAGCTTCCACGATTGCGTTCGGGTCTACTCTCATCTATCGAAGTACCGATAGTCACCGGGCGGGCAGCAACCAAGCTCTCGGAGCAGCTCAACCTCTTGCGTGACGGTGTTGTCGCCATAGCTGCCAAACGCCGGAGTCAGGTCAAGCTATCGAGAGCGCTGATTCCCGCAGCACTCAATGAGGTGTTTGGTTCTCGCTGATCGTCGTCATTGCGTTGGATTTGTTGCCGGCGACGATGACATGCCCAAGAAACCGAAGGCCAACGACCCTCGCTGCCTCCTTCACCTCGGCCGTCGCCCGGTGATCGGCTTCGCTTGGCTGCGGGTTCCCACTCGGATGGTTGTGGGCGATGGCGAAGGCGCGTCCGTCGTGACGAAGCACCGCGTTTAGAATCTCACGAACCGGTACGAGCGAGCGGTCGATCGACCCCTCAGAGACGGTCACGGTGCGCCGGAGCCGGTTTGCGGTGTCGCACACGAGCACAAGGACACGCTCACGGCGCAAGCCGTCCAGCTCCCGGCGTGCGACCTCAGCCACATCGCTCGGACTTTGCAGTACAAGTGGCGCGTCATCGAGGCCGAGCCGTCGGCCCAGCTGAAACGCGGCCACGAGCGCCGCGGCCTTGGCCACGCCGATGCCCGAGCGCTGAGCGAGCTCCTCGGGTCGCGCGCCGGCAAGTGCGGAGAGAGCTCCATATTCGCCCAGGAGTGAGGCCGCGAGGTCGAGCGCGCTCTCCCCCACCCGTCCCTGCCGTAGAACGAGTGCCAGCAGCTCCCGCTCGCTCAAAGCCTCCAGCCCGCAGCGCAGCAGCCGCTCACGCGGGCGCTCGTGCACGGGAATATCCGCTATGACCGTCGCCATGACCACACCGTACGCTGGGATGGCGACGGAAGGCTCAGGCGACAACGGTTCCCGAGGCTCTATAGCAACGCAGTTACAAAAGCGTCAGCGTCGAGGTGGGCGACGCCTCGGTCGTCGTGACTGACACCTCCAAGCGAATCTGCGCGCCACGCGCGGCGAATCCCATTGCTACCTTCATGTACATGAGCACAACCGTGAGGGTTGCCGAATTGCGCCAGAACCTCAGCCGCTACCTGAGGCCACGGCGTCGATGTTCAATCGTACGTAGTCGATCGTATAGGGATCCCCGAGACGTTCGTGGACGGCCTCGACGAACGACTCGCGCAAGTCATCGGGTAGGCGCAAGAGGTGCGAGCCGAGACTCACTGTGCGCAGGAACTCGCGTGGCTCGGGGGGCTCGACGGAGGCGGGTACAAGCCAGCAGCGCGCTTCATGGAAACCCACGGCGAGCAAGCGCTGTTGCGCGAGTCCCGCGGGACTGAAGTTCCATGGGCCATCCCAACCGGCCATGTACTCGGCGAAGGGTTCCTGGGCGCCGACTGCCTGGGCGGCCATGCGGGTGCGGCGCACGTTGCCCTCTCCCCCGCACTGCGCCACCAATCGTCCACCCGCGCGCAGCGCGGCGTGCAGGCGGGAGAACAGCCGCTCGTGGTCCGCGATCCAGTGAAACGTGGCGGTCGAGAGGATCGCGTCGAGAGGCTGCTCCAAGTCGAGGTCGACGAGGTCCATGACGCGTACGTCGACCTCGGGGCCGAGACGCTCGCGCGCGGAGGCCACCATCGAAGGCGACGCGTCCACGGCTATGACACGCCCGTGTGGCAGTCGAGCGCGCAACATCTCGGTGACACGGCCAGACCCGCAGCCGGCGTCGAGCACCGTCTCGTCGCCTTGCAGTGGCAAGCGGTCGACCACTTCCCGTCCCCACGCCTGTTGGGGAGCGGAGATGCGGTCGTAGGTCGCGCCGTCCCAGTCTCGAGCAGGTGACATACAGTTGTATGTTATCACATATGGCCGCGGGAGCTTACGTAGTTCCACGCGACGCGCGCGCGGACCGGCCCCGATGTGGTGATGGCGGGCCGTGCCTAGCGTTTTGATCGATGAGACGACTCCAACAAATTACGGCCGCCTTCGTCGCGCTCGCCGGCGGAGTCTGCACGACGGGCGCGCCGGGCGCACAGGCGGTCGAATGGGGCGCGCCGATCGCCGTCCCCGGGATGAGCCGCTCGTTCGCAACCCGCGTGGCGGTCTCCGCACACGCCGCCATCGCCGTGGCCGGCGAGCGAGAATGTGCCGGGCAGGTGTCGGTGCGCTACCCGGAAGGTCGCTGGGCGCCGGTACACGCGCTCGGGGGTTCAGGCACGCTCGTCAGCTCCCCGGACATAGTCTTCGACGCGCGCGGCCGGCTGCTGCTCGTGTGGGCGCAGACCCCGCGGGTGGGCAGCAATGGTTGCGGCTGGCGGGGCCCCTACGAGGTGATGGCGCAAACCTGGACAGAAGCTAAGGGCTGGGGCGCGGTCCAGAGGCTCGGGTATGCGGCCGCCTTCATGCTGGCCCAGCCGCGCCTGGCCACAGACCGGCGCGGCAACACGATCGTCGCGTGGCGTGGCTACCGGCGCTCGGGTGGGCGCACGCTCGAGGCTGTCTCGACGCGCTTCCGGCCTGCCGAACACGGCTGGGAGCCGCTGCGGCAGACCCCCGGCGGCGGGCCCTACCGCGACGTGACGCTCGACGCAAAGGGGAACGCCTACGCGGTGTGGACC
>JBARJU010000124.1:0-2424 GCA_049800435.1 Solirubrobacteraceae bacterium
GGCGGGCTCAGGCACGCGGCCCGCCTGCTGCGCGCCAACGACCCGCGCGCATGGGAAGCAGCGGCCCCGCGGCTGCGCATCGAAGCGCTCACCTCGGGCAAGTTCTCGATCACGAGCCTCTGATCCCGCGGGGCGTGCCCGCCAGAGAGCCGTTGAGCCGCCTACGCCCGTGGCGCGCAAAAAGATTTCCAGTTGCAACTGTCGGAAAAATGGGGGGTCACTCGTATAGGCGCATAGGAAGCTTTTTCTTCGCAAACCCATCCAGGACGCCAGGAGACGAATATGCCGCGCAAGCACGACGCACACAGGGATGAGTTGGAGGGCGTTGCTCAGCGCCTGCGCGACGAGCGTCCCCAGGCCAACCCGCTCGATCTCGACCGCATCAAGACGACGGCCATGTCCCGCGCCAAGACCGGATCGCGTCGCGGACGCGTCGGCGCCCGCCGGCTCGCCGTGGCGAGCCTGACCGTCGGCCTGCTGGCCGCTACCACGGGCGGCGTGCTCGCCGGTCAGAGCGGTCACAAAGACAAAGGCGGCAACGGCGGCGGCAATGCCGCCAACGCCCAGTACGGCGGCGAATGCAACATCAGCAACGGCAACGGCAACATCGGCGACAACAACGGCCAGGGCGCCACAAACAACGCCTGCAACGAAAACACCTTCATCACCGAAACCAACAACAGCACCGTGACCAACACCGTCACGAACAACTACAACTCCTCGACCGTGACGATCGCGGCGCCCGTCAACAACGGCGTGCTCGGCGCGAGCACGAGCAAGAAAGCAAAGACGAGCAGCAAGCACGTCAAGATCCACCTCAACGTGGCGCGCAACTCGAGGCTGAGGAAGGTCACGCTCAGGGTCAACGGCAAGATCGTGTCGGTGCTGAAGGGCAAAAAGGCCTCGAGGAACATCACGCTCGTGAGCCTGCCCTGCTCGGCCAAAGTCACGATCACGGCGGTCACCGCCAGCGGCAAAACTGTCACCCAGACGCACACCTACAACCTCTGCTAGAGGCATAGCGAGAGGGACAGGCGTCGAGCTGCGAACAGCTCACTGAGCAGAAGGGCTCCGGGAGAAGGACCTCCCGGAGCCCTTCTCGCCCATAGCGGCACACGCTCAAAAGCTCAACGCGCACAAGCCCGTTTGATCACCCAGAGGCAGTAATCGTCAAAGGAAGCCAATGGCCCACGAACTGACACCCACGACACCGGCTCGCCTCGGCTCGCCGGGACCCGCCAGAATGTCGTTGCGCATGCGGACGGACACATTCGAGCGGCTGTTCGAGGAGCACGCTGAGCGGCTCTTCTCGTTCCTGGCCTACCACACCGGCAACCGCGCGCTCGCCGAGGACCTGCTGTCAGAGACCTTCGAGCGCGTACTGCGCTCGCGCCAGCGCTTCGATCCCCGCAAGGGCAGCGAGCGCCGCTGGCTCTACACGATCGCGCTGAACCTGCTGCGCGACCACGCACGGCGGCGCACGACCGAAGAACGCGCCCTACAACACGTCGGCGCGCGCACCCCCCAGCACGAGGCAGACCCGGCGCTGGGCGCCGTCGAGCGCCGCGACGAGTTGCAGCGAGCACTGACGCTACTCAACGAGGACGAGCGCGAGGCGCTCGCGCTGCGCTTCGGCGCGGACCTCAAGCTGCGCGAGGTCGCGGGCGTGCTCGGCGAGGGCGAGAGCGCCGTCGAGGGCCGCATATACCGCGCCCTTGGCAAGCTGCGCAAAGAGCTCGACTGAGCCTCGCGCGGCGGCCGGTCGAGCCTCGAGACGCTGAGCGGCTCAGGAGGCGCCGAGGGCCACACAGCAACCCTTGACGGTCAGGGTGCCTCGCAGCGGACGGCCGACAGGCTGCCCCGAGCCGAAGATCGAGCGGTCGGCGTAGACGGTCACCCGATAGCGCACGTCAGGCAGGCGCGGATAGCGCACCACACAGCTCCATGGGTTGCCGAGAGCGCTACGGACCGCCGAATGACAGCGTGTCGATCGCGCACGACCGGCGTATCCCGGGCGAGGGTCGCTCGTGGTGAGCAGCAGTCGCCCAAGCTGAGTGGCGCCCACCGACACGAGCGCCTGCTGGTGGGAGACGAACTGGGAGTCCTCTTCGCGGCTGCGAAGCGCAACCGCCGTGCCCGCGATCCCGACCGCGAGGACCATGGCGACGAGCACCCAGGCAAACCTCATCCGTACTCCTCCGCCATCGCCACAAGCATAAGGCCGCGAAGCACGCGTGGCTGTATGCCCTCGTACGGGAAAGGCCCTCCCCGGGCTCATAAAGGCTCACGAGGCTGCCGATAGCCGATGTGTGAGTCCCCTGAGAGCACTTCTAGCGGTTGCGGTCCTGAGCGCCACGCTCTCGTGCGCCACCGCCGGCGCGGCGCCGGCTGGAGCGAGCAGCCGCCCCACCCCCGCGGCCACCC
>JBARJU010000125.1:0-5833 GCA_049800435.1 Solirubrobacteraceae bacterium
TGCGGCTGGGGTGGTTGAGTGTCGAGCGAGGCGCGGACGCAAGGGCGAAGACGTGGTGGTGCCACGTCGAGCCCGAGGACAAAGCCTCGCGAAGGCAATCGGCCGCATCCAGACGTGCAGGCCTTCCGGGATAGGCCCTTAGCGCTCACGCGGTTCGTCTGCCCCTTCGTCCCCGGAAGCTCACCACGCCCCCTCGATGTGGTCGAGGCGCAAGAGGCGGTCTGAGCCGTCGACGATCACGCCGACGGCGTCGAAGCGGATCGTGTGGGCCCTGGGGCGCGCGTGAGTGTTCTCGTAGAGCCATGCGCATGCCAGCTTCCTGAGCCGTGCGCGCTGGCTGAACTTCAGCCATGCGAGCGGCTGTTCCTCGGGACAGAGGCCCCTGCGGCGGTTGCTCGCGCGCCTCGTCTTAACCTCGGCGAACACGAGTACCCGACCATCGAACGCGATCAGGTCGATCTCCCCGTAACGCGTTCTCACGTTGCGCGCCACCACCACGAATCCCAGGCGACGGAAGTGACCGACGGCGAGATCCTCGCCGAGCGCCCCCAGCGCTTGCCGCCCATCGCGAGGGGCTGGGGCGCCGGCCGGAGTGGGGCTGGGGGAGGACATGCCCCCGAACATAGGCCAAAAAATGTGACGAAAAAGACACGGATATGCCAGTTCGCGACCACGTTTGTCACGAACCTCATCAGGACGCCGCGATCGATACCGAGGGCCGGCACGCGGCGGGGCTCGACCACGGCTCCGCGCACGCTCCCGAACAGTCCCCAGACCGCGAGCGATCCGGGCCGACCGCCGGCCGGATATCCTGATGTGGGCTCGATCGAGCCTTTCTCGTGAACGACGCTTCGGACAAACCCAGCGGCTCGACCCTCGCGCCCGACCCATCTGCCTCGCACGATCGCGTCCCCGACCGGCGCCCGCCAGGCATCGACGGCGTCAGCGGCTTTATGGGTATGCACTGGGACAGCGCCGACACCGTCCGCCTCGCGATTCGCCCGCAGCTGATCAACGCCGCCGGCCTGCTCTCCGGCGTGGTCACCTACGCGCTGGTGGATTACTGCATGGGCTCGACCCTGTGGCCGCACACCGCCAAGCATGAGCACATCGCGACGCTCAACATCTCCATCAACTACATCCAGACCGCCACCGAGGGCGAGATCGTGTGCACGGCAGAGCTCGACAGGCGCAACCGCACGAACGCGGTCCTGCGCAGCGAGGTGCGCCACGAGGACGGCCGCCTGCTGGTCACGGCTATCGGCAGCTACGCGATCTTCCCCGCGCGTCGGCACCCGCGAGCGGTCTGAGATCCAGGATGGCGCACAGCCGCCTGCTCGCGCCAAGCACGCCCCATTGTCCAAGACCCATAACACCCCCCGCGCGCTCACCATCGCCGGCTCCGATTCCGGCGGTGGCGCCGGAATACAGGCCGACCTGAAGGCGTTCGCCCGATGTGGCGTCCACGGCACGAGCGCCATAACGGCCATCACCGCCCAGAACACCCTCGGGGTGAGCGCCATACACCCGATCCCAGCCGGCATCATCCTCGCCCAGGTCCGGGCGGTGATCGCGGACATTGGCGTTGATGCCGTCAAGGTTGGGATGCTCGGCACGGTCGAGGCGGCCCGCGTGGTCGCACAGGCGCTAGACGAGCTCCCCGCTGGGACACCGGTCGTGGTCGACCCGGTGATGGTCGCCGAGTCAGGCGCCCAACTGCTTGACCCCGACGCACAGGACGCGCTTGTCGCCGAGATTCTGCCGCGCGCCACGATCCTCACGCCCAACGTCCCCGAGGCACGAGCGCTGGCCCGCCATGCGCCAGCCGCCAAGCGTCAGGCAAGCGAGGACGACAGCGTCTCTGCGCCACCGAGAGCCGGCGATAGCACCAGGACGGTGAGCGCACCTGGAGTTGGCTCGTCCTCTACAGCCGGCCAGCTTCGCAGCAGCGATGCGGACTGCGAGGATGACACGGAAGCGCACTCACTCGTTCGGGCCGTGCTCGCGCTGGGGCCGAAGATCGTCGTCCTCACCGGCGGTCATCGTGCGCAAGCGATCGATCTGTTCCTCGACTCCTCCTCCCCCGATCGGATCGTGAGCATTCCCGGCGAGCGTCACCCGGGCGGCGCCGCGCACGGCTCCGGTTGCACCCACTCATCCGTGCTCGCCGCACAACTGGCGCTCGGCCGCGCGCCGCTCCAAGCGGCCTTTGCGGCTCGCGCGCTCGCCGGCCGCGCGGTCGCCGACGGACTGCGCGACGTGGGCGAGGGCCCCGGTCCGGTCGATGTGATTGGGCTTGTGCGCCTGCGTCCTCGGTCCGAGTGATCGACCTTGCCCGCCTGTGTCCCGTGTAGCGCACCGCGCCGGTAGTCTCCGCTGCTGTGAGCGCTTCTACACTCTTCGACGTCAGGCACCGCTCGCGCGCCCTCACCGAGGGCCCAGAGCGCGCCGCGGCACGCGCCTATCTGCACGGGATCGGCTACACCGCCGAGGACCTTGCCAAGCCGATCGTCGGGGTCGCCCACTCGTGGATCGAGACGATGCCGTGCAACTTCAACAATCGCATCCTCGCCGCCAAGGTCAAGGAGGGCATACGCGCTGCCGGGGGCACCCCCATGGAGCTCAACACCATCGCGATCTCCGACGGCATCACGATGGGCACCTCGGGCATGCGCGCGTCGCTCGTCTCACGCGAGCTGATCGCCGACTCGATTGAGCTCGTCGCCTCCGCCCACCACTTCGACGCGCTCGTCGTCATCTCCGGCTGCGACAAGACGATCCCGGCCGCGGTCATGGCGCTCGCGCGGCTCGACATCCCCGGCCTCATGCTCTACGGAGGCTCGATCCGCCCGGGTCGCTACCGGGGTGAGGACGTCACGATCCAGCAGGTCTTCGAGGCCGTCGGCGCCTTTGCATCCGGAAAGATCTCAGAGGAGGAATTGCACGAGCTCGAGGAGGCCGCCTCGCCCGGCGCCGGCGCCTGCGGCGGACAGTTCACCGCCAACACGATGGCCATGGCCTTCGAGGTGCTCGGCATTTCGCCCGCAGGCTCCTCGATGGTGCCCGCCGAGGACGGCCGCAAGCTTCAAGTGGCCGTCGAGTGCGGGGAACTGGTCATGGATGTGCTGCGCAGAGGGTTGCTCCCGAGCCAGGTCATCACAAAGCCGGGCCTTGAAAACGCCATCGCCGCCGGGGCGACCAGCGGCGGCTCCACCAACATAGTGCTGCATCTCCTCGCTGTCGCTCGTGAAATGGGCGTCCCACTGGCAATCGACGAGTTCGATCGAATCTCCGATGCCACGCCGCTGCTGTGCGACCTGCAGCCCGGCGGGCACTATGTCGCCACCGACCTCTACGAGGCGGGCGGCGTGCCACTCGTCGTGCGCCGCCTCGAGGAAGCCGGTGTGCTTCGTCGCGAGGCGCTCACCGTCACCGGGCGCACAATTGGCGAGCATGCCGAGCATGCCACGGAAACACCGGGACAACGCGTCGTTCGCCCACTCACCGATCCCCTCAAGCCCACCGGAGGCTTCGCCATCCTGCACGGCAACCTCGCCCCCGACGGTTGCGTCGTCAAGCTCGCCGGTCACGAGCGTCGCCACCACGCCGGTCCCGCGCGCGTATTCGACGGCGAGGAGGCCTCGATGGCAGCCGTGCTCGCCCATGAGATCAAAGAGGGCGACGTGGTCGTGATCCGCGGCGAGGGCCCGGCGGGCGGCCCCGGCATGCGCGAGATGCTCGCGGTCACCGCCGCAATCGTCGGCGAGGGCTTGGGCGAGAGCGTCGCGCTGATCACCGACGGGCGCTTCTCTGGCGCCACCCACGGCTTCATGGCCGCCCACATCGCTCCCGAGGCTGTCCGTGGCGGCCCGATCGGCGCGCTCTCAGACGGCGATCGGATCACGATCGACGTCGGTGCTCGTCGCATCGACGTCGCGCTCACCGACGAGCAGATCGCCGAGCGCACGGCCGCCTATGCTCAGCCGCCACGCGTCGACGAGCACATCGACGTCGCCGTTCGCAAGTATGAGCGCCTCGTCGGCTCAGCCGCCCAGGGCGCCGTCACCAGCTGACCCAGCTCGCCGCCGGACTGACCACCGCGCGCGTGCGAGACGTACCCCGCGCGGTGCGCACCGCGCGGGGACTCCCTGCGCTCCCTCCGGCCTCGAGCCTCGGAGCGCCACTCGCGCGGGCTCGCCCTCATGACGGGAGGTGTCCAGCTACTCGGCCATGAACTCGCTCAGCAGCTCGTTAAACGCCGTGGGACGCTCGATCATCGCCATGTGACCGGTCCCCTCGAAGATCACCTTCCTCGAGTTCGGGATGAGCTCTTCGAACACGCTCGCGTCGCCCACAGGGATGATCTTGTCTTCGTCGCCCCACACGATCAACGTGGGGCAAGCGATCTCCGGCAAGCGCTCCTTCACGGGGTAGTCGATGTTTGCTCGCAGTGCCTGCATAAAGCCCGGCTTGCCCGCTCCGCGCAACTGCTCCGCGGCGAGCGCCGCCGGCAGGCGGCTGGGATGGCGCGTCACGAGCCCCAGTGTGAGGTTGCGCAATCCGGGACGACGCGCAATCCGGTCCGATCTTGCCGCGGTCCAGCCTGTGTACACCGCGACCATCGACGCCACGCGGCGCAGGTAGGGCTCGATCCTCTCCACGTCGCGGTGACGGTACGTGCTGATCCCCGCGGCCGACACGAGCACGAGGCGCTCGACCCGCTGCGGGAAGGCGATCGCGATCTCCGCCGAGACGAAGCCGCCCATCGAATTGCCGACAAGCGTCGCCGCGTCCACCTCCAGCGTTTCCAGCAGTCCGTCGAGGATGTGCCCATATGCCGAGATGGTGATGTGCTCCCGCGGCATCGGCGAATGGCCGAACCCGGGCAGGTCCATCGCGATCACGCGATTGTGCTTCGCGAATACGGGCAACTGCTCCAGCCAGTTGGGCCACGACCCGGACAGTCCGTGCACGAACACAATCGCGGGGCCTTCGCCCATGTCGATCGTGTTCACCGGCGTGCCCGCCACGCTGACCCAGCGCTGGTGCTCGCGCCAATCGACCTCCAGCCAGGCAGAGCGCCCCGCGGGCCCATACGGCTGCCCCCGACCGGTCCGGGGGAGAGTGCCTAGGGCGCTCATCGATCAATAATCTACACCACCGATGCGAATCGCCATAGATGTCGACTCCACCCTGCACCACTACTGGGACGTTCTCTCGGAGATCTCCCGTAGGCGCTTTGGCGTCGAGTTGCCCTACGAGGAGCAGTTCACGTGGGGCATCACCCGGCTGCGCCCCGACCAGCTCGCGCTGTGCATAGAGGAGAGCCACTGCGACGATGCGATCCTCGCCGGGCGACCCTACCCCGGAGCGGTGGAGGCGATCAGCGCCTGGAGCGAGCAGGGGCACTTCATCCACGTTACGACCCACCGCTCCACCGTCTGCGCCTCCGCCACCGCCCGCTGGCTGCAAGGCCTGGGGCTTCCATTCGACGACCTCTACTGCTCACACGACAAGGTCACCCGGTGCATGGAGCTCGACATCGACATCCTGATCGACGACAGTCCGCTCAACATTGGCGCTGCCATCGAGCAGGGTATCTCTACCGCCACGATCCTGCACCCGTGGAACGCGGAGTTGTGCGAGGTCGAGGATGTGCTCAGCGCACGCGACTGGCGCGAGCTCGCCGCTCTGCTCGAGCCCGTCCTCTCCGCGCCATCGCGCACGTTCGTCGGCCCATCCTAACCGGCACGGCCGTCGCGGGCCGCGTGGAGGCTTGCAAAATCGGGTGCCTCCCGGGCGTGCGAGGGGGGCACCGCAGTCGGCAAGCAAC
>JBARJU010000126.1:0-4542 GCA_049800435.1 Solirubrobacteraceae bacterium
TCACCTCAACACACCGCTCCCGCCCCGCGTCGAAAATCGCCTCCGCCTCGGCGCGGTCCATAACCCCAAGATTCGCCACACCAGCAAACGATCCTTGTTATGACGACCTACAACTGAACGCGTACACTATTGGAACGTCGACCACGACTCCTATCCATTGGCGTAGCCGCGCCGTAACCAGCACTTTCTCCGGCCGGTTCGCCGGATGACTACGGAGGGGCTCATCTAGCAGACCGTCGAGGCCATTCCTGTGCTGTTGCTACACGCCTGCGCTCGCGTGCCCGCAAACGGGGGCCGCGATGGCTAAACCATGGCCGAAGCGCTCGAAGTGGCCATATATCGCCAAGAGCGGGCGCAAGTCCTACGGGGTCGGCTTCTACGACCACCAGATGCGCGAAACGACGCGCATGTTCCCGACAGGCCGCCACGCGCGGGCATGGATGGACGACTACATCACCGCCGAGCGCCGCGGCCGCGACAGCCTGCGGCGCTTCCTGCTGGACCTCGACGCGAAGGAGGCCAATCAGGCTGAAGAGTCGCGGAGCCTCGGGGAGGTGCTGGAGCTCTACCTCGCGGTCAACGCCCACCCGCGCAACGAGGGCGGGCTCGCGCCGTCGACCTATGAACGCTACGAGTGGACGATCGGCCGTCATCTGCTCGACAGGCCGCGACGCGGCTCTCGGGGCGGTACGGTGGCGCCGCCGCGCTACACGGTGGCGGTCGCCTCTCTGCCCGCGGCGCGCTTCAACACGCCGCAGGCTCCGCGAGCGTGGCGCGAGGACATGCTGCTCGACGGCGTGTCCAAGCCGACGCGAGACCAGGCGTGGAGCGTGCTCTCGGCCGCTTTGAGCTGGGCCGCCTCGTCTTATCTCGTGCCCGAGATCCAGACCAACGGGTGCGGTCTGGCCAACGAGCCGCGCGTCAACCGGCGGCGCTCGATGCGAGCCGGGGGCACCGGCTACGCTCCAGCGAGACGCCGTCGAGGGCTGGGGGTAGCGAGCTGGGCGCTCTCACCACAGGCAGTGGAGGCGATCCGCGCCCAGATGCTCCTGCGGGTCAACGCTCGGCGCGAGATCCTCAGGCAACGAGACGCGATGGTCGTGAGCCTGCAGTACGGGCTCGGCGCGCGAAACCAGGAGGTCTGGGGGCTGCGCTGGGCATCGCTGGCCGGCGAGTTCGCGTGGGTGATGGAAGTGCTCTCCAGCGGACAGCTCACCGAATGGGGCAAGACCGAGCACAGCACGCAGCGGCGCACCGCGCTACCAGACGTCCTGCGCGAGGATCTGGCCGGGTGGCGAGCGGCCCTGCGACACGCGGGGCACCCGGCCCGTGAGCTTGACTTCGTCATTCCCGGCGATCTCAACGGCTCTGGGCACGGCGCCCTCGACTCCCGTACCGGCGCTTGTCACTTCAGCGAGAACCAGGCGCGCTCCTGGGGCGCAAGGTTCTTCACGCCAGCCGTCGAGAAGGTCGCACAGCGCTCCGAGCTCTTCCCGATCCTCGGCGCCACGCCTTACTCGCTGCGTCGCGGCGGCATCTCTCTGCGCCTGCGGGCCGAGGACCCACAGACCGTGGCGAGCGAGTGCGGCACGAGCCTGAAGATGCTCAGCGACCACTACGCGTTCGCGATCGAGGACCTACGACGGCACGGACCACGACCAGCCGACGTCGAGTGGCGCGCCGCACGGGCCGCGCAAGCCGACCACGATTCGCGTGAGCAAGCGCTACGCGATGCGACAGAGCACGAAGACGGGCGAGGTCGGCGGAAGCTCTTCGCCTGGTTCGCTGCCCGCGGGAGAGCCTCTCGCGTGCCCGTAGCCGACGCGCTGAAAGGACTCCGGTCTGGACCGGAGTGACTATACGATGCGGCGCGTGGGTCCTCTCGGCTTCTCTGTCAGCGTCTCGCCGGCGGGGCCGAGCGGCAGGGACTCGAAGGTCAGGGTCCGCTCGAGGTTGGATCGCTTCGGTCTGCCGGGGATGGAGCTCGCGGCCTCCAGCGAGCCCGGCCGCGCTCCGCACGTGGACCCGAGCCGACTGCCCGATGGGCTCGGCTGGTCGATCGATGACCGACTGCGACACGCCGCCGCGCGCAAGGGCCGCATCCTTGCCGTCTGGCAGGGCGAAACTCTCGTGGCCGCATGTGCGTGGCACCTGCACGACACCGGGCCACCGGTCATCTTTGACCTCGGAGCGCGCCCTGATCTCCCGGCGCGCCAGCAGCGACGAGCCTGCACGGCGCTGCTGGCCTGCCTGCGAGACATCGCGCAGGCGCTCGGCCGGAGCACCGATGAACTGCGCTGGAGCGACCGGCCGCTGGACCGTGTGCCGGACGCGCACCAGCGCAACCGCTACCGCGCGCTGGTCCGCGCTCGAGCCAGCGCCATGCAATTCGTCCCGCTACGCCCCAGACCCAAGTTCTGGCGCGGACGCTGGGCGGTCAAGCGAAGCTTCTAGCCATCCTCGCCGAGCATCCGCTGAAACTCGGCCGTCCCAGGAGTGTCCGCGTGAGCAGCTATCGCCTCCGAGGCGGCGCTCTCGCTCACAGGCTCGATCTCCCCGGCGGGCAGTCGCCCCATCCAGTCGACCAGACCGTAGGTCAGCTCACGCAGTCCACGCTGGCCACGAGTGAGGAGCCACTGCGCTGGCGTGGCGCCGCGCAGGTTCGGCAGCGCCGTGCTCACCCACCCCCCGACCTGAAGGTCATCACGCAGATAGGGTCGGGCCTCCTCGCACAGCTCAAGCAGCAGAGCGACCTGCGCCGCCTTCTTGACCTGCGGGCGCACAACCTCGCCTCCCCGCCACCCCGCGACGGTCGCCTCATCCCAGCCAAGCGCACCGGCCAACAGCACGTCGCGTCCGAAGAATGCATACAAGCGCGCAAAGGCATCCAACGCGAACGTCGCCTGAGCCGACGGCGCCCGCCGCGACGCACCGCCACCACGCTCAGGAGCGCTAGAGCGGAGCTCATTCTGGCGCCCAGTGGAGCGGCCAGCTCTGCGCCGAGGGCGCGAGCGACTCGATGTCGAGGAAGAACCAGCCCTAGCTACATTAGGGGTCATGGGTAGGAGTGTAGCACGGGCGAAGCCCGGGTCAGTCGGCCATCGCTATCGGCGAGTGCGCCCGCAGCCTGATCGACCACGGCGCCCGACAGCCACCTCACGCTCGCTACCGCTACGCCAAGCGGCAGCGCACCGTCGCGGACGCGAGACGCTCGAAGGTCGTCCATTGCGCTAGCGATCAGGGTCCAAGCTGGGCGCTGCCTCGTTGCTGCCGAAGCAGGCGTCTCGTGCGTGTCATCTCCGACTGGCGCGGCAGTCCACAGCAGCGGCTCGGTTGGGCTCGCGGGCTTCCGGCTCTCCCGGCTCAGATGCTCAAGGGAGCGTTGTGCGGGGTGAGGGCCTTTAGGGCAGGAGGTCGAGCTCAATCTCCTGTACCTCGTCCGCGGGCAGCCCCGCGGCGGCGGCGTGGTCGCGGACGTGCTGGGCGCTGGGAGCGGCGTAGACGCAGTAGGAGGTCAGGCCGTCATCGGTACGCACGACATGCGAGTGCTCCCACTCGATCTCCGGGAACTGTTCGGTACGTACGCGGCGAGAAACCTCAGCGGCCGCCTCGACGTCGGCCTCAGTAACGTCGCCTAGCACACGATGTATCAGATAACGCGGCATTGGTCTGCTCCTTTTTGGTAAGTATGCCAAGGTGATGGCGTGGTGATCACTATCCGGCTGCTCGGGGCGCCGGTGATTCTGCACGACGACGCTGCGGCGGCGGCGCCGCGAGGTCGTAAGGCTTGGGGGTTGCTGGCCTATCTGCTGCTGTGCGAGCGTCCCACCACCCGTGGCGAGCTCGCCGAGCTGTTGTTCGCGGATGCCGCAGACCCGCTCGGCGCGCTGCGCTGGAACCTCGCGCAGCTGCGCCGGGCGCTCGGGACGGCGGCGGTGTTGCAAGGCGATCCCGTACAGCTCGTGCTCGCCGAGGATGTCGTGGTCGACATCCTCCACTCGGGCTCTGCCGACGGGGTTCTGCTTGAGGACATGGAGTTCGCGGCCAGTCCGGCCTTTGATTCGTGGCTGCTGGTGGCACGCCGACGGTATGCCGGCCGGACCGAGGCCGTCCTGCGTGAGACGGCGCTGGCCGAGCTCGCAGCCGGCCGCCCCGATCAGGCGGTCGAGCTGGCGACGCGCCTGGTCGCACTCGACCCGTTCGATGAGGGCCACCACGAGCTGCTGGTACGCGGCCTGGCCTGCAGCGGCGACCGTGCCGGCGCGCTGGCGCACGTCGCGGCCTGCCGTCGCCTGTTCAGTGAAGAGCTCGGATGCGAGCCCTCACCGGCGGTGCTGCAGGCGGCCGGGGTCAGGGTCGACGGCGAGACCGCCGTTGGTGACCGCGTCGCAGCGCGAGGTCACCTGGAGGCCGGTGACGCGGCGGTGGCGGCTGGAGCGCTGGAGCACGGACTGAGATGCCTGCGTCAGGCCCGCGTCGAGGCTGCCGCGTGCGGTGATCGTGTTCTGCACGCCCGCTCGCTGGTCGCGCTCGGCACCGCGC
>JBARJU010000127.1:0-8453 GCA_049800435.1 Solirubrobacteraceae bacterium
ACGCCCAGAACCCACCCGTGACGCCCCGAGAACACCGCACGCCCCACCCCCTCACCCGCAAACACGCGAGCAACCCCAACACGCCCACTTGACAAACCAACCCCCATATGAGGACGCACCGACCGAAATGTGCTTTGCACACGAGGGAGGGAGGACGCCGCCAGGCGAAGGCTATACGTGCCGTGGGCTTATTCGATGTGGTTGTAGACCGTGAACATCGGCATGTACATCGAGACCACGATGAAGCCGACGATCGAGCCGATCACGATGATCATGATCGGCTCGAGGATCGAGGTGAGCGCTTTCACCGAAGCTTCGACCTGATCCTCGTAGAAGTCCGCGACCTTGGCGAGCATCGCGTCGAGCGCGCCCGTCTCCTCGCCGACGCTCACCATTTGGGTGACCATGGTCGGGAAGATCGTGCTCTTCGACAGCGGCTCTGAGAGCGTGCCCCCGCGCTTGACCGAGGCGATCACTCCATCCATCGCCTCCTCCACGACAATGTTGCCGCCGGTCTTGCCGACGATCTCGAGCGCCAGGAGCAGGGGGACACCGGCGCTCATGAGAGAGGCGAGCGTACGCGACCAGCGTGCGATCGCGACCTGCTGGACGATCGCGCCGATCTTCATCGGAACGCGCAAGCGGAAGCGGTCCCACTGCGGACGTCCCCAGGAGGACTTCTTCCACTTCAGAAAAGCGACGGCAGCGGCGCCCGCTCCCGCGAACATCGCCCACCAGTAGCCGACGACGGCGTGGGACATCGTCACCGAGACCTGTGTGATCGCCGGGAGTTCGCCGCCGAACTGCTTAAACACGCCGGCGAAAACGGGCACGAGGAAGGCGACGAGCGCCATCATGACGGCCACCGCGAAGGTGATCACGAGCGCCGGGTAGATCATCGCCGAGCGGATCTGGCGGCGGAGAGAGGCGTCCTTCTCGAGCTGGTCGGCGACGCGCATGAGCGACTCCTCGAGCAGACCGCCGGCCTCCCCGGCGCGGGTCATCGCGACGAACAGCGGGTTGAAGACCTTCGGGTGGGCTTCCATGGCTCCGCTGAGCGATAGGCCCGCCTCGACATCCTTGCGCACCTGGATGACGGTCTCCTTGAGGAACTTGTTCTCTGTCTGTTCCTCGAGTACGTAGAGCGCCCGCAGGATCGACAGGCCAGAGGAGATCATCGTGGCCAGCTGGCGCGAGAAGACGGCGAGTTCACCGGCCTTCACCGACTTCATGAAGGTCAGCTCGATCTGGCGCGAGGCATGCTTGTCGGCGATGTCCAGCACGATCATGCCGCGCGACTTCAGCTGGTTTGAGACCGCCTCCTTGGAATCTGCTTCGATCTCACCGCGCGCCTTCACGCCGGCAAGGTCCATCGCCTTAAAGACGTAAGTGCTCATCGCGGGCCCTCGAGGTCGATCGCATCGGCGACGGCGCTCATATCAGGCCGCCAACGATCCAGCGCCAAGCAGTCGGCGCAACTCCTCGGGGGCACCGGAGCGCGATTCGGCTTGCTTCTGTGAAATCTTGCCGGTGCGCACGAGTGACACGAGCGCGGCGTCCATCGTTTGCATTCCCTGCGCCGAGCCAGTTTGAAGGACAGAGTAGATCTGGTGGGTCTTGCCCTCGCGGATAAGGTTGCGAACGGCGGGGTTCGGGACGAGCACCTCGCACGCGGCGACGCGCCCAGAGCCATCGGCGGTCGGCAACAACTGCTGGGTGATGATGCCCTGAAGCGCGACGGACAGCTGCACGCGCACCTGGCCCTGCTGCTCGGGCGGGAACACGTCGATGATGCGATCGACAGTCTGTGCGGTGTCCTGGGTGTGGAGCGTCGCGAACACGAGGTGGCCCGTCTCAGCGGCGGTGAGCGCGGTTGAGATCGTCTCGAGGTCGCGCATCTCGCCCACGAGGATCACGTCGGGGTCCTGGCGCAACGCTGCCTTCAGAGCGGCGGCGAAGGACTGCGCGTCGGAGCCGAGCTCGCGCTGATTGACCAGACACTTCTTATGCCCGTGCAGGAACTCGATCGGGTCCTCGATCGTCATGATGTGCTCCTCGCGCGTGGAGTTGATCTCGTCGAGCATCGCGGCGAGCGAGGTGGACTTGCCCGAGCCGGTGGGACCGGTTACGAGCACAAAGCCACGCGGCTTGCGCGTGAGGTCATGCACCGCGGGAGGCAGGCCGAGCTGGTCGATCGAGGTGAGCTCGAAGGGGATCAGACGGAATGCCGCGCCAATCGCGCCGCGCTGGAAGTAGGCGTTGACACGGAAGCGGGCGTGGCCGGGAATCGAGTAGGCGAAGTCGAGCTGCCAGTTCGTCTCCAAGCGCTGGCGCTGGTCGCCTGAGAGGATCGAGTAGACGATCTCGCGCGTGTCGGTGTCTGAGAGGATCGGGTAGCCCTCAAGGCGCGTGAGTCGTCCGCGCACGCGCACCGTCGGCGGCGCGCCGGCCGCGAGATGCAGATCCGAGGCGCGCCGCGCCACGACCTCCATCAGAAGATCGGCGAAGTCGATGCTCATCGGGGCGCCCTTCGATCGGTGGAGTGCGAGTGGAGTCTCATGGGCCCCTTATCGGCAGACGCGCGGCACATCTCAACTGCTGCCGATCACGCGAGCGATCTCGGCAATCGAGGTGAGGCCCTGGCGTACCTTCTCGAGGCCGTCGTCGCGCAGGCGACGCATCCCCTCGCGAACCGCCACATCGCGGATCTCCTCCGAGGAGCGGCGTTCGAGCGTAAGGCGGCGGATGTCCGGGGAGAGCGTCATCACCTCGTAGATGCCGAGCCGCCCGCGATAGCCGGTGCCGCCGCAACGACGACAGCCCTTGGGCTCGTAGGCCTCGAGGTCGACGAGCGCCTTGTAGCCGTTCTCGCGCAATACCTGGGCGGGGACGATCGTGCGCTGCTTGCAGTTGGAGCAGAGCATGCGGGCGAGGCGCTGAGCGAGCACGCAGTCGATCGCGGAGGCGACGAGGAATGCCTCGATCCCCATCTCGGTGAGTCGCGTGATCGCCGATGGCGCGTCGTTGGTGTGAAGCGTGGAGAGCACGAGGTGCCCGGTGAGAGCCGACTCGACCGCGATCTGGGCGGTCTCGCGGTCGCGGATCTCCCCGACCATGATCACGTCGGGGTCGGCACGCACCATCGCGCGCAGCCCGGTGGCGAACGTGAGCCCCACCTTCGCCGAGACCTGTACCTGGGTGATCCCGTCAAGCTGGTACTCGACAGGGTCCTCGACCGTGATGATGTTCTTCTCGGGCGTGTTGAGCGCAAGCAGCGCCGCATACAGCGTCGTCGACTTGCCCGATCCGGTCGGGCCGGTGACGAGCACCGCGCCATGGGTTTCGTGAAAGGCGTGTTCGAAGCGCTCACGCTCGACGTCGGCCATGCCGAGCTTCTCGAGCTTCATGACGACCGAGTCCTTGTCGAGGATGCGCATCACGATCGTCTCGCCGTGGACACTTGGGAGCGTGACCACGCGCAGGTCTACATGGCGCCCGTCGACTTTGAGGCTCACGCGGCCGTCCTGTGGCAGGCGCCGCTCGGCGATGTCGAGTTCAGCCATGATCTTCACGCGCGAGACGACACCGGCGGCCATGCGCCGCGGGACGGTCGTTATGTCTTGGAGGATGCCGTCGACGCGAATCCTGACGCGTACCTCGTGGCCGTCGGGCGCCAGGTGCACGTCGGAGGCGCCGCGCTCGACCGCCTGGGCGACGATCTGGTTGACGAGCTTGACGACGGGCGCGTCGTCGGCGGTCTCGCGCAAGTTGACGATCTCAGCCTGACTGTCCTCGGTCTCCTCCAGGGCGCCGTCGCCCGAGACCACGTCCTCCAGGCGGGCCATGCGCGAGATGAGGTCGTTGATCGCATCTGGAGAGGCGACCGCCACACGCACCTCGTAGCCGGTCATGATCGCGACGTCGTCCACCGCGAGCACGTTTGAGGGGTCGGCCATCGCGAGCAGCAGCGTGCGCTTGTCCACGAACGCCACAGGCACAGCGTGGTAGCGCTTGGCGGCGGTGTTGATCACGAGGTTGGCCGCGCCCATGTCGACCGGAAAAACGTCGAGGTCGAGGTGGTCGAGGCCATAGCGCTCGGCGAGCGCACGAGCGAGCCCGTCGGGGGTGATCGCCCCGCCGGCGAGGAGCACGCGCTCGGGCGTCATGCCTTCGTTGCGCGAGGACTCGATCGCCGCGTCGACGCGCTCGCGCGGGGCGAGTCCCATCTCCACGATCACATCCGTGAGGAAGCGCGAGGAGGAGCCGCGCCGGGTCGGCTCGGTTACCCCCCCAAGCGGCGGGGGCGAGGAGTCCTCGAGATCTCCGTCTGAGAAGCCGTGCGAGGGCGCCCCGTAGGAATCGCCGCCACCCTCCAGAGCCATGCCGGGGCCGCGGTCGAAAGGACCGTCGGCGTTCTCGTCGTCGCCGGGACGCTCAGCGTCGCGATCGACCTCGACATCGACGTCGGGCTCGTCCTCTCCGAAGAAGCCGCTCTCCTCGCGCAGGCCATCCGGGGGTGTGCTCATGGCCCAGGGCCTCCCCCGGGCCACTCGAGACGGGCGTCCCCGCGGACGCTCGGACGTGGCGTTGGCGTCCGGCCGGAGCGGACACGGGCGCTACCGCGCGAGGTCCTGAAGCCCTGCCCCGCGACGCATGGCGGCGAGCGGCGCCTGGCGTCCGGTCCAGTGCTCGAAGCTGAGCGCTCCCTGCGCGACGAGCACCTCCAAGCCGTCGACCGTCGTGGCGTCGTGAGCACGCGCGGCCGCCAGCAGCGGAGTGAGTCCTGGGTGGGTGGGATGAGTGGGCCCAGGGTGGGTGGGCCCCTCGTAAACCAGATCGACGACATACGCATACCTACCGGCCAGATCGGCCGTAAGGGCGAGTTGGTTGAGCGCAGCGGTGTCACTGGCCGACCGTTGCAGTCCAACCGAGGTGCAGTTGACGAGCACGTCGGCCTCGACGGGCGTGCTCACCGCTCGCGCACCGAGATCCCGGGCGAGCTCAGCGGCGCGCTCAGGCGTGCGGTTCCACACCGATACGGTCGCGGCGCCGGCGTCGAGCAGACCCCACACGGCTGCGCGCGCGCTGCCCCCGGCGCCCAGCACAAGCGCGCTCGGGTGGGCGGGAATATCAGTCAGCCGTCCAAGCGCGGCGATCAAGCCGGGGGCGTCCGTGTTGTGCGCTTCGATGGCGCCGTCGTCGTGAAAGGTGAGCGTATTGGCCGCGCCGATCGCCAGAGCGCCGTCGCTGGCGTGATCGGCGAGCGCGAGCGCGGCCTGCTTGTGGGGGATCGTCACGTTCGCTCCGACGAACCCGCTGGTGGGAAGCGCCCGCACGGTCTCATCGAACAGGTCGGGCGGGAGCGGTAGTCGCTGATAGGTCCAACCTACCATCTCGCACGCCTCAAACGCGGCCTCGAACATCGCCGGCGAGCGGCTGTGGGCGACCGGCCAACCGATGACGCCTAGTCGCGGCACAGGCCCCTCGCGCGCGCGTGGGGCAGCCCCGAGCGCATGGCATCGCATGAGGCCCGCAAGCATCCGTTCAGGAGGAATCCGGCGATCGGCACGAGCAAGCGCGCTACCTCTTTTTGCACGTCGGGACGTGCCCGCCATTTTTGCGCAGTGCTTTACGATACGCGGCGGCGTTGTGTTCGAAGTCGGCGTAACCGGTCGAGAACACCTGCTCGCCGCAACCGTCGGCGCCCGCTACGTAGTACAGATAGGAGACCTTGGCGGGTCGTGCGGCGGCCTTGATCGCGGCGGCGCCGGGATTGGAGATCGGAGTTGGCGGCAGGCCCTTGTGGGTGCGGGTGTTGTAGGGCGATCCGCTGGCAAGCTCGGCTTCGGTGAGCGGATGGGTGAAGTCGTGGAGTGCGTAGCGCAGTGTGGAGTCGATCCCAAGCGACATGTTCTGGCTCAGACGGTTGTAGACGACCGCGGCCACAAGTGGGCGATCGTGCGAGATCGCCGCCTCGCGTTCGACGATCGACGCGACAATCAACAGCTGGTAGGGGGTGACGGCCAGCAGCTTCGCGCGATGGACCTCAGCGCCGCCGAAGTTCTCGCGAAAGGCGGCGAGTTGCTCGGAGACCAGTCGCGACGCGGGCGCGCCCGCATACATTTCATAGGTGGCGGGGAACAGGAAGCCTTCGAGACTCGGCGTGCCGGGGGGCGCCCCGTAGCGCGAGGGACGCAGTCGCACCGAGCGCTTGGAGGCCGTCAGATAGCTGCCGCGAAGCCCGTCGGCGTGCGCGAGAGCGGCGATTTGCGCGCGCGTGTATCCCTCAGGGATCACGACCTTTACCACCACTGGGAGGGGAGGGGTTTTGGTTCGTTCTGAGCGGTGTACGAGCAGCACCGCGCCAACAGCGAGCGCGCCAAGCACGAGCGTGAGCGCAAGCAGCGTCAATACCCGTGCCGCGGGTCCCCGTGGGCGCGGAACGCGAGGCCGATGGAGGTGAGGCCGGCGCAGGTGCGATTGGGATGGCGTGCGCACCGGCGGTAGCGGCGTCACACGCTCGAGTGAGGTTCGCGCTTGGGGCTGCTCGCGCGGCGGTGGCGCTGCTTCGGCCGGCACTGAAGGCTCGGGTGTCTGCGGTGGCTCAGGCGTATGCGGCAACTCAGGTGTCTGCGGCAGCTCGGATGTCTGCGGCAGCTCGGATGTCTGCGGCAGCTCGGATGGCGGAAGCGGTGGGACGATCTGCGCGGGCGGCGCCCCATTGCCCCTGGCATGGCGGCGGCGTTCGCGCTCCTCGCGGGCGCGTTCGCGCTCCTGCTCGGTGCGCTGCCCCGACGTGTCCGATCTGCGGTCCCTGCCCACGTCGAGGACCCTACTGAGATCGCGTGAGCCAGCCCTCCAGCAGGACGGCGGCGGCGCGTGAGTCCTCGCTGGTGGTGGCGCGCTCCATCCTGCCCGCGATGCGTGTGGTGAAGCGCTCATCGTAGAGCTCCACGGGCACGCTCTCGCCAACCCGTGTGGCGAGCGTGGCGGCGAACTCACGCGTCTCGCGCGTCTGGTCTGTGTCTCCTCCGCGCAGCGACAGCGGCAAGCCCACCAGCACGCGCTCCACCCCGTGCTCGGCCACGAGCCGGGCGATCGAGGCAAGCCCGCGCCGGCCCGCCGGTTGGGCGACGGGCTCGATCGGGGTGACGATCGTGCCGGTGGGGTCGCTCAGAGCACAGCCACAGCGTGCGCTGCCGTAGTCAAGCGCCAGGACTCGCATCGAGCTCGAGCGCGATCGTGCCGTGGCCGACGATCGTGTCGCCCGCGTACAGACACGCGATCTGGCCGGGAGCTGTGCGCTCAATCTGCTCGAGCATCCGCACGTCCAGGCGCTCGTGGGCGCCCGCGCCCGGCGTGCCCTCCACGCGACATTGCATGAGCCTTCCTCGGTAGCGCACCTTTACCGCGTCGACGCACTCGCCATCGCGATGCAGAGTGACCTCGCGCACACGCACACGGTCGGTGCGCAGCGCCTCGCGCGGGCCGACCGTGACCGTGTTGGTGCGCACATCGGTGGCGATCACGTACAGAGCCCCCCCCACGCCTCCCGCCCGGCCACCGATCCCGCGGCCTGCGATCCCAAGGCCGTGACGTTGCCCGACGGTAACGGTGTGCACTCCGCCGTGCTCGCCGAGCTCGCGCCCGTCGCGGTCGACGATCGCTCCCGGGCGTCGCTCGATGCCGCCGTGGCGCGCCAGGAAGTCGGCGCTGCGTGTTCCCGCCAGGAAGCACAGATCCTGAGAGTCGGGCTTGCGCGCAACCTGTAGACCGGCGTGAGCGGCGCGCTCGCGCACCTCGGGCTTGGTCATCTCCCCCAGGGGAAAGCGCAGCCGTGAGAGCGAGCGCGGCGAGAGCGCGGCGAGAGCATAGCTCTGGTCCTTGGCCTCGTCCACCGCCACGCGCAGGAGCGGTCCCGAGCCGGCGTTTCCGCTCGACGCGGATATGGGCGCATCGCCGTCCAGGGGAGAGATCTCCCCGGATGAGAGCACGTCCTCTGCTTGCCACACCCGCGCATAGTGACCGGTGGCGAGCGTGTGGGCTCCGAGACGGTCAGCCACCTCGAGCATCGCGTCGAGTCGCACATTGCCGTTGCAGCGCACGCACGGGTTCGGGGTCAGCCCAGCCGCGTGGTCTTCGAGCCACCCGTCAACCACGCCTGCGCGGAACTCCTCGCGCAGGTCGATCGAGAAGTGCGCCATTCCCATCCCGTGGGCGATCTCGCGCGCCGAGCGCACGGCTTGGGCTGAGCAGCAACTGCGCTCGCCGTCGTTCTCCGGATCGGACCACAGCTCGAGCGTGACGGCGACCGTCTCGCGCGCACGCTCGGCGACGAGCAGCGCCGCCACGGCGCTGTCGACCCCCCCGCTCATCGCAACCAGGGCGCGTGAGGAGGAGGGCGCCAGCAGCGCGCGTTCGCGCGCCGCCCAACCGAGTGCCCTGTGCAAAGC
>JBARJU010000128.1:0-10818 GCA_049800435.1 Solirubrobacteraceae bacterium
CAGCATCACTATCGTCAGTGGCGACTACAGCACTAGCGAACACGAGGTGGCTACTGATATCGGGGAGCGATATAGAGGGTGGCCCGACAGCCAGCACACGCGGCAGTTCGACGGGAGGATCCAGACGCAGGACCCGATAGATAGCTTCACGCGTGACTGACAGGGATTCCCCCGCGCAAGCGACCATGCGCTGGATGACTGGCTCATAACGCGAAGGATCATGCTCCGCGATCAACGCGTCCAGCTGCGGCGTGAGTTGCGTATCGAGGTCGAGGGCCGGAGCTAGGCGGCCGAGCTCGGCGAGTGGGGACGCGGGCTTTAGCTCGCTGTGTGTGAAACCGGCAAGGGCGATCGGGGTGCCGATCGCCGCAGCATAAAACCCAACAGATCCGTGGTCGGCGATGAGAACATCGGCAGAGACAAGGACGGCGCGCCATGTACTCCCGCGCGGTGGGACAAGTAGCACGCCTGCATCGCTTGCTCGCCTCAGCCACAAACGCAGCTGCCAGGTACTATGCCCGAACCAGATGTTCGGGTGGATGATCATCGCGAGGCGATAGTCGTCGAGCGCCAGCTCACCTGCGAGACGCAAGGCGAGGCTCGGGTAGCAAGCGAGCTGCGAAGTGGGGCCCCACGTAGAGGAGAGCACCGCCAGACGCTGGGTCGGATGCAGGCCCAGCTCGCGTCGGAAATGCCCACGCAGAGGACGGCTCGCAACAAGACGATCATAGGCAGGGTCGCCAACAACGAGCAGTCTGACCCGGTCAGGGCGGCCAGCGAACAGTGCCTTCTGCTCGGGGTGAGAGATCAGAACGGTCGTGGCGGGAAAATTGGGGTCGTTTGCGAGCGACTCAGGCAGGTTCGGCACGGGGAGCTTAGGGCCTGGGCGGGCACTGTCGTGCTTTCCGAACCCAGGGCCGTGTGGGGTGACCATCAACGGACCGGTCAGGCCATCTAGTGTCGCGCTATGCGTTGGGCAGATGATGAGGTCGAACGTACTGGCGAGGGCCTGCGACCAAGGAATCTCTGTTGCGCCGATCTCCGACAAGAGATCGCGAGCACCCCGGTGGTAGACCGAGGAATGCTCGCCCTCAACGGTGAACACAATCTGGACACGCGTATCGGCAAGCAGCTCCGGGAGGATATCCAACAGCCAGTCAGTGGCACCCGAAGTACGCGCAATGATAAGGACTGTCCGAATGAAAGGAACGGTCAGGAACCGTGGGTCACCCGTGCCGATCGGCACGCGAACCCAGGCGTCAGCGCGCATCGACTTTATGACTCAGCAAGACAATCACGCTGGCACTAATCAACGCGAAGGCTCTCGATACGCCCCGCCTGGACGACATTACCACTCCCGGACACGTTTCCGATGACAGCGTTGCTCACCTGGACATTCGACACCTCAACTGCGGCACTCTGGAGCCACGCGTCGAGCGCGATCTGCATCTCCGGATATTGGGCTACCTCACCGACAAGAAAGGCCGTGAGCTCGTTGACATTGGTCGCCTGGAGTTCGCCCGAGGGAGTAACCATGGCACTCGGAACCTCGCGTCCTACCGTGCTCTTCACAAGGCGGGTGAGCGATCGCCATAGACCAACGCCCGCCTCTCCGAGCGACCCGTCGGCGATACGCGATAGGACAGAACTAAGGACCGATACCGCTGCTGGATCCAAGTGAACACCCCTTTCGTGTTGTTCTTGAGGCGCGAGCGACAGCGGCGATGCCGCGGCACTCTGTGCGTCCATGTCATTGGCGAAGTTGATCATACGGGATTAGCTCGAAGCGACCTCACGCGGTCGGGGGCGCTCAAGAGCGGGCGACGCCCGCGCGAGCCGAGGCAGTCACGGATGGCCAGCTGCACGACCAGAGGCAAGGCGGCGCGTGGGCGCTGAAGGACCCGGATCTCGCCGAGCAGCGCCTCGAGCTCCTCGCCTCGGAACTCGACCGTACCTGGCCCGACGTCGCCGCCTCGCTGCGAGAGGGCATGCCCGAGACGTTGACATTGACGCTGCTCGGAGTTCCGGCGGAGCATCGGCTACCGCGACCTCGCCAACCTCGTAGCCGCAGTCGAACGCCGCGCAGCGCGAGCCGCTTCACCCATCCCCGCCGCCGCTATTCACGCCGAGATACCGCAAACCGTTACCGTGTGACCGTCAAAACCCCGGAGGCCGCTCTCAAAGTTCCACGACGATCCGGACATCCTCCCCTTGGCCTGTCGCATCGCTTGCACCCTTGGACGGTGCCGAACCGTCCACACAGCCGATCGGCTCGCGTCTGCTTCGGGGGCAACCTGCTGGCTCGCAAGCCGAGCGACGCCGCGCCTCGACTGCCCGCCCGGAGAGGACGTGCCACCGGATACAGCTTGGCAGAGCCGAGTCGAGGGCACAACCCGACTCCCTCCTCATCCGCAGCGGGCGTGTCCGCCTGAACCCCTTGCACGTAAGCGCGTTGCGCAGACCGCAGCTCATCCAGGGGCACCCCCGGAACCCAATCTGACCGTGGGCACTATCCACGAGACGGGTCATCCCGTCACGGGCTCTCTGATGCCAGCAAGCGCCCGTGTAAGCAGGTCGAGCCCCCGGGGATGGCCACCGAAGATCTGCACGATCGTCCACGCAGCGAGGACGAGCACGACGATCGTTGCGGCAACCGTGACCGCGGTGTGACACCAGTCTTCTATCTCTCGCCGAAGTTCCCGCTTGCCGAGAGGCAGGGTGGCGGGTCGAAGGCCGCACTGGTCGCACCGCTGCAAGCACCGCATCTCGGTCGGCGCCGGTAGCGCCCCGGGGGGGCGGGGGGTGATGGACACGGGCGGGATGAGCCGTATCGTCCGGGCGCTCGGCATCGAGCCGCTGAGGTGGGGACGCCTCGACAAGCACCTGGAGGCCGCCCAAGTGCTCCAGATCGCCAGGGTCGCGCAGCGTGCGTCGCTAGAGGAGGTCGCCGGAAGCGTCCTGGAGTGGACGGAGCGGAACCACCCGGACGCGGTGCAGCGGACGACCGCCGAGATCGATGCGTTCTTCGCCGAGCTTCCCGTTCCTACCGCTGCACCGGCCGACGAGTTCATCGCCGAGCTGCACGCCGCGCTACCGCCGCGATGGGCGGACAAGGCCGAGGCGATCTGGCGCGCTCACGCCCACGCGGTAAGCGTGTAGGAGTCCACGCCCAGGGTCCTGCGCGTGTACGCAACCGCATCGCTGGCCAGTCTGACCATTGCGATTGCCCTGTGGGTGCCGGAAAGCTGATCGTGTGCCATCTTGACCTAGTCTTATGCGACGATGTCGTACTCGTGGATCAGCCCGCCGAGTAGATCGCGGCGTTCGAGTGCGGGTGGGTCCTTGCCTACCGCGTGGAGGTGTTTGCGTGGTGCTGGCGCGCTCATTCCGAGTGCTCGATGCGGCCGGTGTTCGTTGTAGTGCTCGGTGTAGACGAGGAGGGTGCGTTCCAGATGCTTACGCGAGCCGATGAGCATCCGGTCCAGGCACTCGCGGCGGACGGTGCCGACCCACCGCTCCGCGAACGCGTTTGCTTGAGGCGCCCTGACAGGCGTCCGGATGATCTTCAAGCCCTCGGTCTCGAACACCTGATCAAAGGCGGTACTGAACTTCGTGTCTCGATCGTGGATCACAAACGCAAAGTGCTCGCCGCGATCCTGCAGGCTCATCACGAAGTTCCTCGCCTGCTGGCTCGCCCACGCCCCATCCGGATTGGTGGTGATACCGGCGAGATGCACACGTCTACTCGAGAGCTCTATGAAAAACAAAACGTACAGGCGCTTGAGGAGCACGGTATCGACCGTGAAGAAGTCGCACGCCAACATGCTCTGAGCGTGCGAGCGCAGGAACGCAGACCACGTCGGCCCCGTGCGCCGGATCGATGCCGCATTGCTTCAGGATCGCCCACACGGTCGTCGGCGCCGCCTCGACGCCGAGGCGGCGAAGCTCTCCCGTGATACGCCGGTATCCCCAGGTCGGATTCTCCTCGGCGAGCCGCTTGACCAACTCCCGCAACCCGTGCTTACGTGGCCGCCCCCGCTTCGCGCCATAACTCCACTTGCGTTTGACGAGCTGGCGATGCCACGCAAGCAAAGTATCCGGGCGCACGAAGAAAGCCGCCCAGCGCTCCCTCGGCAAGGCCCGCGATAGCCCCGCCAGCAAAGCCCGATCGGCTGACCGCAACTCCGGGCGCACCACCTGCCGGCGAAGGACCATGAGCTCGTGGCGCAACACCAAGATCTCGACCTCCTTCGAGTCCTCACCCGCGCACAAGAGCACCCCGAACTCCACGACCCGACGCACAGCCCAGTAGAGAAACGAGAACACCATCAGACCGACCCGCTCAGATCCACGCACGCAACCCAATTCGGCACAACCCGCAGAGCCCTTAAGCACCCCGATCGCATTTCCGGCACCCACAGGCGGTCGGGGTGGCGCTTGCAGAGCCCTATCGCACTCAGGACGGTTCCGAGCCAGTCATGGCAGATCGTGGCCACGTCTCGATGGTGTTCGTTGCTCCCAAGCGCTGGGGCGGTGGGATCGATCGCGAGCTGCTTGACGCACTCCACCGCGCGATGCGCGAGCGCGGGTACAACGCAGCCTCTTTGTGGACCCGTGCCAGCAACGAGCGCACCGGCCGGCTCTACGAAGGGCGTGGCTATCACCTCACCCCGGACGGCCCAGAACACGTCGATCTACGCGGCATCTCGAAGCTGGCTCATGGTGAACAGCCAGCGCAGATCAAGCCCCTCGGCGGCAAGTTTCTCCCGGCCACCGGCCTCACGGTCGATCACGCACAACACCGCCGAGACATCAGCCCTTCGCCAAGGCCCTTGGCGACCCGATCCGCCTTCAGCTCGTGGACGTGCTGCGCAAGCACGCCGGAAAGGTCTGCGTCTGCGAGCTCGTGCCACTGTTCGACATCTCCCAGTCCACGCTCTCCCACCACCTCAAGAAGCTCCGCGACGCCGGGATCGTGGACTCCGAACGGCAGGGCCTCTGGGCCTACTACTACGTGATCCCCGACGCCCTCAAAGAGCTATCCACATGGCTGAGCTGAGCACGACAGGCACGATCGCCGATCACTGTTGCGCCCCCGAGCAGCAGGTCACCTGCTGCGAGCCAAGCACCAAAGCCAACTGCTGCGGCCACAAGGAGAGCCGCGGTTGCGACGCCGCCCCGACATTCGCGAAGGTGTAGACGGCTTTGAAGTGTGCCCGAATCTAGTCTGCTTGGCTTGTCTTTGGTCTTCTCAGGGGCTTCGGATGCTCTCAGGTGCCCTCGGAAGTCGCTCGGTTGGGCGTCATGTAGACTAGTTCGGCCAATCAGTGTTTGGTTATCCTATGACTGAAAGAGCCGAAACATGGCTACCGAGTCACTAAACCGCGCAATTAACGCGGTACGTAGAGCTATGCAGCCCGGCTCGGTTGGCGGCTTTGCGGTTGGCGCCATAATTGCGCTGGTAATCGTCGGGATCACCGTAAGCATCTGCGCCTCTGCAACAGCAGCTATTCGTGGGTGCTACAACGGCCGTATCGCGTTCGACAGCGTTCGCAACGGTGCTCGTGACATCTATGTGATTGCCGCGCCACCGCACGCGGGAGCACCGCCGCTGCCCGGAACACCGCCGACGCCCGGAACACCGCCGACGCCAACGGCGACGCCAACCCAGATCACGACAGGTCTGGACGACGCAAAGCCATCCTGGTCGCCTCCCGAAACAAGGAACCAATGTGAAACTCCTTTGCAAATCCAACCGACGATGATCGCGTTCCAGAGGACCACCTCGGACGGTAACACGAACATCTACGCCATTAACGCTGCAACGCCGGAGCCGGCGGGTCAAGCGGTCCAAGTGACTCATGATGTCGGGACGGATACCGCTCCTGCTTGGGTTCCCGATGAGTTCGCGCTCGAGGAATTTGGCTTGCCAGATCACTATCCTCCGATTGCGTTTGAGCGAAGTATCAACGGTCACCACGACATCTTCATCGCAAACTTCGACGGTAGTGACGAGACGAACTTGACCAATAGTTCCGGAGCCGACTACACGAATCCTAGCTGGGCAGCGGGGCCCGATAACGAAAGTTGGCTGACCTTTGATAGCAATCAAGAAGGCGTGCGCGAGGTCTGGGTAATGCAGGTCAGCCGCTCCAATAATCAGTTCGTCAGCGGCACACCGCGAGAGGTGACAGCGGGCCAGTCGGCTAGCTCTGACCCGAGCTGGTTCGTGTTCTCACCTGAAGCATTCAATTTCGAACTATTCATCGACACACTCGCGTTTGCTGGCCCCAATCAGGAAGGAGGACCCAGTCAGATCGACATTGCCGACTCTACGACCACTAGGTCCTCGGGGGCAGAACCGTTTGCGGACCCTAACACCATTGAATTCGTTGCCCTCACGAACGATGCGTGTCAAAACACTGCACCAGAGTGGTCACCAACAGGAGAATTCATCGTCTATCAGAAGACTTGCCCTCAAGAAAAGTCCGACATCTATTTTCTTGATCCTGTGGCGAATGACGCCTCCGGCGACATCAATTTGACAGAGCATGTCGGCGACAACCAGAACCCCGACTGGGAGGCCGAACAGTACCTTGGGGTTGAATACTTCCCCATCCGACCTCGCGGCAAGCGAAGTAGAACGCGGGCGCGCAGCGCAAGCTTCGGTGGTAGCGACGGCGTGGAACCTGGCGGGAGCGCGGAAACGAGCGGAGGCGCGGAAACTGGCGGGGGCAACGGCTCAACTAACGGGGATGCGGGTATCAGCACGGGAAAGCCGACATCTGTCTTCTCCGCACAAGTAAAACAGATAACCGTCCGTGGTCATAGCCGAAGTCGAGTGATACTCATAGTCCTCAGTGTAAGCGCTCGCGCTACGGTTGTCGGAGAGCTCAAGAAGGGGCGTCGTCAGGTAGCTTCACGTCGCTGGCAGGTTAACGGGGGGACAGCCCGTTTGGGGTTCCGGGTGCCGCAGCGCGCGCGGGCGGGCATGTACCAGGTTCGCATGATCGTGCGACCCGTGAGCGGCCCAACGTTGAGTGTTGCTCGCCGCGTGCGCATTGGCTCGTGACGCAGCCGAGGAACCCCCACTCGCATCGGCAGCGCAAAGCCACTCCGCCAGTCAAGCAAACTGCCGATCATGAGTCATCGCAACGTCGAGCGCACCGAGAGGCAGACAGGAGCACGGGCGCGGCGACCGATGCTAAGCACTTCAGCCGGAAGCAGCTACTCGGGGCGCTAACGATCGCAGCGACCGTAATCGGGGTTCTGAGTAGCGGCACCGCATTGTTTGAATGGTTTGGGAAAAAGATAAATGCGGTGACACCGCCACCTGCGGTAATCAATGCCAAACTGACGGTCCCTACGTTGATTAGTCGTCATAAGCCCCTCGGTGCTTTCCTCTCAGACACTAACCAGCGGACCACGGGCCTAACCGCATATCAACTCGCCGAAGAAGGCTTCGAGTTTCTGCTTGGCATACATCTCCAAGGCGAACAGGGTAAGAACATACTCCTTAGGTGGACCATAATCGACAGCGCCACCGACAGCCCACTAACTGACCCAATTTACAATCAGCCTGCCGCAGAGGTCCGGCCACGAGGTCCCGACCAGGCCAGGCAACTGCCAATATGGATCCCGTCACCACCAAGGCGCAGAAAATTCATATTCCGGGTGATCCTACTCGATGAAACCCATCGGCCCCTTGTCCAAGCCGACAGCAAACCGTTCATGGTTAGTGGGGCTCCTTAGACAGCGCGATCGCAAATCAAGCAGCGACTCCTCGACGACGAGTCACGCAGCCGCAGTCTCCGCGAAAGAACCAGAGCGTCGCGAAACAGCACCAAGCGTCTTGCTCGCGAGCGCGTGGGGCGCGATGGTTGACGGTGCCGGGCTGCGCATCTGGGACGTGGCTCCTGCCACCGTGACCGAGATCCTGCACCGCTATCCGCGTGTTGACTTTAAGCACCAGCTCGTGGCGATGATGCGCGCCGAGGCCGCCGCCGTGCCACAGGGACGATTCGGGCTACTGGTCCGGTGCGGCTTGCCTCTAGCTGTACGCATGGCCCCATTCAAGACCTGAACGCACTCTCCCTTCACGCCAACGGCGCCGGGGTATAGCGGGCCGCTCCCATCTGATCCAGCCTGATGCCACTCAACCACGCAGACGCCCGCAACAACCGGGAAGCAGGCACACCACGTCGCAGCGGCGCTGCCGCTGTGTGCCCGACACGGTGTCGAGCAGCACCGCCAACTCGGGCGGGACCTCGACGGTGAACCGCGGCCAGCGCTCGCGGGGAGCTTCGTGCGGATGAACAGTTCGCCCACGCGCTTGCGCAGGCACTCGGCCGAGCAGTACTGCGTCTCGGCGTCTTCGCGCCAGAGGATCTGATGATCCCAAGCGGGTATTCCCTCGATGTAGCCGCCGTCGAGGTCGTGGCCGCAGTAACAGCACTTCATGGTGTCGCCGCTGCGCGGGCGTCCTCGATCACGGCGAGCAGCGTGTCGGCGTACTCGCCGACGCTGAGCGTGCCCTTCGACTCCAGCGCGACCAGCCGCTCGTCGCCGGGAAACTCATCGCCGTAGCCTTCGTTGTCGTTGACGTGCAGGCCGGTGTAGGCGGTCGCCCATTCTCGCCCGAGCGCGTCGAAGAACAGGCATCCAGGGAAGTCATACCGGGCGCCGATCCCGGCGCCGTCGAGCACCCTGACGGTGGCCTTGATGAAGTGGTCCTCCAGCCCGTCGTCGGGCTCGACGGCCTGCCTGATCTCCCGGTCTTGCGTGGTCATGGTGTGGGCGCCCTCAGTGTTCGGAGAGCGGGACGCCCTGCTGCTCGGCGATGGCTTCGGCCTCGCGGCGGGTCTCGTAGCCAAGCTCGGTGATCCCCGGCGAGTCGTGGCCGAAGGGAACCATCATCACCGTCGCGCCGTTGACCTCCGTGGCGCTGGCGACGAGAACCGGGTCGGCGTCGATTTGCTCTGAGTCGAAGATCACAACCTCGCCGATCTCCTCTCCACGCTTGCGGCCGAAGTGCTTATAGCTCACGCTCAGCGGCACGATCACGCCTCCTTTTCGCCGATGGGATTCATCGCCGAACACGTTTAGCTCCACTTCCGAGAAAGGTCAAGTCCCCTGTCGAGGTGTCGCGGGCCGGCTCGGCGAGCGCCGACGCGGGACCGCCAGGGCGGCCACCGCGAGCATTGGGGTTCCGCCGCGCCGAGAGCAGCCGAACCTCGTCACAGAGCTAGCGCCTGGCCCTGACCACGAACACGTAGCCGTTCAGTCCTCTGGGTTTGGGGGTCAGAGGAGGGCGGGGAGCGCGCCGCCGTGTTGGTGGGCGGCGAGGAGATCGCGGAGGTAGGCGAACAGGCTGCGGTGTTGTAGGCGGCATGTGACCGAGGCGGAGAGGGATCGTTCGGTGAACCGTTCGCCCGCGTCGGACTGGTTTCCGTAGCTGAGCTTGCGGTGGATGACTGGTCCGCGGAGCGCGCGCTCGGCGGCGTTGTTAGTAGGCGTGACGGCGGGGACGGTCAGGAACGTCCAGAGCGCGGGCCAGATCTTCAGGAGGTTGTTCGCGAAGCGCCGGTGCAGACGGTGGCGCTTGCTCTTCTGGCCGGCGTGCTGAAGCAGCGCGAGGAACTCGTCCTGGATGGGTTTCATCTCCAGGATCAGACGCTCACGGTCTTGGTGCTCGGTGAACGCGTGCCAGATCTTGAACATTCGGCCGGTCAACTCGAGGCCGGCCCGCCCGAACTCTTTCTGCAGGGCCAGTCCTTCGCTGTGGAAGCGGAAATCTCGCTGTAGATGCGACCAGCACGCCTGCCTGTGCTCGAGGTCCAGGTGGTCGTAGGCCCACCAGCGATCGGAGGTCACGATCCCGGCGAACTCGGGGCCGAGCAGCTCGATCAAACGGTCACGATGACGATCGGCCACGATCCGGAAGACCGCCGCGTTCGCGGTGGCAGCGGTCCACATCGACCGGTTCTCTCCTGCTAGGAACCATCCAGTCTCATCGACGTTGATCGCCCCAGACTCCAGCACCCCAGCCACAAGCCGCTCATGAGGGCCGGCCAATAGTGCTGAGGCGCGTTGGCAGATCTCATCGATCGCGCCGGTGGAGATCCTGACCCCGAAGAGCTCGCACGCGAACTCGCTCAGATCGCGTCGGGAGATCCGGTTACGTGTGGTCAGCGTCACCAGCGCCGCTTGCAGGATCGGCCCGAACGCGGACTCCCCGAGGACGCCCAGAGTGCCGCGCGTGCGCGTATGACAGCCTGGGCAGCGCAACGCCTGCGTGCGATGCTCGACGTACTCGACGGTGATCGGGGGCAGCTCGGCGACCTGATGGCGCCCGGCACCCCACCGCGGAACCTTCTCCACCTCCGTGAACTCGTGTCCGCAGCCCGAGCACTCGCTCGGGTAGTGATCGACGATCTCGCTCATCCGATCCTCACCCAACAGCTCGCGCCCCGAACCCCGGTGACCGGGCTGACCGCCCGCTTTGCGTCGCTCCCCGTCCTTCTTGAGCAGCTCCTTCGTCTTCGCCCTCGCCAACGCGCGACGCTCCTGCCGCGACACCGGAGTGTCCGCTGACGGCGCCACCGAGCTGTTACGCGAACTCGCGACGCCCTTGGCCTCCAGCACCCGCACACGCTCCCCCAACCGCTCCTGCACCGCCAACAAGCTCATCAAGAACTCCACACACGCCTCACGGCCAGAGTCATAAACCGCCTCAGCCTCCGCACGCTCCACACCCCAACAATTCGCCGCCCCCAGCCACGCACCTGGTAATGGCAACCCAGAGGACTGAACGGCTAC
>JBARJU010000129.1:0-4420 GCA_049800435.1 Solirubrobacteraceae bacterium
GCGCTCGCCGGCGCGATCGGGCGGCTGTGGGGGGACGCGCACGCCGGAGAGCGCGGGCGCATGCGGGTGCGCGAGCTGTGCTCCCCCGCGGTTGTGGCGGAGGGCCTTGAAGCTGTATATGGAACGAATCGATCCAGTGCTCGTCGGGCCTGAGCACTAGGCTTCCGCGGCGTGGAGGCATCGGAGGCAACCGACATCGAGCGGGAGCGCTCGGTTGGGGAGATCCTGAGCGTGGCGCTCACGATGTATCGGCGCTATCCGTTGCTGTTCGCGGCGTTGGCCGTGTTCGTGATCGCGCCATATGAGCTGGCGAAGCTTGCGGTCACCGGGGCAGGTCCATTTGGGGGCGGGGGGAGTGGGAATGCGGGCGCGCTCGTTCTGTTCGAGCTGCTCTATTACGTGCTCGTGGGGCCGCTGATCTCGGCACTGCATGTGCATGCGGTGGTCGAGATCGGGGCCGGCCGCGCGCCGAGGTTCGGGCCTGTCGCTCAGCGGGGTCTGCGTGTACTGCCCGTCGTGGCGGCAGCGCAGGTTGTCGCGGGCATCCTTATCGCCCTCGGTTTTCTGGCGCTGATAATCCCCGGAATCCTGCTCAGCTTGGGGTGGGCAGTGGTCGCACAGACGGCGGCTGTCGACAACGAAGGCTGGATGCCGGCCCTGCGTCGCAGTAGGAAGCTCACGGCGGGTCACTACTTGCACGTCTTTGGCCTGCTGCTGACCATCGGTCTGCTGACGGGGATCGTCGGCTTGGGCGCCGGTGTGGCCACGATTGGCAGTGCCACAAGCGTTGCCTCGATGCTGGTAGGGATCGCCGTCTACACGCTGATCGCATCATTCACGGCGCTCACCCTCGCGATCCTGTACTTCGACCTACGGGCACGCGAGGCGGGTCCGGAGTGCCGTTCGCTGCCTGAGTATCAGCACCTGCGCGACATGGATTGACCACGCGCTCGCGGAGCCGATGCCCGCGAGAACGTAAGCTGCGGGCGTGGAGACGCAATCCAAGCGCGCCCTGATAACCGGCATCACCGGCCAGGACGGGTCGTTCCTCGCCGAGTTGTTGCTCGAGAAGGGCTATCGGGTGACCGGACTGGTCCGCGGCGGGGGAAGCCGGGAGCTTGGCTGCTCCGAGCACCTGCGTGAGCGGATCGCGTTGCTACCGGGCGACTTGCTCATTGCAAGTGACTTGGTTAAGGCGGTCAAGGAGACTCAGCCCCACGAGCTCTACCACCTCGCCTCGCCCTCGTTCATACCGTTCTCTTGGGAACGTCCGGCCGAGACGCTGAGGGCGATCACGGGCTCTACCGCGACACTGCTGGAGGCAGCGCGCGACAGCGATCCGCGGCCGCGGGTATTTGTGGCCGCGTCGGGGGCGATGTTCGGTGAGGCGCCGGAGAGCCCACAGCGCGAGAGCACGCCGTGTCGGCCGACGTCGCCCTATGCGATCGCGAAGCTGGCCTCGCACCAGCTCGTGGGGGCGATGAGGGGCCACGACGGGCTGTATGCGTGCTCGGGGATCATGTTCAATCACGAGTCCGAGCGCAGGCCGCGCCAGTTCGTGACAAGGACGATTACTCGGGCGGCGGCTCAGATCAAGCTGGGGCTCGCGGAGGAGGTGACGCTCGGCGCACTCGACGCGGTACGCGACTGGTCGTTCGCCGGTGACGTGATCGAGGGCGCCTGGCTGACACTCCAGCAGCAGGAGCCTGGCGACTACGTGTTCGCGAGCGGGATGGGCCGCACGGTAGCGGAGCTTGCAAGGACGGCGTTCGCGTGCGTGGGCCTCGAGGCGGAGCGCTACGTGAGGGTGGACCAGAAGCTCGTTCGCGCTCCTGAGGCGACCGCGAGCGTGGGGGACCCGAGCAAGGCGCGGCGCGAGCTTGGGTGGGAGCCGCAGGTGAGCTTCGAGGAGCTTGTGGAGCGCATGGTGGGGGCGGACATGCGCGCGCTTCAAGCCGTCGCGGGTCCCGTGTAGGGCCGTTTCGCCTACTCCTCGCGGGCCCGGGGCCCCGACGTCGGCGCCTCTTGGATGGTCCGCGCGCGGCCCGGGCGCGCCCTCCCATCGGGGGCGGTCCTTAGACTGTCGGTGAATGACGACCGTCGGCATTATCGGGCTCGGCTATGTCGGTCTGCCGCTCGCGGTGGTTTTCGCCGAGGAGGGTTGCGACGTCGTTGCCGTGGACGTCGACGCGCGCAAGATCCAGCAGCTGGCGGGTGGTGAGTCCTATATTGAGGACATCCCATCCGAGCGCCTGCGGGCGGTGCTCGATCGGATGACCGTCACGACACGTTACGAGGAGCTCGCGAGCGCCGACGCTGTGCTCGTGAGCGTGCCGACACCGCTGAGCGCCAATCGTGAGCCCGATCTTGCGCCTCTGGTCGACAGCATGCGCAGGCTTGCCGGTGTCCTGAGGGCGGGCCAGCTCGTGGTGCTCGAGTCGACCACCTACCCGGGGACGACGCGCGAGCGGGTGGCGCCGCTGCTCGAGGAGTCGGGGTTGAAGGCGGGTGGGGACTTCCACCTGGCGTTCTCTCCCGAGCGCGTGGACCCGGGACGCACCGACTTCACGATGCGCACCACCCCAAAGGTGCTCGGTGGGCTGACGGAGGCGTGCGCCGACAGGGCTCAGGCGCTATACGAGCAGGTGTGCGACCAGGTGGTACGCGTGTCGAGCCCCGAGGCGGCGGAGCTCACGAAGCTGCTCGAGAACATCTTCCGCTCGGTGAACATCGCGCTGGTGAACGAACTGGCGATGCTGACCGACCGCATGGGGATCGACATCTGGGAGGTGGTGGAGGCTGCTGCGACCAAGCCCTATGGGTTCATGCGCTTTGAGCCGGGCCCGGGGATGGGAGGGCACTGCCTGCCGGTGGACCCGTTCTATCTGAGCTGGAGGGCACGCGAGTTCGACATGAGCACTGAGTTCATCGAGCTGGCGGGCAAGGTCAACCAGCAGATGCCCTATCACTGCGTGGCCAAGGTGCAGCGCGCGCTCAACGACGCCGGGCGGGCGGTGCGGGGCGCACGGATCGCGGTCATCGGTGTCAGCTACAAGCCCGGCGTCGGCGACGTGCGCGAGTCGCCTGCCTTGAAGATCGTCGAGCTGCTCAAGGAGCTCGGCGCGGAGCTCGCCTACCACGACCCACATGTGAGGACGCTCCCCGAGTTTGGCCTCCAGAGCGTGGGGCTGGAGGAGGCGCTCGGCGACGCCGACCTCGCCCTGGTCGTGACCGCCCATCCGGGAATCGATTACCAGACGATCGCCCAGCGAGCGCGCATCACGGTCGATCTGCGCGGTGTAACGCGCGGAAGTAGTGCTCAGAGCGTGGTGCGACTGTGAGTGAGGCGGCACGCCGTTGCGGAGGGCCTGTTTTTGGGGGGGATGGGTCGTTCCTGTGGCTGGGAAGCTCGCGTTGAGCGGAGATGCCCGCGCACCGGGTCTCGTCCTCGGCGAGAACGTTCGGATCGGGGAAGGCGTCACGTTTGGCGCCCACGTGGTGGTCCACGAGGGCACGATGATCGGCGATGGGTGCCTGATCGAGGACCACGCCGTGCTCGGCAAGCGCCCACGCCTGGCACGCGGGTCATCGGCCAAAGGTGATGTCGGGACGCTTGAGCTCGGCGAGCGCGTGACCGTGTGCACAGGCGCTGTGGTGTTCGCGGGGGCGAGCGTCGGCGATGAGGCGATCCTCGGCGATCAGTCCTATGTGCGCGAGCGCTCCCGGATCGGGTCCGGCTCGGTGATCGGGCGCGGCAGCGTGGTCGACAACGACGTCGTGGTGGGCGCACGCGTGAAGGTCCAAACGAGCGTCTATCTGACCGCCTTCACGGTGGTGGAGGACGACGTGTTTGTGGGGCCGGGCGCCACCACCACAAACGACGACACCATGAACAGGCACGGCGCGGAGACACCTTTGCGTGGTGCGACGCTGCGGCGCGCGTGTCGGGTCGGCGGCGGCGCCGTGCTCACGCCTGGAGTTGAGATCGGTGAGGAGGCGTTCGTGGCCGCCGGCGCAGTGGTCACGAAGGACGTGCCCCCCCGGGCGGTCGTGATCGGTGTCCCCGCGAGGGTGGTGCGCGAGGTGGGAGAGCAAGACCTGCTCGAGCGCTGGCGCTAACCGCGGGCGTGTTCCTGGCCGCGGAACGTGTCTTTGTCCAAAAACACGGTCTCTCGGTGAGCGGCGCGCAGGTGCGAAACGGCGGGTCAGAGCGCGTCGCGGACCGCGCTCACGACCTCTTCGACCTGCTCGCGGGCGAGCACCGGGCCGATCGGGATCGCCAGGTGCGTGCGGGCCGCCTCCTCGGTGCCCTGGAGGTGGTCCAGCCCCTCGCCCCACGCGCGCATCGCGGGTTGGGCGTGCACGGGGGTGCGGTAGTAGGCGCGGCAACCGACGCCGGCCTCGCCGAGCGCCGCCGCGA
>JBARJU010000130.1:0-4772 GCA_049800435.1 Solirubrobacteraceae bacterium
TGCATGTCGGCGCCCGGGTTGACGCCCTCCGCGGCACAGCGCCGGCGCACGGCCGCCACGTCCGCGTCCAGGCGCACGGCGAACTCGCGCATCACCGGCTGGGAGTGAAGCGGGGCGACACCCTCCAGCGCGCAGAGCGTGGAGCGGGCGTAGTGGGTGCGCTTGAGCAACAGCTCGCCGAGCTCGACGAAGCCGCGACGTCCCAGCCAGGCAAGGTAGACGACGCCCGCGAGCGCGTTGAGCGCCTGGGATGTGCAGATGTTCGACGTGGCCTTCTCACGGCGGATGTGCTGCTCGCGCGTTTGCAGCGTGAGCACGAAGCCGCGGCGGCCGTCCACGTCGCGCGTTTCCCCGGCGATGCGACCGGGCATGCGGCGCAGATAAGGGTCGCGGGCGGCGAAGAAGCCGAAGGAGGGGCCGCCGAAGTCGAGGCGGTTGCCAAGCGACTGGCCCTCCCCCACGGCGACGTCCACGCCGCAGTCGCCGGGTGGGATGAGTATGCCGAGCACGATCGGGTCGACCTGGGCGATCGTGACGAGCTGCTCGCCGCCCTCGGTCTTGGCGGCGGCGGTGAGTGCCGCCACGTCCTCCACCGCGCCGTAGAAGTTGGGTTGGGCAAGGATCGCCGCGGATGTGTCTTCGTCGATCGCCTGCGCCCACGCATCGGGATCGATGACGCCGCCCGAGAGGGGCACCTCCACGACCTCGATGCCGTAGCCGTGAGCGTAGGTGCGAAGCGTGGCGAGCGTGTGGGGGTGAAGGCCTGCTGAGACCACGAACCGGTCCCGCCCGTTGTGGAGCTTGGCCAGGTAGCCGGCCGAGGCGACGGCGCTCGGCCCCTCGTACACCGAGGCGTTTGAGACGGGCAGCCCCGTGAGCTCGCAGATCGCGGTTTGGTACTCGAACATCACCTGCAGCCCACCCTGGGATATCTCCGGCTGGTAGGGCGTGTAGGGGGTGAGGAACTCCGAGCGCTCCGTCAACATGTCGACGATCGACGGTACGTAGTGGTCGTACATGCCGGCCCCCAGGAAGCACAACTCGTCCTCGGCGGAGACGTTGCGGGAGGCGAGCGAGCGCAGGTGCTCGTAGACCTCCTGCTCGCTCATGCCGTCGGGGAGTGCGAGCGGGCGCGAGAGGCGCACGCCCTCGGGGATCTGGCGGTCGAAGATCTCCTGCACGGAGGAGACACCGATCGCCGCGAGCATCGCGGAGAGGTCGCTGTCGGTGACTGAGGTGTAGGTGGTCAAGTGAGAGTGAGCGTAGCCGCTGGCCAGCGGGCTCCGTCAGCCGCCCAAAGTGGCCGAGTAGGCGTCGGCGTCCATCAAGCTGGAGCTCTCGGCGGGATCGGTGAGGCGGATCTTCACGAGCCAGCCCTCGCCGTAGGGGTCGTCGTTGATCGAGTTGGGACTGTCCGCCAGTGCCTCGTTGACCTCGACAATCTCGCCGGAGAGGGGCGCTACGACATCGGAGACGGCCTTGACGGACTCGACCTCCGCGTAGGGCTCGTCCTTGATGAGCTGGGCGCCAGGCGAGGGCGGCTCGAAGAACACGACCTCACCGAGCGCGTCCTGGGCAAACCAGGTGATGCCGAGCGTGGCGAGCTCGGGGTCGGCGGGGTCGATGCGGGCCCAGTCGTGCTCTGCGTGGTACAAGAGGTCGTCTGGGTAGCTCACCTCGGCCATCGGCGGGGCTCCTTGCTTCGTCGTTGATCTGCCGGCAGGATATTCAAGCCCGCTTCGGAACGAAGGGCTTGGCGTGGACGTGGGCGTCGCGTATGCGCCCGCGCACGTCGATCTGGATGTGGGTGCCCACGGGGGCGCGCTCGGCGGGCACATAGGCCAAGCCGATGCCGGCGTCCAAGCAGGGGGAGAGCGTGCCGCTTGTAACAACGCCGCCATCGACGACAGGGTTGCCCTGGCGGGCAATGCCGGGACCGTCGATCATGAACGCGACCAGCATGTGCGGCCGTCCGACGGTCGCCGCCAGCACCGGCGGAGACGGCGGTGAGGTGCGAACGATGGCGAACGCGGCGCGCGCACCCTGAAGGGCACCCCCCATATCGGGGGACAGGCGGGCGGCGCGGACCGCATCCGCGCCGATGAAGGAGGTGTCCTCGCGACAGCACCAGCCGAGCCCCGCTTCGATCGGGTCGCGCTCGAGCGAGAGCTCGTGGCCGTAGAGGTGGAAGCATGCCTCCAAGCGCAGGGTGTCGCGCGCGCCGAGACCCGCGGGGGAGGCGCCGCGACGGCAGAGCTCGTCCCACAGCGCAGGAGCGTGAGCGGGCGCGAGCAGCAGCTCGACGCCCTGCTCGCCGGTGTAGCCGGTGGCGCACACGAGCACCTCGGCCCCGCCGAGACGGCGCGTGGAGGCGGTCATGCGGGGAGGAAGCGGCGCGTCCGAGATCGCTTGGACGATCTCGCGGGCGCGCGGGCCCTGCACGGCGAGCATCGCGTAGTCGTCGATGCGATCGACGATCTCGGCGTCGAAGCCGGCGGCGTGGGCGCGAAACCAGGCGAGGTCGGACTCGTGGTTGGAGGCGTTTGTGACCGTGAGATAGCGGTCTGGCTCCAGTCGATACGTGAAGAGATCGTCAAGCACGCCGCCACGCTCATCGCAGAGCACGGAGTATTGCGAGCCACCGAGGGGGATCTGGGAGACGTCGTTGGAGAGCAGGCGTTGCAACAGCGCCTCGGCCTGAGGCCCAACCGTTTCGATCTCCCCCATGTGCGAGACGTCGAAGATGCCACAGCGCTCACGCACAGCCATGTGCTCGGCGCGCACACCGAGGGGATACTGGACCGGCATCTCCCAGCCGGCGAAGTCCACGAGCTTGGCGCCGGCGGCGAGGTGGCGGTCGTAGAGAGGGGTACGGCGCACGCGCGCAGTATTGCTGTTCGGGGGCGCACATGTGCGTCCCCGCGACAAGCCGCATGCGGCTTGTCGTCCGATGGCGCATGCGCCATCGGCACCCCCGCACATGTGCGGGGGTGAACTACATCAACGAAGAAACGGCGGGACGTCGATGTCGTCGTCGGAGATCTCCAAGGCCGAGCGCTGACGATCGTCGATCCGCGGCCCACGATCCGGACGTCCGCTCTCGCGGCGCTTGCGGTCGCCGCGCACGGCCCGTCCGGGACGGTGGTCGAAGCCGGTGCCGATCACGGTCACGCGCACGTCGTCGCTCATGCTCTCGTCGATCACGGCGCCGAAGATGATGTTGGCGTTGGGGTCGGCCGCGCTCTGGATGATCTCGGCCGCGTCGTTGACCTCGAACAGCCCGAGGTCCTTGCCGCCGGTGATGTTCAGGAGGATGCCCGTCGCCCCGTCGACCGACTCTTCGAGCAGCGGCGAGGAGATCGCGGCGCGCGCGGCGTCGGCGCAGCGGGCCTCGCCGCTGCCGGTGCCGATCCCCATCAGGGCCGACCCGGCGTCGTGCATGATCGTGCGCACGTCGGCGAAGTCGAGGTTGATGAGGCCGGGGATCGTGATCAGGTCGGTGATGCCCTGGACCCCCTGGCGCAACACGTTGTCGGCCTCGCGGAACGCGTCCAGCATGGACGTGCGCCGCTCGACGACGGCGAGCAGCTTCTCGTTGGGGATCACGATCAGGGTGTCGACGACCTCGCGCAGGCGATCGATTCCCTCCACGGCCTGACGTCCGCGCTGGGAGCCCTCGAAATCGAACGGGCGCGTGACCACGCCGACGGTGAGCGCGCCGATCTCGTTCTTGGCGATCTCGGCGATCACGGGGGCCGCGCCGGTGCCGGTGCCTCCCCCCTCGCCTGCCGTGACGAACACCATGTCGGCGCCCTTCAGCGCCTCCTTGATGTCGTCTCGCGACTCCGCCGCCGCGGCGAAGCCAACGTCGGGGTTGGCGCCGGCGCCGAGACCGTGGGTGGACTCGTGGCCGATGTTGAGCTTGATGTCGGCGTCGCACATCGCGAGCGCCTGGTTGTCGGTGTTGGCGGCGATGAACTCCACGCCGCGTAGCCCCGCGTCGACCATGCGCGAGACCGCGTTGGTCCCGCCTCCGCCGACTCCCACGACCTTTATGACCGCCAGGTAGCTGCCGCCGCTCTCCATGATGTCCGAGCCCTCGAGTAGTTGTTTAAGGTTTGCCCCGCACCGCGGGACCAGCCATCAGAATACGCAAGTTATGCAGGGAACTTCGCCCTGTCAACGGCAACCCCCAGTCTCGCAACAATCGTTGCAGAACCGCCAACCCTCGATCATCGGTCGAGAATCGGCTCCGAAATGAAGTAACCCTCGAGTCGAGATTCAGTGTGTCTCAGCCGCCCGGGACGGTCGTCGATGTGCCGGCCGTCGCTCCGCCCTGGCCCGTGCCTTCGCGTTCTTCAGCGCCCGACGACGGGCCCGTGGGCGCCCCGATGCTTCCGCCCGCAGCCTTGGAGAGGCTGGCGGCGAGCGCTTCTGCGGTCGGTTCCGAGCTTGAGCCTTCCACCGCTGTGGAGGACGACGAAGAGGACGCGGAGGAGAAGCCGGCGGCGGGACGCTCGGGTAGGCGCACGTCCACGTATACGGCGCCCACCGCGCTCGGCGAGACCAGCACGCGCGCGAGCGACAGCCACTTGGCGTGCGGTCGCGTGGCGTTGCCGAAGTACACGAGCAGCCCATTGCGCATCGCCACCGTGAGCCCTTCGGGACCGTCGTATACGCGCACGACAAACGCCGCGAACCGAGCCGGGGCGGCGGCGAGCACGGCGACAGCGGCAAGTGCCGCCGGATCGCGCACGCGCGCTCCCGCGGGA
>JBARJU010000131.1:0-1805 GCA_049800435.1 Solirubrobacteraceae bacterium
TCCTCGGCTACCTCCAGGCGGCCGCCAGCCGCACGACTCGCTTCGATGACCCCGCGCTGCGCCGCTTCGTGCGCCGCGAGCTGCGCGCACGGGTACGGCGAGCACTGACACCCGCCCGCCTCGGACAGGCCTCATGAGCGCCGCGCCCGCCCATGCCACCATGTCGATGACCATGACCCTCGAGAATCCCTCGCCTGTTGAACTGACCGCCGTGGAGGCCAGCCCACAAGGGCCGGACCTCAGCGTGATCGTCGTAACGCACGAGCGGCGCGAGCTCGCGCTTGCGACGCTCGACTCCGCGCGCGCCGCCACCGGCGCGCTGGATGTGCAGTGGCTCGTGATCGACAGCGGATCCACCGACGACACGCCCGAGGCGATCGAGCGCCGTTTCGCCGACATTCATGTGCAGCGCTGCGAGAACATCGGCTTCGCCGCGGCCAACAACAGGGCGCTTGCGCTGGCCAGTGGCCGTTACGTGCTCTTGCTGAACCCCGACGTGGAGATCGTCTCGGGGACCTTCGCCGAGCTGGTCGCGACGCTCGACGCTCGCCCGCGGGTCGGGATCGCAAGTGTGATCCAGCAGGGCTCCGACGCGCAGTTGCAGCACTCGATTCGCGGGTTTCCCTCGCCGTGGCGTGCTTTTGGCGAGGCGCTCGCGCTGCCGTTGGGCGACTGGCGAGAGGAGCGGCCGCAGCCGGGCCGTTACCGCGAAGAGCACTCTGTGGACTGGCTGGTCGGAGCCTTCCTGCTCGCGCGCGCGGAGGCGGTTGAGCAGATCGGGGGCCTCGACGAGCGTTTCTTCCTGTACTCGGAGGAGACCGATTGGTGCTATCGCGCGAAGGCGGCCGGCTGGGACGTGCGCCACTTCCCGCAGATGGTCATCACCCACCACAGCACCCCGAGCACCAAGCCCGAGCTCGTCGCGCAGCTGAGCTACGCCAAGTTGCTGTTTGCGCGCAAGCACTACCGGCGCAGCCAGGCTGCGTCGGTCCGCGCGGCGCTCGTCGCGCGCCACCTCGTGCGCGTGATCGGACTGGCGCTCAAGCCCAGGCGGCGTGGAGCGACCCGAACGCGCCTCATCGCCGAGCGCAAGGCCCTCGCCGTCGTCTGCGGCATCGCGCCACCACCCTTCCGGTGAACAGCGCCGACACTCATAGCCTTTACCGGCGGGCCCGCGACCGCGCCTTCTCGCTGGCGATGCGCTCATCCTTTGAGAGCCTCGGGCCGCGCAGCCGCCTCTCGCTGCCGATCCAGCTCGAGGGCACCCGGCGGATCGCGGTCGGCAACCATGTCTACCTCGGCCCCGGTTGCTGGCTGCTCACGCACGAGCCGGGTGGCCGCTTGGAGATTGGAGACGGGACATCGATCGCCGGCTACTGCGTGCTCTCCGCAGCCATGAGCGTCCATATCGGTCGCAAGGTCCTGTTCGCACGCAACGTCTACATCGCCGACCACCGCCACGGATTTGAGCGCGACGAGGTACCGGTACTCGAGCAGGAGATTGCAGACATGCGCCCCGTCGTCGTCGAAGACGGCGCGTGGCTCGGCCAGAATGTCACGATCCTGCCCGGGGTCACGATCGGACGGGGCGCTGTTGTGGGCGCGGGCTCTGTCGTTCGCGACGATGTGCCTCCGCGCTGCATCGCCGTCGGCGCACCGGCGCGTGTGGTGCGAGAGCTCGACATGGACGAGGACGCTGCGCGCCTCTTCCCGCTCGCGTCCTGACATGAAAATAGCCCTCGATTCCCGCGATTCCCGCAACTTGCGGCATTTTCATCAGCCCGTGCGGGCCCGCGGCGCGGGCA